>JBHIEY010000025.1:0-18056 GCA_046861835.1 Fidelibacterota bacterium | reverse complement strand
TTTCAAGCTGCCTCACTTCTTGAGATCTGATCTGGACAGGGGAAAGGTCCTCATTATCTCCCCGTGGATGCGCGGTCAGAGAATCGATCGCCCGAAGGTGGACAAACGGAACAGCCTGATGCTGGAAAAGATCCACCGGTTTCTGTTCCTGAGTCTCAAAGAAGGAGGAAATCTGGAAGAGCTCTTCTACAGGTGCCTCTCCCAGGAAAGGGAGGTGTGGATTTTCGATCACCCCGAAAACCGGCGGTGGGACAACCCACGAGTGAACCTGGCCTCCTTACACCACCACCCCGCCGTCCACACTTAAGACGGCACCGTTGATGTAGGAGGCATCGTCGCTGGCCAAAAAACAGTACGCCGCCGCCACTTCCCGGGGATACCCGATTCTTTTCAGAGGGATTTTCGCCACCTTTGATTCGATCACCTCTTTGGGGATCCCTTTGAGCATCTCCGTTTCAATGAATCCGGGAGCCACCGCATTCACCCGGATTCCGTCCTTGCCGAGTTCCCGGGCCCACACTTTCGTCATTCCAATGACTCCGCTCTTGCTGGCCACATAGTTGGTCTGACCGAAGTTCCCGTAGAGGGCGACCACGGAGGTGGCGTTCAAGATCACACCCGATTTTTGCTCACGCATCACCACCGCCACCTCCTGGGTGCAGATAAAGGTTCCCCTGAGATTTACTTCCACGACGCGGTCGAATTCCTCATCGGTCATCTTTTTCAACGTCCTGTCCTGAATGACACCGGCATTGTTTATGAGGACGTCAATCCGCCCGAATTTCTTCTTCACCTCTGAAACCATCCGCCGCACACTCTCCCGGTCGGTGATGTCCACCTGAACAAAGAGAACTTCCACCCCCAGGGGGGAAAGATCGTCGGCCGTCTGCTGACCCGTCGATGGATTGATCTCCGCCACCACCACGTTCGCCCCCTCCTGGGCGAAGCGGAGGGCGGTCTCCCGGCCGATTCCCTGCCCCGATCCCGTAACGACCACCACTTTCCCTTTCAGTCCTCTCATTCCAACCTCCCTTTCTTCATGGAAATGTTGCGACAGTTTCGCCTGACCTTCAATCTTTTTTCTTTTGCCCCCTCACCGTAATTTCCCTTCGTCTTGCGACTGGCAACCCTCCACGCCACCCTCCTCGCATGGTTTCTGTACGGGCAGGCGGACCTCTATTTTTCGCCCGTTTTTGATGTCACACCGATCACCTCAGGGATCGAGTCCATCACGGAAAGCGACCTTCAGGCCCACCTGACATTCCTGGCCTCCCAGGCCACCGAAGGCCGGGGGACGGGACAGCATGGGCTCCAGGTGGCCGCGGAATACATCGCCGCCCACTTCCGCCGCCTGAACCTGACCTCCCTGGTTCCCGACGGATCGTTCTTTCTCACCTATGAACTGTTGAAAACGACCCTGGGGGATGATCCCGGCCTGGCCCTCCTTTATGAAGAAGGGGACGGATGGGTACGGGAGGAATTCCAGTACGGAGAAGACTTCTTCGTTTCGCCCCGGGGTCTCGTGGCGTCCATTGAGGTGCAGGCTCCCGTGGTGTACGCCGGATACGGAATCACCGCCACCGAATACGACTACGACGACTACGCCCCGGTGGACGTGGAGCACAAGATTGTCCTGGCCATGGACGGGGAAAGAGGAGAAAAAGATACCCATTATTCGGATGTGAGGGAAAAGGTCAACCAGGCCAGAGCCCGTGGGGCCGCCGCCCTTCTCATTGCGCCCGACCCCAGGTCCCACGAAATATTCTCCCAAAAATACAAACGGTGGTCCCGGTGGCTATCACGGGAGAGTATGGTGCTGCCCTCTTCGGAAAGACCCGTTCCCGTTTTCTTTATCAACTCCCGGGTGGCCGACCGCATCCTGGCCGGAATCCAGACGACCCTGACGGATCTCCAGCTCGATCTGGAGGAGACCGGCAATCCCAATTCCGTCCCCGTCGGCGACCGTCGTATCCAGTTTGATGTTGACATTCACAAGGAGAGCCTGGTTGCCCAGAACGTGGTGGCATATTATCCCGGGAGCGATCCCCGGGTAGGACACGAAACCGTGGTCATTTCCGCCCATTACGATCATCTGGGGAAAAATGAGGAGGGAACGGTGTGGCCCGGCGCCGACGACAACGGTTCGGGTACCGCCGCTCTCATGGAGATTGCCGAAGCCGTGGCCCTGAATCCCGAACCCCCGCGGAGGGGGTTCCTGTTTCTGGCCGTCTCAGGCGAAGAGAAAGGCCTCCTGGGCTCCCGGTATTATGTGAGCCATCCTGTTATCCCCCTGGACAATACCGTCGCCGATCTGAACATCGACATGGTGGGCCGCAATGCCCCCGACTCTATCTACGTCATCGGTTCCGACATGATCAGCCACGATCTTCATGCCATCAACGAGTTTGCCGCCACGAAGATCGAGGGGCTGTACCTGAACTATCGATACAACAGCGTCGACGATCCCAACCGCTTCTATTACCGCAGTGACCACTACCAGTTCGCCAGCCGTGATATTCCGGTGATTTTCTTCTTCGCCGGGGTCCACGAAGACTATCACAAACCCACGGACACGGTGGACAAAATCAATTTCGCCAAGCTGACAAAGGTGGCCCGGCTCGTATACGTTACCGCCTGGGGCGTGGCCCAGACCCCCGTTCGTCCCCGGAAGAACGCGGGTGCCTACCCCGAACTCCCCGACCAGGTGAAGGACTAGACAGGGAGAGGGGGAGAGACGGAGAGCGGAGAGGGGAGGAGAGGCGAAAAAAGATAAGCGGAATACGGGATCCAGGATACGATCCCACAGGGATTTAGATGGTTACAGATTGGCCTTTGACTTGGCCATTCTGTTCCAACACAGCCGAGGCTTACCGCAAACGGAGATATGAAGCTGCATTCGTTTCCAAGCTAAGCGACGCGGAATCTGAGGCAGCCGAAACTCAACTATGGGTGGAATTCTCCCTAAAGTGCGGACATATATCGAAGGAACTTGCCACAGACATCTATGGGAAGTACGACAACATAATCGGCAAACTCGTTACCATGATCAACCATCCTGAGAAATGGACACCAGGATGATCCTCTCTCCAAGTCCCCCACTCTCCTTGTCTCCCCCTCTCAGCGTTATCCCACGACTTCCCGGAATACCCGCTTGAAATTCTCCCCCAGGATTTTTCTGACATCCGAGCGGGAGTAGCCCCGTTCCAGCAGCTTTTCCGTAATCACGGGGAACCGGGTCGCGTCTTCGATACCCCGGGGCAACACGGAGACGCCGTCCAGATCCGATCCCAGTCCCACATGATCCACACCGATGAGGTTGACGATGTAATCGATGTGGTCAAGGAGAAGATCAACAGGCGGTGCGACGGAAAGGAGGTCGTCCTGCAGTATCTGGATCCGTTCGTACCAGAAGTCCTCCGACTCCGGTGGGTAGATCGTCGCCAGGGAATCGAGTTCCTCCCGGTGAGCATTCTCCACCTCCAGATACCGCTTTTGAAACGTGCTGTCGAGATAGCCCGGGAAGAAGTTGACAAAGACCACACCGCCGTTCTCTTTGATGGCCTGAAGCTGGTCATCTTTCAGGTTGCGAAAATGAGGACTGAGGACATAGACGGATGAATGAGAAGCGATAACGGGACGGGTGGTGGTCCGGATGATGTCCCAGAACGTCTGTTCACCGGTGTGGGACACATCCACGATCACCCCCAGGGTATTGCACAACTGGATGACCTCCCGGCCGAACTTGTTGAGTCCGGCGAAGGGTCCCATATCCCCCTTGACCTCATCTTTCGCGGAGCTGGCCCAGTCCAGGGAATTGTTCCACGTGATGGTGAGATAGCGCATCCCCCGGTGGTAGAGGGCCTCGAGTTTCTCGAGACTGTTCTCGATGGCATGCCCTCCTTCCACACCGATGACGGCCGCCAGTTTCCCCTCCCGCTCAATCCGTTCCAGGTCGCTATAGGAGGTGGCCACCTCCAGCGTCCCGGGGATTCTTTCCGCCAGACGGTAGAGGGAATCAATCATTTCATTGACCCTCTGAAACGATCTCCCGGGCCCGTAGGTGACCGGGTCAACCCAGACGGAGAAGACCTCCATGTCGATGCCCCCCTCCCGCAGCCGGGGAATGTCCGAATGCCCCGAGGAGGTCCTTACGGAAATATCCTCACCTCTCATGACGCGCAGGAGGACGTCATTGTGGGTATCGGCGACATAGGCACGGTCGTGGAATACCCTGGGCGATTCGGTACAGGCCACAACGAGCACGGCGACGGCCAAGAGAAGATAGGGCACGGTATTTGAGTCCGTCATGGGGCTAATTCAGGGGCGCAAATTTGGCCGTAAAGTGGCGAAGGAACCGGGTCTGTTCTGTTATTCGAAATCCCTTGAGCTGTTTCCGGCGTTCCCAGACTCTCCTGGCCACCTCAATAACATAGTCGATGTGACTTTGAGTGTACACCCGGCGCGGAATGGCAAGTCGCACCAGCTCCATGGCCGCCCGCGTTTCCTTCCCCGTTTCCGGATCCACCCTGCCGAACATGACGGAACCGATTTCCACCGCCCGGATGCCGCCTGCCAGGTACAGTTCAGCCGTGAGAGCCTGTCCCGGGTACTCCAGTACATCCACCTGGGGCAGCGTCGATTTGGCGTCAATGTAGATGGCATGGCCTCCCGGGGGTTGAACGATGGGAAACCCTATCTCTTGAAGGTGTTTCCCCAGGTACTGCGTTTCGGCAATCCGGTAGATGAGATAATCTTCCTGGAGGGCCTCTTCCAGACCGACGGCAATGGCCTCCAAGTCCCGGCCGGCCATTCCGCCGTAGGTGGGAAAGCCTTCGGTGAGGATCAGCAAGTCCCTTTCCTGCCGGGCCAGAAGATCATCATTGGTGCAGAGAAACCCGCCGATATTGGCGAGGCCGTCTTTCTTGGCGCTCATGGTACATCCGTCGGCGTAGCTCATCATTTCCGCCACGATTTCCCTCACCGGTTTATCCTGGTATCCGTCCTCCCTGAGCTTGATTAAGTAGGCGTTTTCCGCGAATCGACAGGCGTCAAAGTACAGGGGAATTCCATACCGGGTCAACAGAGTTTTGGTGGCCCGTATGTTTTCCATGGAGACGGGCTGCCCGCCCCCGGAGTTGTTGGTGATGGTCAACATGCACAGGGGGATCTTTTCCTTTCCTTCCCGGGCGATGAGGGCTTCCAGCTTTTCCAGATCCATGTTTCCTTTGAAGGGGTGGGGATTCTGGGGATCTCGCCCTTCCGGAATGGGGAGATCCTCCGCAACCGCTCCCCGGAATTCGATGTTGGCCCGCGTCGTGTCGAAATGGGTGTTGTTGGGAACCACGTCACCCGGACCGCACATGACGGTGAACAGAATCCTTTCTGCCGCTCGCCCCTGGTGGGTGGGAATGACATGCTTGAACCTGAAGATATCCTTCACCGTTTTCTCAAAACGGTGATAACTCTCGCTGCCGGCGTAGGCCTCATCGCCGTGCATCATGCCGCTCCATTGGTCGGAACTCATGGCGCTGGTGCCGCTATCGGTGAGAAGATCGATGATAACGTCCCGCGACCGGATCCGGAAGACGTTGTAAAAGGCCTTTGTAAGAATCGTCTCCCGCTGCTCGCGCGTGGTCATCCGTATCGGTTCTACAGACTTGATCTTGAACGGCTCAATGATGGTCCGGAAGGTGGTTCCGGCGACGTTCAATTCATGAATTTCCTTTTCCATTGGTTTTCTCCCCACGGGCTAAAATGTCATCATCAAACCCATATTCAGGTCGCTGTCCCGTTTCCTGATCCCCCCGGGCGGATGGGAGTTGTACTGCTCCCTCCAGCCCATAGTCACGTTGAGCGTGTTGTCCCCTCCCAATACCCTGACCAGGGTCGGCAGGATCAGATTCAACCGGCTGTCGATAAGAAACCTGCCGGGGTCGGTAACGAGAGGCTGAAGGAATACCATGGTGATAAAGGAGACGCCGCTGGAAAGGGTTATCTTGTATTTGGGCCGCAGGGACCACCGGTATTGCAAGGTCCGGGTCCGGCCCCTGTAGCGTTCCGACTCCCACAGGTAGGCGAGACTGACGGAGAATCCTCTCCCAAAGGTATATTTTCCCCCGGCTCCCAGCTGGGTCCGGTTGTCCAGGTTGGTGGTGGAATCGTAGGTCCAGAACGACAGGAAGAAAGGGGAGAACCGGCCGTGGGCTTTCACATCGAGCAAGAACGTTGCGCTCCCGTCTTCCTCGTACAGCGACCCGTTCAGTATTCCCCGTTTGTGGTTCACGGCCAGGTGAATCTCGGTGTCGGACAACTCCAGCCCCCCTCTCCGGATGTCGCCGGCGTAGTCGGCCGTAAGGGCGAGGGCGTAACTCGACAGGTTCGTGTTTCCCCCCTGGGTGGAAAAGGAGCCGGAGAGGGAACGTTCCCACCCATTCTTGCCCGGAGGGGACGATTCTCCGGCCATTCCCGCGGTGACGATCACGGCAACCAGTCCCACCGCGGCGAGCCCCATTTCCCGGGTATGAAAAAGCCTTCCCGTCCTTTCTCCGGGAAGGCTTCGTGACTTAAGAGGGAGCAAGGGCACCTATTCCACCATTTCGGCGCCACCCAGAATATCTTCGAGATTGATCCGTCCGTCCTTTTCCATCTGCCGGGCGGCTTCCACAACGGCCCTTCTCGCTTTTTCCACTTCCCTCTTGGGGACCGCCCCCTCCACCGGTTCGTACATGGCCTGCTTTTTCTGGGGAAGGTTATTGATCACCCGGTCCACAATCTCCTGGGGCTGTCCCTTCATGGCCATGGCCACCGTATCGAGTTCCACGGAATTCATGAGATCCCTGAGGAGACTATCGGGAAACTTGAACACGTCTTCGAACGTCAGGTGGTACCTCTTGATTTCCCTGGCCAGGTCGGGAGATTCCCGGGCGATGGCCTCCAGATATCTCTCCCCCTCTTCCGGGGAGAGCTGTTCGAGGATATCGGCCACATTCTTCCCGCCTCCCCGGGAGAAGTCCACTCCCCGGGGAAGGTAATGGGACTTGTGTTCCAGGTCGGTGGCCACATTGACCACCGCTTCCAGGGGAACGCCGCTGAGCTTGCCCATTTCCATAAGGACCCGCCCTTTGGTCTCCGGGGTGAGGCGATTGAGTACAAAAACCTGACGGTCTGTGGGAACCTGGGCCAGGGCGATGGCAATGATTCTAGGTTCCTCCACTTCCAGGAGGGCCACCAGTTGTTCATCGGCAAGGGTTTCCAGAAAGGCAAAGGGGCGTTTGGCGTCCCCCCCGGTTTCTTCTTCCAGTCTCCGCGATACGAGGGCCAGGTAGAACTGATCCACCACCTTCTTTTTTACCGGGGTGGCCACCGGTTCCATCTCACGGATACGGGCCCGGATACGCCTGACGTCCGCCTCATTCAGTCCCTTCACCACCTTCACCGCCAGGCTCTCGCCCAGAACCGCAAAAAGGACGGCCACTTTGTCCAGGCCGGACAGGCGATTATAGTCGGTAATCATGGGTTGGTCCTACTTTTTCTTCTTTTTCTTTTTCCCCTCTCCCTTCTCCTCCTCGGCTGCAGGGGGAGCAGGAGCCGCAGCCGCGGGCGGGGGCGCTTCCTCCGCCGGGGCGGGGGCTTCTTCTTCCAGCCACTCCTTCACGATCTCCGAGGCCGTCTCAGGCTGCCCCACGCTCATGGAAACAATGGACTGGCGCGTCGACTTGATCTCCGACTGCAGAACGCTGGGGTCCTCTTCCGGCTCCGGCCCCTTCGGAGGAGGCGGTGGGGGTGGGGGAGGAACCGCCTTCGGAGGGGGAGCTTCCCCCTCATCCTCTTTCTTCTCCCGGGTTACTTTTTTTTTGCCCGGGGGCCTCATGAGCCAGGGAGGGGGAACCACATAGCGGGGACGGGTGCGACCGTTGAAAATAATCACCGCCGCCAGGGCCGCCACGGCCAACAGGGAAATGGCACTCATAAGATAGATGGGCAGATTGCTCACACCCCCTCGCTCCAGTCCCCTCATCTCCTGGCGGGTTTCCTCAAGGAGAGCGAGTTTTTCCTCAATCACCGAATCGAGCTGGGCCCGCTGCCGTTCCTTGATCGCCATTTCACCCTGAGCCTTCTGCTGCTGCTGAGGGGTCAGTTCGGCGGTGGCCAGCATGGCTTTCAAATCGTTGATTTCCCCGGTCAGGGCAGCCAGCTCGAGAGAGTCGCGCTCCAGAATGGCCCGCTTTTCCCGCTCGAATTCCCGGCGGAGACGCTCATTCTCCAGCTTCTCCAACTCGGCCCGCCAGACGCTGCGCTCTTCCTCCCGGCGCCGGGCTTCCTCCTGTTTCCACTGGTCCAGCTCCTTGCGCCAGTCTTCGGCCACCTGAAGATCCGTCTCTGCCTGTCTCTCCTCCAGTTGATCAATTTTTTCCGCAATGCTTCTCAAAATGATGGCCTCCGCCGTCCGCTCGTCCCTCCTGTCTCTAAACGAGGCCGTCATAACGCTCAGGACGTCCCCGCGGCTCCGGTCGAAATGGGAAGCAACCATGATAATCTGCCGAACGTTCTCAATGAGTTCGGGAGAGGAACCTTCCGGAAGGATGCAGCTGATCTCCATCTTCTCAATCACGGGCATGGAGGTGGTGATATCGGTATAAGACTGGCTGATCACCTTGGCCCCTTTCACGGCCGGCTCCGGCGGGACGGAAACCGCCTGTTCCTCACCCTCGGCGGGCACTTCTTCCTCCGGTATGGCTTCCTCTTCCACCCCAAAATCGAATCCGGGAATGGGGAGACCCGTTACCCGGGACCGCCGCCGGCCCTCTTCCTCCTTTGCCTCTTCCGGAACCTCCACTTCCGCGGGAGCCGGTTTTGCCTTTGAAGGGGCTTCCTCGGGCGTAAATGTCACTTCCTCGCGAACCGTGGGAGTAAACTTCAGCGCCACCGTCACATCGAGAACGTAGCGGTGATCCTCCAGAATCTTTTCCAGGGCTCCGGCGATGCGCTTTCTCAGGTCGTTTTCGAGCATCAGCTTCTGAGCCAGATATGTGGACTCCTGTCCCACAGCAAGGACAGCCAGAAAGGCGACAACGGCTCCCCCGCCAAGGATCCCCCTTAACCTCTGTCTCATGACCACTCCTTTTTTAGACTCCAGATCTTACTTTTCCCCCTCCTCAGGTATCTCCGTATGGGCACCTACGGGCCCACCCCGGGGAGCCAGGAAGGTAATCTCCACACGGCGATTCCGGGCCTGCAGTTCGGGGGTTGCATTGAGCTCTCGGATAAGTTCTTGCGTGATGAGCCTGTCCGTGGGCCGATTTCTCGGAATGTATTCGGCGTATCCCACCGCCTGAAGGCGGGTGGGATCCACACCCAGATTAATGAGTTCCCGGACCACCGACGCCGCCCGGGCACCCGAGAGTTCCCAGTTCGACGGGAACCTCTCCCGGATATTGTCCGAAATGGGGATGTTGTCGGTGTGTCCTTCCACGGCCACCTGGAAATAAGACTCCTGAATGGTGGGAACGATCTTCTCCAGAATGGGAGCGATTTCGGGCTTCAAATCGGCCGATCCCGATTCAAAACTGATATCCGATGAAATGCCGATGGTGACCCCCTTGGTGCTGGTGCTGACCTCCACCGCCTCCTTCATCTGCTCCTGCTCCACCATCACCTTCACGGCCTTTTCAATGTCGGCCAGGCTCATGGCCCCCTTAATTTCTCGCTTCTTCCCCACCGATTTCTTCATGGAATCGGCCATAGCCTGAAGCTTCACGGGATCAATGGTGGAAATGGCTGCCAGAAGAACAAAAAAGGCCAGAAGGAGCGTCATCATATCGGCAAAGGTGGCAAACCAGTTCGGGAGACCCTGTTCAGGAGGGGGAGGCTCAGGCTTTCTGGGCACGGGTTACTCCCCTTCCCGTTTCCATTCCTTGGGAGGAATGAAGGAATTCAACCGTTCCCGCACAATGAGGGGGTGCTTTTTCTGATGAATCAACCGGGATGCCTCCACCAGCATGGCCTGCATGGTGCTGGTCTGGGCATTACGGGAATTGAGTTTCGCCGCCAGGGGGAGAAAGAATAAGTTGGCAAAAACCGCTCCATAAAAAGTCGTAATGAGGGCGGCGGACATGCCCTGTCCCAGGGCTTCCGTTCCTCCCCCTCCACCAAATCCCATGAGCATGATCACCAGCCCGATAAGGGTCCCGATCATCCCCCACGCCGGCGCCATGGTTCCCATGGTCTGAAACAGTCCCGCCTGGGACCGTTCCCTCACCTCCCGGTAACTGATGCGGGTCTCCAGAATTTCCACCAGTTCGTCTTCTGAATAGCCGTCCACCACCATCTGGACGCCGTCTCTGAAGAAGGGATTACGAATCCCCTCCACGCTCTTTTCCAGTTCAGCCGCCCCTTTTCTCGCCACCCCCGCCAGTTCCACCGCGTCATCCACCAGCTCGCCCAGCTTGATCATTCCCCCTTTGAAAACGGCCCCCATGGCCGTTCCCAGTTTCATCACTTCCGACAGGGGAAAGGCCACCGATACGGACGCCACCATACCCCCGAATACAATCAGAAAACTCGGCAGGGAGAGAAACCCGCCCGCACCTGCGCCGGCTGCCGCCGCCGCCACAAAAATTCCCCCTCCAATGGCGCCCAAACCGATCACAATACCGACAAGGGTGGCTATATCCATGCGAAACGTTACTCCTTGTTGAAGCTGATGGCCTTCAAACGGTTCTCGTGAAGGGCCTTCAAGATATTTCTCACGTCATCGTATTCCGGGTCCATCTGAAGAGCGAGATTCCAGTTGATGGTGGCCCGTTGAATATCTCCCAGCTTGTAATATATGGCCCCCCGGCGGGCATAGGCCAGAGCCAGATTTGGATTTAAGTCCAGGGCCGTTTCCACTTCCTGAAGGGCCGCCCGGTAATCTCCCGCAAAGGCATACCGCTGGGAAAGGGACAGATGCTGCATGGCTAAGTTGATGTTCTTCTGAGTGACGGCCCGGTCCAGCCTCATGGCCTGAACCGAATCTTCCAGAGACAGCGACTTCTGCCTCAACTGCGCCACCTGAGTGGCGAGATTACGCACCTGGTGTCTCTCCACCCGCAGGGAATCCCGGAGCCGGGCCACAGCCAGATCCGCCGCCAGAAGGGTGGTGTCCCGCATGGCCACTTCCGGCGCCGGGAGAGGACCCATCTCCCCGGGCCGGGGCAGTCCCGGTACTTCCCTCACCACCGGACCGCGCGGCACCGACATGTCAAGACCCACCGTAAAACCGGGGTGATCGGGACCGTAAGGTTCTTCAGAAAAGGCGGGCAAATTTTCTATGTGGGTGAATCCTAGGCTCAGGCGATAATCCGAGGTAAGGGGGATGCGGAGTCCCACATTGATGCCTGAGCCGTCGAATTCACCCACAAAATCGAGTCCACCCCACTTTGGCAAGAAGGGTGTGTTCAACAAAAATCCGGCAAATACCCCTGCCCGTGTCCGGGCCGTGTCACCCTCGGCAGCTCCCGTCTGGCCCGGGGCAAACGCCTGGGAAAATCCCCCCGTTCCAAACCCCATAAAGGTGCTCAAGTTGTAATCGCCGAATCCCTTTTCACTCCCGATAATCCCGAAAAAGGAAAGTTGCCTGGGATCGAGACTGAGGCCGTCTTCCGCGTTTTCAAAGACCACATCCTGGACCCCCAGGGAAAACGAAACGTCTCCACGGGTGTAGACCCGTTGCTGGAAATGAAATCCGAACTCCACGGGGGGGACATAGGTGGACTCCAGAATGTTCTCCAACGCCGTGGTATCCGCTCCCTGGCCCGAAGAGAATCCCAGGGTGAACCGTTCGGAAATATCCATGGTAAAATAGACCCCCCGGGCAACGTTGAAGGGGGAAAAGTTGTGAATTTCCGATCCGAAGCCCGCGCTGAAAAGATAGGGGGACCGGGTGGTACGTGTCACGGGAATCTTTACCATGGGGCCGGGCCGGGTATACGCCACCCGCGTCACGGCCAACAGGGGCCCGGAGAGCAAAACCGCCAAGAACAGGAGGGCGGACTTGTGGACCTTACCCATACCGGCTACTCCTGCAGTTTCCTGACCTCCATCCGGGCCAGCCTGACATATTCGCTTTCCGGATAATCTTCGACAATGCGATCGAACGCCCGGAGGGCCTCGCTCTCCCGGCCCATCCGGCGGTACGCCAGCCCGGTCAACACCAGGGCATCATCCTGCTTATCCGACCGGACCAGAGGTCTGATTTGATCCAGGGTATCGAGAGCCTTCCCGTAATCACCCAGCTGATAGTAACAATCGGCAATCCAGTACAGCACATTTCCCCTCGTAATGTCGTCCTGCCCCTGCAACTCAAGCCGGGTAAAATACTCCAGGGCCGTACGGTAGTCCTCTCTCTGATACGCAAGAACGGCATTCATATACCCCATCTTGCTGAAAGGCCGTTTCACGACGGGAATCTCTTCCGGCGTGGCATGGACTGCCTCCCGTTCGGGAGTCTCCTCCGCCGCAGGGGGCATCGCAGGGGCAAGAGGGACGGGAGACGCTACGGGCGGCGGAGACGGAAGAATGGGTTCCCTGGCCAGAAGGTCGGCCACCATCTCCCGCAACTGTTCGTTCTCCTTCCGCACCTCGCCGATCTCCTGATGAAACGCCGCCTCCAGCGCATCAATCCTGTCGCCGATGCGGAGCAGCGTCTCATGCAATTCCCGGGTGGACGCCATGAACATGGAACCGCTCGGCTCCTTGTCCAGGAAGAATTTTACTTTTTCAGGCGGCGCCTTCACCAGGCGGTTAACCTCTTCCTCGCCTGTCGTGGGTTCTATGACAATGCCCAGATCGAGAAAGAAGATGTCATCCCCCACGGATCCGGAAGAGGGGGACTGGCCCGTCAAGAGCGTGACGAAGGGAAAGAGAATAAGGAAAACCCCGGACACCAGGGGTGTGAACACCCGGGAGATCACTCGTACTCTTCCCAGTCGATGGTGGGGGAATAACCGATAAAGGGGCCAAAATCCGAGGGAACCACAAGCTCAAACGTCCCGGTGGCACCCGGCAACAGGGAGGAATCGGTGGTGATGCCCGATTCAAACGTGTGAAAAGAGCCCTTGGCAAAGGTGGTGAGGGTCCGGGTTTCGCCGCTCCAGTTCTTTCGAAAGACAAAGTTGATTTTTACAAAGTCGGCCCGTCTTCCCCCGATGTTCTTGAGCTGCCCCTGAAAGGTAATGTTGCCGGACCTGTCCTTCTTCTCGGCAATGTTGCCCACAAGAACCACGTTGGCCGCCCGTTTGGCCGAGGGGATACGTTCCGAAGGCTTCTCGGCCACGTACCGGGGCTCGGCCAGTTTCGGCATGGGGGGAGGACTGTAGGTCTCACGGATCTGCTCCGGAACGTATTCGGGCTCTTCCTCCGCCAGAACATTCTCCACGATACGCACCACATCGGCCCTGTCGATAACAAGATTCCCCACCAGAGTCTCAACTTTAAGAATGTCCTCATCCTGATACATGATCTTTCCAAAGATGGTGCTGCCGTTTTCCATGATGATCTCTTTGGAGTAGATGGAGAGGGGATTGGTCCACATCTGACTTTTCGCCTGCAAATCCCGGATCTGACTGCCGAGATGATCTACTTCGGCCGCCAATTTTTTCAATTCAAAACTGATTTCACTCAGGACATACTCATCCTGGGGCACCCGTTCAACTTTCTTCTCGGGCCCCTCAGCTTCTTCACCCTCTCCCGCACCTTTGAGGGTTAACTCAATTTCCCTGTCCCCTTCCTCTACCACCACCTCTAACGACGCCGAACCCTCATCGTCCGCTGTCGCCCTTACCGTGTACTTGCCGGGCTCCACGTCCTTGAATTCAAACCTCCCCTTTCCTCCAAACCGCTTGCCCGTGGAGGTCTGGTTCGCCGCATTGCCCTGGGCATCCAGGAGCACCACCTCCGCACCCCCTACCTTGTCGCCGCCACTGTCGAGAACCACCCCCTTTATCCGGTAGGTGTCAGCGGCAAAAACGGCGGGGGAAATAAGGGAGATTATGAAAAGGGTACAGATGGAGCGGATAAACGTATTCACACCATTACCTCGGATTTAACCCGAAACGATTGAGAAACCTATCGAGCTCTATCAATTGTAAATCCGTTAGGGTTAAATGTCAAGAAAAAAGGTTCCCCGCCCCCGGAACCGGCGGTCCACAGACCGGCATCGGACCATAAAGGGGTAGACAAGATCCATTTATGTTGTAAATTTTCATCCGTGCTGGAGGGATACACCAAATACGACCATCTTTTCCATAACGTGAAACCCCACGCCGTGGGGGGGATCAAGATATTCACGGAGAAGGATCCCTACCTCATCGAACAGCACTACGACGCCATTACCGACGAAGAGAGGACGATCTGGCAACGCCTTTTCGATCGACTGGAGAAGCCCCTGGACCGGTATGCCTCCAGGGAATACCTTGAGGGACTGAAGAGACTGGGGCTTGCAAGAGACGAATGGCCTAACTTCGAGACCCTCTCCCCCCTCCTGGAAACGGCCAGCGGATGGGTACTTGCCCCCGTGGCGGGATTCTTGAATGAATACCTCTTCTTCCTTCTGAACAGTCAACGGAGATTCCCCGTCACCGACATCATTCGCCAGTCCGAGCGCTTCCGGCAGAAATACGCCGGACAGGATATTCAAAACAAGGACGAATACACCCCTGAGCCGGATATCTTTCACGATATCCGGGGCCATGCTCCCTTCCTCATGAACAGGGATTACGGCGATTTCCTGGCGGAAATCGGCAGGTTGGGCTATGAGCTTATCACCGATACGCGCGGCCTGGGCCCCCATCTGACCGCCCATAACCTGAAGCGACTTCAGAATTTCGCGTGGTGGAGCTATGAATTTGGAGTCATGAAAAAACAGGACGGTTCGGATGAGATCCACCAGACGCCAAACGACATGGACTACGAGATTTACGGCTCCGGTATCATCTCGTCCTATGATGAGGTCATGAACGTGGTGGCCTGCGCGAAAGGGGAATCGAGCCGGTCGAGGTTCCTTCCTTTCGATATCCAGGAGGTGGCCCTGACACGCTTTGACTACAGCGACATCCAGGACCGCTACTACGTGATCGACTCCATGGAGTCCCTCTACTCCACCTTCCGGGACAACACGGACCTGTTCCTCTTTGAGGGATAGGCGTTTGTAAGCACAGAGAACCCAGAGAATTGGTTCTTGACTGGAGGTTTCCTCACGTTTTCATTTTGCATTTTTCAATTTTCATTTTGAAATGAACGGTGGATGACGCCCAGCGCGTCTAACGGCCGAACGCCTATCGACAACGTCTAAGGTTCAGAACGTATAATTGAGGGAGGCCCGAAGGAGGGTGCTCGATTTGGTCTCCCCGTTTGTGCTCTTGGAGCGCAGTTTGCCGTCAAAGCGGAACCGGAGAACATCGGTGATACGGTAGTTGAACCCCGCGCCCGCACCGAGGCGGGTGAACTCCTCCACTCCCGAGCCGCCGGTGTATTCCAGACCACCCCGGAGTTTCAGGCGGCCTCCCAGCATGGGAAAAATCCCATTGAGGGTGAAACCGGTGATGTCCTGATCCCCGTAATCGTACAGCTCACTCCCTGCCTCCCCGAACGTGCTGTTGTTGATGGAAAGAGTGAACGTGGTTCTCAGACCGGAGGGGAAATCGCTGGCCACCGAAAGGTTCGTAATCCGGGAACTCAAGCTGGGGGAAACGAAGGAAGAATCGACGAAGACGCTGTCCCCCCTGATGACGTCGAAAAAGGGCGGTGCGGGCCGCTCGTCGCTGTACTGATCCCGTCGTTCCAGGCGGATAACGTTCAACGAAAGATTATGCTCCATCCCCAGAAGCTCGAGGCGATGGTTAACCCCCAGGGTGGTGTTGATGGTGCGGGTGAAGTCCCTTAGATCCTGCAGTTGAATTCTCCGGCCCACGGTATCCACGCTCACCGTGTCCAAGGTGGTTCTTCCGTTGTCCCTGTCTTGATTCCGGAAGCTGAACGTAACGGTGGGGAGCCCCGCCCCCGGATAAAGCCCCAGATTGGCCCTGAAGGTCTCCGTGGTGGTCACGTTCTCCACGGTTCTCATGATATCGTCGTCCTGATGCCGGTATATGAGATTGATCAGGAAGCGATTCCGGAAGAGCCCGACCCGGTCGGATACGGAATACTCCCTGTTGTTTGTCTGGATGTAGGGATTCCCGAGGGAATTGAACTCCGGTCCCACCTTGATGTACTGAAAGTTAAACTGGTTTCCAAAGTAACGGGCGGTGGCCTTGAGGTTGTAGGCGAGGGAAGGCATGTTGAGAATCGCTTTCAGCGGTTCATCAGCCAGAAGGGCCGAGTCAGGATCGATGGGGACGAGGGGAACAATATTCTCATTGATGACGAAGATATCTTCGTAGTCGGCGGGGTCGGGAAAGGCGGAAATGTCGAAATCGCCCGCTTTGCCGTCCAGTTCGTCATCCATGAGGGTATCGAGGCCCGTCAGGCTGAAGGGGCCGTCCCAGATGTTTTTGTTCAGCAGGCTGAAGGCCCATCCCGCTTCAAACCCCAGCTTCTTGCGATCCAGGAAGAACCGGATATCGGATCCCAGAACGATATTGTCCTGGGGGGCAACCCCCTCCCAGTCCTTTCCAGGTATGACCAGCCTGTAATTGTCCAGACCTGCAATGCGACTCACCAGCTCTTCATACCGGTATTCATCTTCGGGTATGTCGAGAGGAATCGAGCCTGTGGAATCCTGGTCAATCCGGATGACCGCCTTATCCAGGGTCTGCTGAACGGAAGCGATGTCGTCCTTCGCCTTGAACCAGTTGAACCCCAGCTGAAACCGGGTTCCCTTTCCAAAGCTCAGCCGGGCGGCAAAGATGTTTTTGCGAAACGTGAACCCCTTCCGGTTCAACCGATAGATGATGTCCGTTTTCGTCGTATCCAGTTCATTCTGAACCGCCTCTATCTTCTCCAGAAACAGCGATTCATCCGTGCCGAGGCGCCCCTGGATTACCCGGTCCAGTTCCCCCCTTACCAGCCGGAGATTGACCCACCCCAGTTTCAGGTCCGCATCGAAGCCCCTGACCCGCTTGCCGTCGAGGGTAAACCGGGACAGCCGGCTGTTGAAATCCCCCAGATTCAGGGTGAAATACCGCCCCGCCTCCAGTTTGAACATATACCGGTTTCTCGGTTGTTTGAAGGGATCCTCTTCCGTGGTGAATTTCAGATCACCTTTAAAGTTCAGCCCCCGCCACTTTCCCCCTACTGACGCGGACGTGACGCCGATGGCCAGGCTTTTCCCCTCAATGGCGTCCAGGGAATATCCACTGTTGATCCTCCCCTGGTAGGTCAAAGCCCGTTCCACCTCCCTCTCCAGCTTTCCTGTGACAGTGAAAGTCCACGATTTCGGTTCTACGGGCCGGCCGTCCAGCCTCCTTACCGTGATCCGGACCCGGTGAGGACCGGGCGGCATTAACGTCGGTTCATAGATCACCAGGTCCGTCCCCACTGAGGCCAGTGGCGTCATATCCCGGCCGTCCATATAGAGGCGCACCGAAGAAACGTCCACCGAATCCACATGGAAAAGGGAGACCGCAACCAGGACGGCGTCGGTGGGTACTTTCGATCCCGGTTCGGGACTGAAGACAAGAATGGCTTCTTCACCCACAACGGCTTGCTCCGGTGCCGCCGGCGGTTCACCGGGAGGCATCTCCTCCCGGGCAACCTCAGGGGCAACAATCTCCACGGCCTGGGGACTCCCCGAAGGGTCCTCTGCCGGATACGTCAACACCGTGCCGTCAGCGAGCGTGGCAGAAATATAGTATTCGATCCCCGCGTCTGAAAAATAGGCGGTGGGGATTTCACCTTCCCACCCTTCAAGGGTGGCGTCCATCCGGACATCAATGAACCCTTCTTCCCCGGACCGGCGGTAGAACAGATCCATCCTCTCCACCTCGCCGGAGGTGGACACCGTGGCCCGGATAATCAGGGGGGTGTCCGCCGGATGCTGTCCCCCCGGAGGAGGATAATGGCTAATGGTCGCTGCCTGA
>JBHIEY010000134.1:0-5196 GCA_046861835.1 Fidelibacterota bacterium | reverse complement strand
CTGGGGTGAAGGTTAGCTCCACCTTGTCCATGGCGAAGAGGCGTTCATATTGCTTGACCAGGGCGTTCTTGGGCTGGGTGAGCACCTGGATGAGGGCCGGCTTGTCCAGGGCCTCCAGGCTGACCACCATGGGCAGCCTTCCCACGAACTCCGGGATGAGGCCGTACTGGAGCAGGTCATCATGGATAACGTACTTCAGCAGCTCGTCCGTCAACTCCTGCCGGGTGATTTTGATCAGATAGTCGGACGTTTTGCCCACCAGGAAGTCAATCTCCTGCTCCCTAAGCTGAATTCCCTCGATAAGGGTAAGTTCGGGACGGTCCGGATCCCTGCCCGTCTCCTCCTTCAGGAAGGGATGAATGATGGCTTCCAGCATGCGGGACAGCGTTCGAATCATTCTGAGAATCTCAGAGCGGGCCAGGTTCAGGGCCAGGGCCGGTGTTGAAACGCTCGTCTCATCCAGTCTCCAGGTTACCGGCGGAGCGGCTTCTTCCTTCTCGGGGTAAGGAAAGACCCGGCCTATATACCGGGCGAAAACCAGGGTAAAGGGGAGAAATATCACCGCCAGGCTGACGTTGAACAGGGTGTGGGCATTGGCAATCTGCCGGGGAGTTTCTGCCGCCAGTCTGGAGATCTCGATCCCTTCCGCCCTGGGTGACAGCCACCGGACAATATCGGCAAATTGGGGAATCCACAGAATGAACAATGCCACTCCCCCGACCTTGAACAGGACGTGAGCGAGGGCCACCAATCTGGCTTCCCGTTTCATCCCGATGCTGGCCAGACCGGCCGTGACACAGGTCCCAATATTGGCTCCAAAGATAAGAGGAATCCCCGCCTCCAGGGTCAGCACACCCTGTTGGGCCAGAATGATGATGATTCCGATGAAGGCGCTGCTGCTCTGGAGAATGGCGGTGAACAGTGTCCCCGCCGCCAGCCCGAGAAATGGGTTTTCCAGCCCTCTGAGTGTCCGCATGAAGGGCTCATATGTGCGCAGGGGAGCCATGGCATCGGACATGAGATGCATGCCGAAAAAGAGGATGCCGAACCCGAGAACGGCCTCGCCCAGATTCTTATGGGAATCCTTTCCGGCGAACATGGTGGCGGCAAAACCGACGGTGATCATCAACAGGGCATAATCCGTTATCCGGAAGGCAATGAGCTGGGCTGTGATGGTCGTCCCGATGTCGGCGCCAAGAATGATCCCCAGCGTTTGAACAAACGTCATCAGTTCGGCCTGAACAAAACTGACGAGCATGACCGTGGTGGCACTGCTGCTCTGAATGACCATGGTGACAAAGGCTCCCACAATCAGCGCCACCACCCGGTTGTGGGTGAGGGCGGTGAGAATGGAACGCATCCGGTTGCCCGCCACCTTCTTCATCCCCTCGCTCATTTTCGTCAGACCGTACAGGAAGAGGGCCAATCCCCCAAACGTGGTCATCAAAAGGACGGCCCAGGAAAAGGGGATCCCCTCGCCATTGGAGGCCGCTGTGACGGCGGGAAAACAAACCAGACCGGAAATAGTCCAGGCGTACTTCATCTTCGCCCCAACGGCCCTCCTCTCACAACCCGGGTCGCCGGTAAACAGGAGCGGTGTCGATTTGTAAACTGTGTCCACAGGTGTTGATTCCCGGTCTATTTCCACAAGAAATTTCCGCCCGGCGGTCATGGGGGAAATTAGCATGAATAAACGCCTTCGCACAGGAGGAAATCGTTGGTAGATTTTCCGGGAATGTCGCCCGTCGCCATGAAAGTGCTTACCCGCTATCCCGGGCGGTGGTTCTTCTCCGTAGACCGGGGAGGGACCTTCACCGATGTCATGGGTATCGATCCCCGGGGAGAGGTCCACATGAGCAAGCTCCTGTCCCGATCTGACCGGTATGCCGATCCCGCCATCGAGGGCATCGCCCGGATGATGGGAGTTTCCCGAGGTCACCCTCTCCCCCAGTCCCGGGTGGCCACGATTCGAATGGGAACCACCGTTGCCACGAACGCCCTTCTGGAACGGAAAGGAATACCCGTGGCCCTGTTCATCACCCGGGGATTCCGGGATCTTCTGGAGATCGGCTATCAAAACCGGCCTCACCTCTTCAAGCTGGTCATTGAAAAGCCGGAGAAGGTTTACCGGTGCGTGAAGGAAGTCAACGAAAGGATTGATCATACGGGGAAGGTGATCCGGCCCCTGGATGCGGATGCTGCCTGGGAGGACCTGTTGAGAATACGGAGAATGGGAATATCGTCCGTGGCCATCGTCTTGATGCACAGCTGGAAGAAGCCGGATCACGAGATCGCTCTGGCCCGGCTGGCCCGGAAGGCCGGCTTCCCCCAGGTCTCCGTTTCCCATGAAATCATGCCCCTTATAAAGATTGTCGACAGGGGCCAGACCACCGTCGTGGACGCCTATCTGAGCCCTCTGCTCAGGGCCTATATAGAGTCCATCCGCCGCTATACGGGAAACATCCATCTGGAATTCATGCAGAGTTCGGGAGGAATCCTTGACGCCCCCTCGGTTTCCGGAAAGGATGCCATCCTGTCCGGTCCGGCCGGCGGTGTGATCGGTGCCGCCGCAGTGGCAAGACTCAATAACCTGTCCGAGTCCATCGGAATAGACATGGGTGGAACCTCCACGGATGTTTCCCGGTATGACGGGACCTTCGAGAAAGTTCTGGAAATGAAGACGGGAGGAATACAATTCCACGCCCCGGCTCTCCGTGTGAATACGGTCGCCGCGGGGGGCGGATCCCTTCTCTGGTTCGACGGCCAGAAGCTCAGGGTCGGCCCCGAGTCCGCAGGAGCCAGACCCGGACCCGCTTCCTACGGCCTGGGGGGGCCGCTGGCCCTCACCGACGCCAACCTCCTCCTGGGACGACTTATTCCCGCCTATTTTCCCAAAACGTTCGGATCCCGGCAACAGAGTCCCCTTGACACCGGCATTGTGAAAGCGAAATTCCGCGAGCTGACGGCCGAGATAAACGGCGTTCTCGGCACCTCCCTCACCCCCGTCCAGGTGGCTCTGGGCTTCGTGAAGATCGCCAACGAGACCATGGCCCGGGCCATCAAGGAGATTTCCGTCTCCCGGGGGTTTGATGTCCGGACGCACGGACTGATCGCGTTCGGCGGTGCGGCGCCTCAGCACGCCTGCGCCCTTGCCAGAATCCTGGACATGCAATCGGTGGTCATTCACCCCGCCGCGGGTATCCTTTCGGCGTACGGAATCGCCAGGGCAAGCCACCTCCGGTATATGGTGAAATCGGTGATCAGACCCCTCGATCGCCCGTTCACCCGGTCCCTCTCACGCCGGGTGGAAACTCTGGCCAAACCGGAAGTTCAGGAGCTGATACAAGCCGGAAGCGGGAAAGAGACGATCAGAACTCACTGTTACCTCGATATTCGACCTGAGGGGACCGACACGTTTCTGACTCTCCCGGTGACGCACCCCTCCCGGGAAACCCTTCCGGAAACCCTCCCAAGAACGTTCCGGAAAGAATACCGGCGGCTCTTCGGCTTTGATCCTGCGGATTCACCCCTGGAAGTGGTAAATATTCGTGTCGAGGTGGTGGCAGGAGGACATCTCTTCCGGGAAACACGGGAAAGGATGCCCGGGGATACGAAAGGACGGGTGCCTCCGGTACTCCCCCGGGAAACGGTTCCGGTTTATTTCCATCCGGAGGCCACTTCCACCCCCGTATACCGTCGCCAGGACTGCCCCGTGGGATGCCGGATCAGGGGACCGGCGGTCATCGTGGAAGAGTTTTCCACCACGGTGGTGGAGCCGGGATTCGCGGCAACGGTCAGCCCCTACCGCCACCTGATCCTGACCCGCGAGGAGGAAAAAAGGGAGATGGTGAGCACACGACGTGACCCGGTTATGTTGGAGGTCTTCAATCATCTCTTCATGAGTGCGGCCGAGCAGATGGGATACACCCTGGCCAACACGGCCCATTCCACCAACATTAAGGAACGCCACGATTTTTCCTGCGCCATCTTTGACCCGGAGGGCAACCTGGTTGCCAACGCCCCCCATATTCCCGTCCACCTGGGTGCCATGGGAGAATCGGTGAAATCGATCATTGCGGACAATAAAGGGAGGATGCGGCCGGGGGACGTATACTGCATGAATAACCCCCACAAGGGCGGCTCGCACCTGCCCGACGTTACCGTTGTTGCCCCCGTTTTCTCCCGCAGGGACCCTGGGGACAGTCCCCTCTTTTACGTGGCCTCCCGGGGACATCACGCCGACATTGGAGGGATCGCACCCGGTTCCATGCCCCCCTTCTCTTCGTCGTTGGAAGAGGAGGGCGTGGTCATCGACAACTTTCTTCTGGTACGGGAGGGAAGATTCCGGGAAAGGCAAATCAGGGAGCTGTTGCTGTCGGGTCCCTACCCCGCAAGAAATCTTGAGGAGCGAATCTCCGATTTGAAAGCCCAGATCGCTTCACTGAACGCCGGAATCCGGGAGCTGGACAGGCTGGTGGAAAAGTACGGCTTCGGGACCGTCCGGGCGTACATGGGCCACGTCCGGGACAACGCCGCCCGGGCCATGGAGGAGGCACTGGCGAGACTGCTTCTTGGAAAACGGCAGATTCTCAGGCGGTTTGAAGATACCCTTGACGACGGGTCCACGATTGCCGTCCGCCTGACACTCATGAGGGGAAACGGGTCATCCCCTTCGTGCACGGCGGAGGTCGATTTTTCCGGGACCGGTCCTCAGATCCCGGGAAACCTGAACGCCCCTGTGTCGGTGACGAAAGCGGCCGTTCTGTACGTCTTCCGGTCCCTTATTGACGAAGATATTCCCCTCAACTCGGGCTGCATGGTGCCGATTACGGTTCGCATTCCCCGAGGGTGCCTGTTGAACCCCTCTTCCGATGCCGCCGTGGCCGGCGGCAACGTGGAGACGTCTCAACGGATCGTCGATGTCCTCCTGGGGGCCCTGGGGGTCGCCGCCGCTTCCCAGGGTACCATGAACAACTTTCTTTTCGGCCGGGCCGACGGAAGGGGAAAGCAGTACTATGAAACCATTGCCGGAGGATCAGGGGCCACCCCCGGACACCGGGGGGCGACAGCCGTTCAGGTCCATATGACCAACACCCGCATCACCGACCCTGAAGTCCTGGAATCGCGCTACCCGGAGGTGCGCATCGACCGGTTTGCCATCCGGCGGGGATCGGGGGGAACGGGAACGTTCCGGGG
>JBHIEY010000133.1:0-5204 GCA_046861835.1 Fidelibacterota bacterium | reverse complement strand
GGGAGGTGAAGAAAGGAAGGTCGCGGGCGTGGAAAGGGTCCACAGCCTGTACGGGAACCGCCGGAAACCCTCTCCCCGGATGCTGGAAGACCTTGACCTGATGATCTACGATATTCAGGACCTGGGCGTCAGAACCTATACCTATATTTCCACCCTGGGGCTGGTGCTGGAGGCTGCGGGCGAATCGGACATCCCTGTCATGGTTCTCGACCGCCCTGCCCCCCTCACCGGCCGGCGAATCAGCGGCCCGGTCCTCAAAAACGGCTACCAGTCCTTCGTAGGCCCCTATCCCATTCCGCTCCTCTACAGCCTCACGCCCGGCGAACTGGCCACCATGATCGTCGACGAAGGGTGGATTAAATCAAAACCAAAACTTGAGGTGATCCCCCTAATCTACTGGTCCCGAGACAATTGGTATGATGATAATGATCTGCCATGGATTTCCCCCTCCCCCAATATTCCCGATCTCACCACCGCCCTCGTCTACCCCGGATTCGTTTTCCTGGAGGCCACCAACGTCTCCGAAGGTCGCGGGACGGACCGGCCCTTTCGCCGGCTGGGAGCCCCATGGATCGACGGGGTTCTCCTGGCGGGGGTCCTCAATGACAGGGGGATCCCGGGGGTCACGTTCGAACCCGTGACCTTCACCCCCCGGCACATTCCGGGAAAGGCTGCCCACCCCAAGTACGAGGGGGTCCGGTGCCGGGGCGTGGAACTGGAGATTGTCGCCAGAAACCGGTTTGAACCGGTGAAGACGGGGATCGAAGTGTTGTTCACCCTCATCTCTCTTTACCCGGACAGCCTGACCATTGATCCTCGCGCCTTCGACCGTCTGGCAGGGACCGACACCATGCGCCGTATGCTGGAACAGAAGAAGGCACCGGAGACCATATGGAAGGCGATTCAGAAAGGGATGAACGACTTCAGGGCTCTTGCCCGGAGATACTATCTCTATTGATGAATCCGGTGCGCCATTACGCGGCCCGATCTTGGCGGATACCCCTGGGGTTCCTCCTGGTGGCTTCCCTGGGTGGCTGCGCTTTCAGGGCAGGCCCCGGCTATCCGCCCCTTACCCACAGCCAGAAAGAGGCGCTGAGGGAGCGAATCGACGGGCTCGTGGAGGCTACCGATCCGGACGTCACGTTCGGGATGAAAGCGGTCTCCTTGAAAACAGGGGAGGTATTCTACGAGAAGAATGCCACCCACCGGTTCACACCGGCGAGCAACATGAAGCTCCTGACCGCCGCCGCGGCACTCGACATTCTGGGACCCTATTTTCGCTTTCGAACGGCCCTGTACGCCGATTCGGCCTTCGCAAGAGGAACTCCTCCCGGCAATATATATCTCAAGGGTGCCGGTGATCCCGCCCTGACCGATCGCGACCTGGCGAAAATGGTGTCGGATTTGGAGCTTCTTGAAATTCACGCCGTTGAAGGGGACATAATCGTCGATGCGACCGAATTCGACGCCGATCTTCTGGGACCGGGGTGGATGTGGGACCAGGGACCCGAGTGGTACGCCGCCCCCGTCAGTGCCATGACCCTCAACGACAACTGTGTCGCCGTTTGGATCGCACCGGGGAAAGGGGTGGGAGACCCTCCGAGGGTCAGAATCGATCCGCCCACCGGCTATGTTTCGGTGAATGTCGAGGCCACCACCGTGGATGAACAGGGAGCCGAATCCCCTCCACTGAAGATCACGCGCCGCTGGAAAACCGGGGAGAACATTATCGATATCACCGGAACCGTTTGGACAGGAACCGCCCCCGAATCCCGTCTCATCGCCGTCGAGAATCCGCCCCTTTATGCGGGGACAGTCCTGAAGGAACTGCTCCTGGCCGCAGGAATCCGTTTCCACGGAACCGTCCGGATGGACACAGTTCCTTCCGATACGGTCCTCCTGACAGCCCACGGCTCTCCCCCGCTGTCGGAAACCGTCAAGGATCTCTTGAAGTATTCCGACAATCTCACGGCAGAACTCCTGGTAAAGAAAATGGGGAGCACCGCTGCCGGATCACCGGGATCGTGGCCTTCGGGGCTCCGGACGGTGAAAACCTTTCTCCATGACGAAGCCGGCCTGGACACTGCCACCTTTGTCATGGCCGATGGGTCGGGGTTTTCCCGCTACAATCTCCTGAGCCCGGACCATCTGGTTCAACTGCTTGAATGGGTTCACGGGAACTTCAAGATTTTTCCCGAGTTCCTGGCCAGTCTCCCCATCGGGGGAGGAGACGGCTCCCTGGCGGCAAGGATGACGGCCGAAGAGGTCCGGGACAGGGCCAGAGCGAAGACCGGCACCCTCCAGGGGATCAGTTCCCTGTCGGGATATCTCGTTACCCGGGACAACGAAACCGTGGCCTTTTCCATCATGATGAACGGATATATCGGCGACAGTTCTCCCTACCGGGGGCTCCAGGATGACATCGTATCCGTCCTGACCTCTTTCTCAAGGTTTTAACTCTTTCTGGCGAGGTACCGTCCCTCATCCCTTTTCACCTGACGGCTGCTGTCCCTCCTCCTCCCCTTCCCCTTTTCCTGTCCCTGACGTAGAACGGGAGGTATACCGCATAGAAATGGACAATGGCGACGAGACCGGCGGTGAGAGTGTACCAGGGCCACGGTCCCATGTAGTCGAGCAAACTGGGCACGGGAGGTTTCCCGCAGATCCAGAAATAGTTGGCTCCCAGAACGATATTCACCGGAATGGTGATCACGAAGAAAATGACCAGGGCCAGAAAGGCTTTCCAGAGGCTCTTCAGTGTCGGTCGCATTCGGTAGACTACGGTGGCATAGATGATGGCCACGATCATGAGATTGTGAGCGACCCAGAACCGGAAAAAGTGGTAATGGGGAAATCCCTGGACGATATCCGGCGTGAAACTCGCCTGAAGCATGGCCGAGAGGCCCCAGAAATAGAGGATCTCGTACATCCGGTAGCTCCGTTTCGCCATGACGAGGGGGAGAGTGAGATTGGCGAATCTGCACAGGTGAAAGGGGAGATGAAGCTTCGGGTCGAACGTCCCGGCCACGGCTTCCAGCACGGGCCAGCTCACGTAGCTTGCCATCACCAGCCATCCGAGGGCGGCCCCCACCGTGTGCTGCTGTTTGGGCGTGAGCCTCCGTCTGGCGAAAAGGGGAAGCCAGATGGCGAGAACAATGGAGGCTACAAGGAAAATGGTGTGGTAGCGATCAAAGGCCTGGAAAGGGACGTCTCTTCGAAGATACGCGTCAATGGCTTCCCTCAACCGGAACTCTCCCGGACGGGCCTAACCGTCAGTCACCGGCCACGTAGCGGTCCCGGCCCCCCACCACCGTTCTGACGACCCGGACGTCACCAATGGCCGATGGATCAATATCAAACAGGTTTTCAGAGAGGACCACGAAGTCGGCCAGTTTCCCAGCTTCCAGGGTACCCACCCTCTTTTCTTGAAAGCCTGCGTAGGCGCCGGCCCAGGTGTACGCCCGGAGGGCCTCCTCCACCGAGATCTTCTGCTCGGGGTACCACCCCCGGGGATGTTTTCCATCCAGCGTCCTACGGGTGACGGCCGCATAGATACCCTTGAGAGGATCCAGGGGTGCCACGTTCCAATCGGACCCGAACGACACGACGGCACGTGCGTCCAGAAGGGAACGGAAGGCGTAGCTCGTCTTAAGAACCTCGTCCGGTACCCGCTTCCCCGCCCACCGGCCGTCATCTATGGCGTGATAGGGCTGCATGGAGGCGATGACTCCCAGAGGGCCGAACCGCTCCACGGCACGGGGGGTGAGGTGCTGAGCATGTTCGATCCTGAACCGCCGGTCCCGTTCCGCTCCCGTCCGGATTTGCGATTCGTAGGCATTCAGAACCCAATCGTTGGCCCGGTCGCCAATGGCATGAATGGCGAGCTGCAACCGGGCGTCATCCGCCGCGGCTATCAACTTCTTCAGCCCGACCGTATCCTCCAGCACCACCATTCCCGCCGTGGTGGGATCGTCCAGGTAGGGACGGTACATCCAGGCCGTCCCCGATCCCAGGGATCCATCCAGTATGGCTTTTATCCCTCCCCACCGCAGCCAGTCGTCGCCTCGCCCGTTCTTCTCCATAAAGGCGATCAATCGCTCCCAGTCGGTGTACCAGATAAAGGCGTAGATCCTGATATTCAGACCGTTCCGTTCCCGGGCTCTCCGGTAGGTTTCCAGATCCCTCCACACCCCCATATCGTGGATTTGCGTGATCCCTTTCGACACCGCGAAGTCCATGGCCCGTTTGAGAGCCTCGTCCAGAGCTTTCTCATCAGGATCGGGAATGACCGACCGGACCAGCGACATGGCTGTTTCCTTCAGGATTCCCGTCGGTTCCTTCGTGGTTCGATCCCGCACAATGAGCCCGCCGGGCGGGTCCGGGGTTCGACGGTCGATGCCCGCCAGTTCCATCGCCCGGGAGTTTGCCAGCGCCATATGTCCGTCCAGACGGGTGACAAACAGAGGGATGTCCGCGGTGACCGAGTCGATCCAGGATCGCCGGGGCAGCTCCCCGCCCCACCGCTCATGATCCCAGTCCCCTCCCGTTATCCACCCCCCTGCCGGGAGATTCTGCGCGTACTGCCTGACGGTGGCAATGAATTCCTCGGGATTTGAAGCCTCTCTGAGGTCGATTGCGGCCATTTCAAGTCCAGCCCGGAGGAAATGGGTGTGGGTGTCGATCAATCCGGGCACCACGAAACGACCTTTGAGGTCCACCAGCCGGGTGTCCGGACCCCTGAAGTTCTCGATTTGATCATGGGAACCGGCGGCGACGATTTTCTCACCGGCGACCGCCAGGTCCTCCGCCAGGGGTACACCGGGAACGCCCGTCCATATCTGTCCCCCGGCGTAGATGACGTCGGCAAGATCCTGGGCGGAAGAAGAGACCATCAATACGAGCGAAACCAGTACCGGTACAAATACGGATCGAACGATGGCGTATGGCTCCGTGTCAGGAAAGACCCCCCAGCCCCCGGCCAAACCTCTTAGCTTTCCTCAGGCGAGAGGCGGCTCAGGACTCCGTAATCCCTCAGTTTGGCAAACACCTTCCGGTAGGTCGACACTTTCCTGCCGTGCTCACGGGCGAGTTTCGCGCACGTTTCCTGCAGACCCAACGTTGAGAAGTCCCCCCTGATGAATGCTTCTATCACCGCCTTCTCCGTTTCTCCCAGGTGGGAATAGTCCCACCCCTCACGGGTCCTC
>JBHIEY010000024.1:0-18530 GCA_046861835.1 Fidelibacterota bacterium | reverse complement strand
TTGGGGCGGAGGACAAATAACAAACCAGTTCGGGAAGCCAAGTGGGGTTAAGGAGGGTGAGACAGACAGCCCCCCGAACTGGCTGTAGCACGTTGATATACTATTTTATGGCAAAAAAGTTCCCGTTCCTCACCCCGTTTCGGGCCGTTTTCGGAAGCTAAAGCGTTGCTTCAAATCGCCCTGATTCTTCTCCTCTCCTACCTGGTGGGATCGGTCCCCACGGGGCTGGTGGTGGGAAAAGTCGCGGGAGGAATGGACATCCGGAAACACGGCAGCGGGAATCCGGGCGTTACCAACGTCTTCCGGCTGTTGGGATGGAAACCGGCCGTCGTGGTGGCGGCGGTGGATATCTTCAAAGGATACGCGGCCGCCCGGTACCTGGGGTCCCTGGCGGAACCCGGTTCCGATCTCGTCCCCGTTCTGGCCGGTTCCGCCGCCGTCCTCGGTCACACCTATACCGTCTTTGCCGGATTCCGGGGCGGAAAGGGCGTTGCCGCCCTGACGGGAATGGTCATCGCCCTCTATCCCCTGGCCGTCCCCTTCTGCTTCCTGGTCTTTGCCCTGGCCATACTCACCACCGGGTACGTCTCGGTGGCCTCCATAGGGGCAGGGATAGCGTTTCCCGTGGTTGTCTTCGGCCTTCCCGGGCTCGGGTTTCAGACAGCGGGGATCGCCCTGAAGGTCTTCTCCGTCATCATCCCGCTGTTCGTCCTGTTCACCCACCGGACCAATATCCGCCGGCTGGTTTCCGGTACGGAGAACCGGTTCGAGAAGGCCATGATCTTCCGCCGCGCTCGAAACGAAGCTAACGATCCCGGGTAGGGAAAAGACCGTACCGGCCTCAATCTCCATCGGTATCTCCGGATGAACAGGGGACCGCCGGAATAGACCGGCCGGAACGATTCAACGGGCATACGTTACAGGATCTTCTCCACGCCTTCCTTCAGCATCAGCTGTCGTACCAGGGGAATGGGGGGAGCCCCAAAGGATAGAAATGTATCGTGAAATCTTTTCAGGGAATAATTGTTCCCTTCCTGCCGTTTCCAGTCCTCCCGGAGCTTCAAGATCATCAGCTTTCCAAGGGTGTAGTTGAGGTATCCCGGATCGAAGGTCCCCCGTTCCGCTTCCTTCCTCGCCGGGGTCTCCGCCATAAACGCGTTTTCCATGAAGAACCGGGTGGCCTCGTCCACCGTCATGCCCCGCGTGTGCATGCGGATGGAACAGAGATAGCGGCAGTTCCGGACCAGGGCCTCCGAAAGTTGGGCGAGACGATACCGGGGCTCATCCTGATGCCACCCTTCCTCCATCATCATCTGTTCGGCGTAGTGAGCCCACCCTTCCCAGAAGGCGTAACTGCCGGCAATTTTCGCCATTTTTGACGGAGCCGACAGCGTATGGAGAAAGTGGACGTAGTGGCCGGGGTAGGCCTCATGGACGGATACATTGTCCAGGGTGGCATAGTCAAATTTGGTGAGCCATTCCTCTTTCTGTTTTTCTGACCAACCGGGATCGACGTTCGTCACGTAGTAGAACGACTCCTTAGCCCTTGTTTCGAAGGGGCCGGGCGTGTCGCACATGGCGAAAGCCCACCTCATGAACCGGGGGGTTTCGGCCACCACGATTCTCTCATCGGAAGGGACCGTTACGATATCGTTGTCGATGAGAAACTGACGGATGCCTTCCAGCATCTTCTCCGTTTCCTCCACCAGGGTCTCCGGCGACGGATGATCCCGGGCGATCTCCATCATGACGTCCCGGGACCCCTTTCCCGGCATGAATGCGGCCGCCACCTCCTGGAATTCCCTTTGATTCCTCCTGAGATCCGACTCCCCGATCCTCAGGAGCTCATCCAGCCCCATTTCCACCATTTCTCCGTACTTCAGCATGTCAATGAAGTTGAACCGGCCCATGGCGAAATCGCCGGTGGCGTTGGGCACGAGTTCCTGCTCGGCATAGGAAATGAACGAATCGACGGCTTCGGCAGCCGCGGAGGCGGCCCGGGAAAGGGTCTCCTTGATGCCGGAATCCCTGACGCGGCTGAATCCCGCCACCACGTCTTTCCGGTAAAAATCGCTGTGACCCCTGTACCCCTCGAGCGTCGTGGCGAGATTCACCCTCGGCTGCTCCGGGACAAGATTGAAACGCTGCTGTTCCAGGAGATAGGGGACCTGGTTGAGATGGGTGATGGTCTGCTCCGCCCGGGTTCTCAGGGGGGCGTACCGGCGCTTGAGATACGGACTCACATCCAGATGCCGTCCGTATCCATGGGGATCTTCCGCCCACCACCTGAGCTGCTGAATGTTGAACCTTTCGGACGCAATGATGACATTCAACTGGATCAGATCGGCCTTCTCCTGGGGAGAAAGCTCCTCTTCCAGGAGACGGTTGACCTCGATCTCATAGAACTGGAGGCGTTTCAGGAAACCCATTATGTTTTCAAAGGAAAGATCGGGAACCCGTCCGTAGTAGTCGCGGATTCCCAGCTCCCGCCCCTGGGTGGGATTGAACTGAAAGTAGTCGTCGCAAAACCTCTCCACAAGATCGTCAAGCTGTTTGCCTGGAGTCATGATTTCTTCCTTTTCTTTGGCATTTCCCCCGTGTTAGAACTTATGGCCCACCGCAAGATGCCATTGTCCGGGCTGCCACGAGCCCCGGTAGTAGCCCATTCCGTAGTCAATGCGCAAGAGCTGGGCTCCCGGAACGAACAGACGAACCCCGACTCCCACACCCGCCATGGGCACCGACCTGAACATGGAAAAAGGGTCGTCGTGAGCCCGTCCAACATCGAGAAACTCCGCCAGTATCAGACCAAACTCCGTTCCCCAAGCGGTGAGATGTTTGGGGATAAGGGTGTGACGAAGTTCCAGGGACAGCGTATACATGTTCAAGCCCGCCCGGTGCGGGTACCGCCGGTACCCCGACGAATCGAGTACCGCCCATCCCCGGATCGATTCCGCTCCCCCTGCCATGAGTATCTTGTACGGAATCTCCTTTCCCCCATACGCGTGAAGAAAAACCGAAGCGCCCGCTACCCAGCGGTGCTCCCCTCCCCTCACGGTTTTCCAGGTGCTGGCCTGGACCTCCCAGTAAACATTCAGCGGCGAATTCCGGTCCAGACCCACTTCCGGCCGCACCTCACTGGTGATCAATACTCCCCGGGAAGGATCAATATACAGATCGCGGGTGTCATGAATCAGCAGAAATTTGGACTGAAAATAGCGGTGCCTGAGATCGTCCCGGTCCTTCGTGAAGTAGCTGGCTACCCTCTCTTCCAGACTGGCCGATACCCACAGTTTCCATTCATACCCGAAGTACCTTCCCACGGTAGCCTCCAGGTCCGATTCACGGTAGCTGAATCCCAGAAAGGGATGATCGAAGACCGTCCGGAAGGCGTGAGCCCGTAGGGACACGTGATCTCCGGTGATCCAGGGATCCTCGAACTGGATGGCACCAAAGAGGGTCCCCCCCACGGCACCCGCACCCTGAAGGATCTCGTTCCGGCCCCGGAAGTTCTTTACGAGCACCGCCGCTCCGTACGACCATCCGGTTTCCTCCTGGTAAAGAAATACGGGAATGGGGAAGATTCTCCACGTTTCCGTCACGCGGTAGACCAGGGTATGGGTACCGTCCCCGTTCGGCTGAAGCTCATAGCGGACATCGCTGAATATGCCGAGATTGTCAATACGGTTCCGGTCCTCCGCCGCCACGGACGAGTCGAAAGGGGCCCCCTCCGGATGGTGGATTTCCCTCTCGATGACGTACTCTTTGGTGACCCGGTTCCCCTCAATCCTGATGTCACGGATGAAGTCCGGGGAAGGAGACTGGGACAGGCCTGACGCCGCCTGAGCCCACACCAGAATGGTTAGCTTCAGACACGCCGATCCGGGAAACACCCTCATGAAAGCTCGGACAGTTCGCCGTAAAGATGGATAAGGCTCTCTATTCCCCTGTGGTAGTTTTCGAGATCAAGCCATTCGTTGGGGGAATGGGCATTTTCGTCCGGCAGGCCAAACCCCACCAGGAGGCACGGTATGTTCAGGGCCCGGGTGAGGGTCTCCACAAACGGGATCGATCCCCCTTCCCGGATGAACACGCATTCCGTATCAAAGCCCCTCTTGAGGGCCTTCCTGGCGGCCCGAAAGGCGGGGTGAGACGTATCGGCGACGTAGGGGAGACCTCCGTGCATTCTCCGGATGGTGACCTTCACTTCCTGCGGGGCAATGTCCCGGATATGGGATTCAAAGAGCCGGGCCACCCTCTCCGGATCCTGACGGGGAACCAGCCGCATGCTCACCTTGGCGTGGGCCGTCGCCGGGATGATCGTCTTGGCCCCTTCCCCGGTAAATCCCCCCCAGATGCCGCATACATCCAGGGTGGGACGGCACCAGAGCTTCTCCAGAACCGTGTAGCCCCGTTCGCCGTAAAGGCGGGGGGCACCGATCTCCCTGCGGTACTCCTCTTCGTCAAACGGGAGCCGTCTGAAGGACTCCCTCTCCTCCGGGGTCAACTCCTCAACGTCATCATAAAAGCCGGGAATGGTCACCCGGCCCCGGTCATCCTTCAACCGGAAAAGCATCTCCGCCAGTGCCTGCACGGGGTTCTTGACCGCACCGCCGAACGATCCCGAATGAAGATCCTGTTTCGACCCCTCAAGGTCCAGCTGGAAATAGGCGAGTCCCCTCAAACCGGTGCAGATGGAGGGGAGGCCTTTCCTGAACATGGGAGTATCGGAAATGAGGGCCACGTCCGACGCCAAAAGGTCCCGGTGTGACTGAAGAAAACCCCCCAGATTGTCGCTTCCCACTTCCTCCTCCCCTTCCACAATGAACTTTACGTTAACCGGCAGACTGCCCCGGACCTTCATCCACGACTCCAGGGCTTTCAGGTGCATATGAACCTGACCCTTGTCATCCGCCGTTCCCCGGCCGAAGATTCTCCCGTTTCTCACCGACACCTCAAAGGGCGGCGTTTCCCACTGCTCCACCGGGTCCACCGGCTGCACATCGTAGTGGCCGTAGACCAGGATGGTGGGCTTGCCGGGGGAATCCAACCGCTGGCCGTAAACGATGGGGTGACCAGAGGTCTTGAATACCCGGACTTTTTCAAGGCCGATCTCCCCCATCCATTTCCTCAGAAGTTCCGCACACCGCCGGACGTCCCCGGTGTGTTCGGGACTGCTGGAAATGCTTGGAATGGCGATCAGCTCCTTCAACTGCTCCAGATGATCGTGTTCATGATCCCTGGCGTACCGGATCACTTCGGACGTGTTCATCGCATACCTCGTTTGATTCCCTGAGAGGATTCCCGTCTGCCCGTTCAGGGCCCCGCCGCGACCTCATAGACGTCAAGAGGGCGACTCTTCCCCTTGACGCGGACGGGATCGCGGGCCCTGAGCGAAAAGCCGTGGCCTTCCGGCAGGAGCGCAGCCGCCTGACCGGAAATGAGTATTTCCCCGGGTCGCGCAACACTGCACAGGCGGGATCCCACATTCACGGCGTCTCCCAGAACCGTATAGTCCATCCTGTCCGCACTCCCCACCGCCCCCATCACCATGGGTCCTGCATTAATGCCGATACCCACCTTCATGGGGACGTGGTAGGCGTCGTTCAACCGGCCGATTTTCTCCTGAAGGGCGATACTGCATCGAACCGCATCCTCTACCATGGCCTCATCCTGAAACACGGCCATCAGTTCGTCGCCCACAAACTTATCAATATCTCCGTTGTATTCCCTCACAATTTGTGCCTGTTCGTTCAGAAAGATGTTCAGCATCTCCACCACCTGCTCCGGTTCCACCCCCTCCGAAAAGGCCGTAAATCCCCGGATGTCAGAGAAAAGGACGGTGGCCTCCTTCCGTACACCTCCCAGGGCAACCCCCTCCAATTCCGCCGTTCTTACCGCCTGAACGGTCTGGTTCGACACAAACTTTGTGAGATGCAGCCGTTCCCTCAATCCTTGAATCATCCGGTTTATCTGATCGGCCAGGGTTCCGATCTCATCCCGGGAGGGGACGCGGGCCCTCACGGCCAGATTTCCTTCGCCCACCTGTTGGGCCGTCCCGCCTATGAGGGCCAGAGGATTCAAAACCACCAGCTTCATGAACACCCGCAGCACGCCGGCCACCACGACGATGGTCAAGAGACCTACGCCGACGGAGGCGTACAGGTTTCGCCGGATGGTTCCCATGACGGGCGCCATGGACGTGGAAACTTTCACCGCCGATCGCACCTTCCAGCGATCCTTGTACCGCTCATACCGGGGATCCCCCGGTTCGGGCCGCGGGTGACAGGCCTGGCATTTTTCGTCATTCAAAAGGGGTATGATCTGAGTCAAATAGGGCACTCCGTCGCCCATCTCTTCCTTCATTTCCGCCCTGACGTTCCCGGCCTCCCCTTCCCGGTTGGCCCGGAGGATCAATTCGTCCACCGAGGGGTCTTTCTCCCGTTCGGTAAACCGGGGGTTGGGAACATAGAGTTCCTGAACCTGCCACCCGCCGGGATGATTTCGCCCGTTATCGTAGGCTCTGAAGCTTTTCACAAAGGGAAGGCTTCTCACCATCTGGACGTAGTCGGCGGCATACATCCCCCGCTGCATGATCATCATGGTCTTGAACCCCGACACGGCCACCCTCCGGGGGAAAGAACTTGCCGGTGTCTCTCCCCCGGCGGCCCAGAGAACGAACATGCCCCGTAGAGAATGGTCGGATCCGTGACATACCTGGCACGCCTGGTCGTTGAACAGGGGAAAAACGAGCACGGCTCGCTCCCGCCACCCTGCCATGTGCACGGAATTGGTTGGGCCGGGATTCTGGAACATGGTCAATGCCCGTTCCAGAATTGCATCCGGGACTTCCTCGGCGTCATCTCCGAAGGCCACATAGTATCCGTTGCGATCATAGACCTGAACCGTAACCGCTTCTTCCTCACTCTGAATGGCCCGCACGAGCTCGTCGGCCGAATCCCCCTTTCCCGACAGCATGAGGGCTCTGAAAGCTTCTACGGCGATCCGGCCGGCAAGCTTCAGGACAGGATCACCGGTTTCCGCAAACTCAAGCTCAAGCAGTCCCCGGATGGCATGGTCGGTTCCGTGACAGAACTGACACGCTTTTTCATTCGGCAGGAGAACGAAGGGGGAGGGAACGGTATGGGGTTCCCGCCGTTCCCTCACAAGAGAGTGCACCACCGAATCGCTCACCTCCTTCACGGTAAACGTCCCCGCCTCGGCAAAGATTTCTCTCGCCTCATTGTCATATACCCTCAGGCGCCCCTGGCCCCGGAACTCCTCCCGGGCTTCCCGGATAAGACTTCTCACAAAGCTGGGACGGCCCGAAAGCATCATGTGCCGAACGCCTGACTTCAGACTCTCGGCAAACAGGCGGGACTTCAACCGGTATTCGTCAAGAAGAGCCGCCGATTCCGACTGCACCGTATAGACGACATAGGAGCCGAAACCGAGGATCAATCCCAGGGCGAGAACCAGAAGGATCTTGTATTCAAGGCGAACCCTGGCGAACAACTCCCGGAGGGAAATCATGGTGAGGAGCGATTACTCAGCCGGTTCCGGATGAAAGATGCCTATTCAGGGGCGGAATACTCGGGCCGGGTAGACCCCCGGTGGCAGGCCCAACAGTCCAGCTTCGGGGGCTCGTCCCAGTGCTCCATTCCCGCCTCCTGGGCCACCTGTTGAATGGATGTCAGCTGCTCGTTGATGCTCAACATCATCCGCATCATCTCCCGGGCAACTACCTTATGGGGATTTTCATCGGAGGCATAATCTTTCAGGTTGTGGCAGAACTTGCATTTCACACCCAGAGACTTGGCCACCTTCTTCTTCATGAACTGGCTGATTTCCTTCTTTTCTTTGAACGGCAGAACCTGAACGTTTTCCACCTTCTGAGCAGATACCGTGCCCGCTGTCAAAACGATGATTCCCAGGGTAACCGCACCTTTCCCCATGTCGACCTCCTTTTCAGAACCAGGTGTGAAACTGGATGAGATACTCCGGGGCCGGTTGGCCGGACACCCCGGAAACGTCCGTGAACCGGGCCTGGACCTTCACCTCCCAGAAGCTCAAAGGAAACATTTCCACTCCCAGGGTAGTCCGCGTCAGGGTATTGGCTTTGAGGTCCGTGTCTTCGTCGAACAGGTCGAATTTGAGCAGAAGATTCAGTCCCTGAACGGGTTCCACGATCACCTCACTGTAGGATGCCAGGGAAGCAACCCCTTCCCCGCTCCAGTTCCTGGCCCGGTCCACCTCCCCCAGCCATGCCACCCTGCCCAGGGACACACCCCCGAAAATACCGGCCAGGGTGACATTCTGCTCCCTCATGACCGACCCTCCCACCAGGCCTGAGAGGGACGCCAACGACGTGGAGTACTCCAGGCGGGCGGTGACATTCTTCTGGGAAAGATCTTGAAACACCTGAAAACCGGTCTCCGACCCGAGAACATAGGGGTTCGACAGGGAGACCGTGGCGAAAAAATCAGAAAACTTCAGACCGATCTCAAATATGGCCGGCAGGGGAACCCGGGGAGAAAAGGGCATCCCTTCCTTCGCGAAAGCCTCACCATCGGCCCGGGTGTGCCTCAGGGAAAGATTGCCGCCCCGGATGAAGGAGGTGTGATCGTCCAGACGAAGGCCGTAAGTGGGTATTTTCCGGCCCATGACCACATAGCTGCCGTTGGGAAGGACGTTCAGAAGGGTCCAGAACTCGGGAGACCTCCGGACCAGATCGACTTTCCCGTAGCCCTCCACCACACGGCTGACCCTGAGGTGGGCGTAAATGGCCCCCTGCATGGGGAAAAAGGCCACCTTCCGGGCGGCGTTCCGACCGGCGGTGCTGAGCACCTGAAGCCGGAAATCGGCCCCCAGCCGGAGATGATCCCCCACCATCCCGGTGTAATCCTCATCGGTAAATCGCATTCCCTTCTGCAGCGGAAGCTCATCCATGGAAACCACCGTCACTCCGTAGTCGTTCCGGAGACCTCCGCCGGTGGGACTAACGTGGCAGGTGGAACAGCTGACGCCGTTCTTTACGGCGAAACGGGGAATGGCATCCGCCACACCGGCACCGAGAAAAATACAGAGGACAACCGTGTGAACTCTCTTCATCTAATTCTCCAGGGCCCCCTCCAGAATCCATGTGCGAATGGCTATCGTATCCTTTTCAGCCAGGGGGCTTCCCCCCAGGGGCATCCTGTCCCCGTACCGCCCCGTTCCGGCCACCTTGTTCCACAGGACAGAATTGTCCGGGTCGTAGGGCTTAACCCTCAACGCCGGGGCATACCCCGCGGACGTGACATTTACCAGAAGAGAATAGCTCTGTCCCTCCCTCAAATCGAGTCCCGTCTCATGACCGGCCACATGACACCCCACCACGGCGCAGTTCGCCGTGAAAATGGGCTGAATGTCCCCGGAAAAACTCACCGTTGTCACGGGTTCACCCCCAACACCCTGAAGGGAGACCTCGGCATCGGGTGTCTCGGGATCGTTGGTAAGGATGTGAAGGGTTGCCGATTTGACCCCTTCTGAAACCGGGACGAACGTGAGGACGATGAGGCCGTCGGTACCCGGGGGCAGTTCGGTTCCCTCCACCCCTTCTTCCACCCGGAAATCCAGGGTGTCTGTCCCCGTCAGATTCACGCCGGAAATCACCAGCGGGAGCTCCCCTGTGCTGGAAACCGTCAGGGTGGTGTCGCTGGAATCCCCCACCGCCACGGTCCCAAAATGGATTCCGGCTGCCACCTCTATCCGGGGAACTTTCTCCGGTTCTTCTCCCAGATCGGCACATCCGGAACCCAACAGCAGTCCGGCCACAACGGCAGGGAGGAATTTCTTCAAACCGGATGACATCGTGAACATCGCCGTCACCTCCGGTGCGTCAACGTCAACCCCAGCGACGCCTCAACGGGCCGGGTTACCGTCAGGTAGAGTATGATGGTTTCCAGAATACCGGTTTCCTCCACCAGGCCGTTCTGTTCCACCATCCGGGTCACGGTCACCAGCCATCCGTCCATGGTATCCCCTCCGTGATTGTCCAGTTCCGTGAGTTCATGACACTGGGTGCAGGTTTCCTCAAGAAGTTGTGCCGCCCGGTTCATGTCGAGCCCGGGCACGTCGGAAAGACGGGGCGCCAGGGCGATAGCCGGAGAGGCGGCATCGGTGAGGAAGATCCGCTTCTCTTTCACCGACTGCTGAAGGTCCGGCGTAATCGCCACCAGGTATGCCGTCACGGGATCCCTGTCCTCTTCCACAATGGGGAGCCCGATGGTGGGCATGGCGGCCATGCGGTGGATAACGGTTACCCACCCCCTCGGCGTCCGGGGCCTGGAGAGAACCGTCCTCAGGTCATGACATTGAACGCACTTTTTCAGAAGAATCCGTCGCCCTCTTTCCAGGACATACGCCCGGGCCAGGCGACTGGCTTCCTCGCCGGAATATCCTCCCCGGGGCAGGAGACGTTCAACACGGACCATGTTGGCCCGGGAAAAGGCCCTGGAGGTGGTCATCAACCGCTGCTCTTGGTAAGCGAACGGCACGGACAGCCCGAGAAGAACGGTGGTAAACAGGAAAAGGAGAAAACCAAACACGGGCAGAATGGGTGAGAGATGGCGAAAAAAGCGGATCACGGCAATCTTCGACACCAGCACGATGCCGATGGAAAAACCGATCATGAGGTGGGCCACTGTCCGGGCCGGAAGTTCCACCTGGTAGGCCCACAAGCGGGGCACCATGGCCGACATCATGAAAATGTAGATGGCCGCGTAGACCAGCCCGGCAATCCTGTGGAGGATGACCCATTTCCGGAGCGTGGTCCGCCACGGATCGGCCTCGTCCACCTCATTGACGCCGGTATATTTCCCGGGATCGTTATACTTCCACAACCACGCCATCAGGACGACCTGGACTACGGAGACGATCCAGAAAGCAAGACCCAGAATGGCAGATTGCAGCGGTGTCACCGTATTATCTCCAGAACCCCCAGCAAAGCCGACAATTTGGCTTCATAATTTATGCGTCCCTGCCCAAATGAAAAAGCCCCGCAAACGGGGCTTTTCAAGTGACCATTCCGTCGGATACGGCTACCGGCCTCTCGCCATTCTGGCCCGGGACACATCTCCATCCCTGTCAATAAAATAGAGATATCCCTGCTCCCGGGTTACCCAGGCATCGGCTACCTTCTCGGCATTCCCACCGCCCCTTCCGGCACGGGCCATTCTGGAACGCCACACATGTCCATCTTTGCCGAGGTAATAAAGGTATCCACTTTCCTTCCTGACTCCCACAGTCTTGACTTTCTCAGCCATGATTGCCCTCCTTTGATTGGGTGCGAAAAAGGATGATTCTGTTTCTCGACGAGGATTTTAGATTCCCCCGTCGAGAAAGTCAAGTTTTTTCCTCCAGAGCCCCGACGAACGCCATTTGCCCGCCCCCGGAGAAGCGACCCCGGAATCAGGGCGATACCCCCACACCGTGCGAAAGGACAAGCTCACCTCCCAAATATCCCGTTGCCGCCACACTCAGGGAAAGAATGAACAAGAGAGCCAGGGCCAACCTGTCCACCCGCCGGTCAGAAGGACTCCGCAGAAAGAGCCATAACCAGAGGAGAAACGTTCCCAGGGAAGTCCACAGGGTAAGATTGGCAAACCGCCTGTGTGTGGTAAGCAGTGACCGGGTCGATTCGGACAGTTCCATCAGATTCACCGCCCTGTTGGCGGCATCCTGCCCGGAAAGGGCGGAAACAATCGACAGCACCACGGCCAGGCCCAGGAGCCACAGGGAGGTGGACCGGCTCAGCCAGGCGGGCTTGAGAACCACGACAATCTGAAGAAGAAATGCCGTAATGATCAGGGCGATGGGGAAATGGGTAACCTGGGGATGAACCGGACCCATGTCTAACTCCCCGCCTGACTGCGTGCCAGGGCCTCGATGGCATCCCGGCTGGTGTAGCGGTACCGGAATCCCGTGTCCCGTTCGATCTTCGTCCCGTCCACAACGCACGGGTACTGAATGAAGGCAATCATGCTCCCGGGTGCCTCCGAGAGGGATTTCAGCCGCAGAACCCACCCCACTGCGGTGAGAGCCTTCAAGACCGCCGGCCGGAGCGCCACAGGCTTTCCCCCCATGATCTCTGCAATCTCCGCGGGATGAACGGTGTCGGGTGGACCCACATTGTAGGCTCCGGCGGGAGCCTCCATGGCCAGCCGGAAAAGGGCTTCTGCGGCATCCTCCTCATGCAGGAATTGAATCCCAACCTCCGAATCCTTTACGATGGGAACCACCTTTCTCGACATGTACCGGGAGATGAAGTTGCCCATGTGAGCCCCTGCCACGATGGCCGGCCGGGCCACGACGATATCCACCTCCGGATGGGCTTCGCGAAACGCCCGAAGCCGCCGCTCCACCAGAGTTTTGTCCCGGGCATACTGAAAATCTTCATTCCCCCTGAGCGGATGGTCTTCATTGAACAGGGGCGGATTGTCCGGATGAGCGCCGTAAGCGGTGTAGGAACTGGTGACCACGATGCGCCCCGTTCCGTAGGTTTCCGCGTAACTCAATACGTTCTCCAGACTCCCCACATTCACGCGATACATCTTCTCGGAATCGTGGATGGGATCGAGGATAAAGACGAGGTGAATCAGGGTGTCTATGACGTGGTTCTCAAAAACTGACGAGAGATCTCCGGTACAATCTTTCTCGTAAAAGGTCAGTTTGGAAAACGCCTCCCTCGGGGCCACCAGGTCCAGACCCACCACCTCCTCCACTGACGGCTCGTTCTCATACCGCCGGCATAGCTCGGTCCCTATGTACCCGGAAGAGCCTGTTATGAGAATAGCCAAGTTCGAGAGGGTGTGCGGGTGAGTTGTCTATCTGAGCTGGAAGCAGTCACCCTGTGACCCCTAGGGGAGTCGAACCCCTGTTGCCAGGTCGAAAACCTGGAGTCCTAACCACTAGACGAAGGGGCCAAAACGCCGCCAAATTTACGGCCGGTATCCAAGGGGTACAACCAGATAAGCCCGGCCTCCCTGCCCGGACCTCTCCAGGCTGTAGGCGTGGCGGATCTGAACGGTGACCAAACTCCCCGGATCGAGACCGAACAACGCCTCCATCTCCCGCCGGCAGGCCCCGGCCGATTCGTACGTCTCCCCCGCCTCGCACAGATTGTCGGTTACCCACATATCCATCCGTTGCCCCGATACGGTCCGGAAGAGCCCCTCTAAGGTATCGGGAGGGTGACGCTCCTCACCGTCGAGATAGATCTCCACCATGCGCAAAGTGGTGTCCGTGAGTGCCTCCCACAACCCCTCCGCCGTCTCCGTTTCGCCGCCTCCGGAAAAGGTCGTGGTTCGACGAAACGAACCCCCCTCTTCAAACGTGAAGGTGGTTCCCACGTGATCCAGATCCAGGAGAGGAAATTCCACCTCCGTGGGTGTATCCGACGGGATGGAAACCGTGGAATAGGTCAACGCACCGTCTACCGTGACGCTTTCCGCGGGACTCGCCCCGTATAACTCAACACCGGAAATGGAGAGTTTCCCTTCCGCCGGATCGTAAACAAAGTCCGCCGGCGTTTGAAGATACCACAGCGTATCCCCCCCTTCCCCTGCGGCCATGAACAGCAGCCTGGGATCGGCCGGAGGAAGGTCCTCCGCCAGAAGGACCGGGAGGGGAGGAGGTGCGTCCCCCTCGAGCCATGGCGAAACGGGGGAATCGGTAACAAGAAAAACCGCCCCTGAATCGCCGTCCCCGTGTCCGAACATATAGGTGAGATCTGCCTCATACCCGCCCCGGATGGTGATGACGCCCTCACCCTCGGCGAAAAGATCAAACCCCGTTTGATCCGAAGCCGTGGTCAGAAAGAGTCCATAGTCGTAGGCTGTCGAATTCCAGGTGCCTGTCAGTCGGTCCCGGGGAGATAGCTCAACGGTGAGGAGAGCCGCGCCCGACACGCCCCCGGAGCTGGCCTCGATGGTGGCCACTCCCTCCCCCATACCGGTGGCCACCCCCTGAGAGTTGATCGTGGCCACCTGTTCGTCATCGCTGGTCCATGACACCTTCTTGTCCGTCATAAGGCGCTGCTGATCATCCCTTACCGTGGCCGCAAACTTTTGAGTTTCTCCCCTGTATATGGTTGCCTCGGAAGGAAAGATTTCAACGCTTCCCACCCGGGGCTCTTTCTGGCAGGCGAAAAAGACCACTCCGGCGAACCAGGGGAGCACGAGAACCGGTCTGAAGTTCCGGGTTTGTGACCTCACAGGCGGCCCTGAAAGTCTACCGCACCATCCTTTCGAACAGGCGCCGGTAGACTTCGAAATCGTTCCCGGAGAAACAGACAAAGTAGACTTTCGCCGGTGACGGATGGGTTTTCAGAAAACGGAACGTCTCTTCCAGGGCGATCCGGGTGGCCCGTTCCAGAGGAAACCCGTAAGCCCCCGTGCTGATGGCCGGGAAAGCTATGGAATTGACCCCGTGCTTCAGGGCGAGGTCAAAGCAGCTCCGGTAGCAGCTGGCCAGCAGTTCGTCCTCCTCTCTATCCCCTCCGCGCCATACGGGACCGACGGTATGAATGACCCATCTGGCGGGGAGGTTGTAACCCCCGGTGATCCTGGCCTCTCCGGTTTCGCATCCCCCCACGGTTCTGCACTCCTCTTTCAACCCGGGTCCCGCTGCCCGGTGAATGGCTCCGTCAACGCCGCCCCCGCCCAGAAGGGTCCGGTTGGCGGCGTTCACAACGGCGTCCACGGACATCTTTGTGATGTCTCCCTGGACAATTTCGATTCTCCTTTTCACGCTACCCTCCCCGGGGAAACCATGCGGCTCATGCCCCATCCCGTCAGAGGCGCGACCACCGTCCTGTCCCGTGAGGTAAAGGGGTACTTCTCCAGACCGGCGGTGGCCACGGCCGAGGTGGGCTGGATGAGATATCCCATACGGCGAACTCTCTCAAGGGATGCCACGATTTCCTCCTCCGTTACGGACAGAAGGGAACCCCCACTCTCCCTCACCGCCTGGAGCACCTGCGTCCCTCTGGGGGGATCCGGCAGGGAGGTTCCCTCCGCCACCGTTTCCCCCGGCTCGACGGGTTCGATGGTGTCCCGGTTGTCCCGGAACGCCCGGACAATGGGGGCGCACCTTTCCGGCTGAACCCCTATCAGTCTCGGCATCCTCTCCACCAGCCCCAACCTCAACAGATCCCCGAATCCCCGGTAGGCTCCGAGGAGAAGAGACCCGTTTCCCACGGGGAAGAGAACGGCGTCGGGAACGGTCCAGCCCAGCTGCTCGGCCACCTCATAGGCAAACGTCTTGGTCCCCTCCAGAAAGAAAGGATGCCAGTTATGACCTGCATAACGTTTTGTCGGGGATGAATTCCGGGCGAGGCTTCCCTCTTGAGCCGCCCGTTCCACATCCGACCGGGACCCTTCCACCACCACGACGGAGGCCCCCAGGGTCTTCATCATCTCCACCGTCACCGGCGCCGGCCAGGGCGGAACGTAAATCCGGCATTCCAATCCCCCCCTTGCCCCGTACATGGCCAGGGACAGACCGGCATTCCCGGAGGAATCGCCGATGACAGAGGTCACGCCCAGTTCCTTGAGCTTACTGACGAGAACAGCGGTGCCGCGATCCTTAAAGGAACCGGAAGGAAACAGGTATTCCAGTTTCAACAAAACCTTTTTCGGGCCGAACCTGGCGGGCACCAGAGGCGTATAGCCTTCCTGAAACGTCACCCTGTTCCTGTCATCATCCAGCGGAAGGGTTTCCCGGTATCTCCAGAGAGTGCGGGCCCGCGATTTTACCGTTTCAACAGGAATCCGGACACGGTGAAGAATATCGAGCACTCCTCCACACGGACAGCGCCAGAGGGCCGAGTCGATGGGGTGGGAGGTCTGACAGCGGGTGCAGATGAAGCGGGCCATGTGAAGAAAGGGATACCCCTACTCCCGTGTCACATTGACCGCCCGGTCTCCCTTCACATCAAACATAACGTCAAACTTCACCCGTTCCCCTTTCCGCAAACCCTTCTCTTTCAGGTGAATTCTCAGTCCGCTGACATGAACGAAATAATCTTCGCCGTCATCCCCGGTGATAAACCCAAATCCCCGGTCCGCATCGTATTCTTTCACCGTCCCCCGCTTCATCTGACCAGGCCGATCACCTCGCTCACGGAATCGAGCACCGGAACCCCCAGACGTTCAAGCCGGGCTCTCGATTGATGACCGCTGGGGACAAGAACGCACTCCACCCCGATGGCATCACCCACCTCCCGGTCGTGGACGGTGTCCCCCACCAGAAGGATCCCCTTCCCCTGTATCTCACCATGGGAGGAGACGAGTCCGATTTGAGCCATGAGATGCCTTGCCGCTTCCACCTTGCCGTGGGCGTAGTGGTTGTCCAGCCCGACGACGGCCGTGAAGAATTCCTTTACCCCTAAATATCCGGTAAGCTCATCGAGGGTGCCCTGTTTGTAGGCCGAAAGAAGCGACTGGGGAATGCCCACGGCCCGGACGGCCTTCAGGGTCTCCAGGGCCCCCGGCTGAAGCCGGGCCTCGTGCCTCCGCTTCTCGTATTCCACAATGAATTCCGTCCCGGATACCTCGAAGGATTCCCTGTCAAAATCGAACCCCAGCCGGCGGTAATAGTCGATGACCGGGAACCCGAAAATGTTCTCGTACGCCTCCGGCGTCAGGGTGGGCATGCCCCGTCTTGAAAGAACGCCGTTCATGACATCCACGCACAGCCACGCGTCGTCAAGCAGGGTGCCGTTCCAATCCCAGATGATATGGTCGTACTTTGAAGGGTTCTTCACCGCCGAATTTCAAGTTTACGTATGTCTATTGAACCGTCACAGGTTAAATTCGTAAGGTGCCTGGACCGATGCTCTGTTCCCGTACCCCCTGCGCGACCATCGTCAAAATGGGGGGAATGGCCCTCTTGTCCCTCTCCCTCCTTCTGGCCGGCTGTACCCGCCGGTCGTCCTCCCTGTCCGTCGGCTTCTGGAATGTCGAGAATCTGTTTGATCTGGAGGATGATCCCGCGAAGCAAGATGACGAGTTTACCCCCCAGGGCCGGAAGGGAGTCACCCGGGATGTCCTCGATTTGAAACTCAAGAATCTGGCCCACGTGCTGTCCCTTATGGACGTGGATGTCCTGGGCCTGGCCGAGGTGGAAAACCGCAGGGTTGTGGAGATGCTGAACCGCAAATACCGCGGGCGGGACTACCGCATCGTCCACTATGAGTCCCCCGATGTCCGGGGTATTGATGTGGCCCTTCTCTACGACCCCGGCCGTTTCCGCCTGAAAGAATCGAGGGCCATATCTGTGGACCTCAAGGATGCCCGGCCCACCCGGGATATCCTGTACGTCCTGGGAGAAACCGCCGGAGCCGATCTTCACGTTTTTGTGAACCACTGGCCCTCCCACTGGGACGGTACCGAACAGACAAATCCCCTCCGGGCCATAGCCGCCCGAACCTTGAGAAGGGAGGTGAACCGGATTCTTCAGAACGATCCTGCGGCGGACATTATCGTCCTGGGAGACCTCAACGACCAGCCCGATGCGGCGTCGGTGTCTGCCCACTTGGGGGCCACGCCGGTCCGGGATTCGGTCCGGGTGGGGGGCTCCGCCCTGTTCAACCTTATGGGCCCCTTCCTCAATCAGCCCGGAAAGGGGACCATCAAAGGGGAGGGGATCGATCTGGTGTACGACCAGATAATCGTCAGTCCGGGACTGCTCGATTCGGCGAGGTTGATCATCCGGCAGGGAAGCGTCCGGATCGTCGACAGCCCGGAGCTGCGTCAGAAGGGGGGACCCTTTGAAGGATACCCCTTCCGGTTCTGGGCGGGGGACAGCCTTCTCGGCGGCTACTCCGATCACCTCGCGGTGACGGTCACTCTGGAACGGCCATAACCGGCGAGCCCGGCGGGGGCATCCCGGAACAAGAAGCCTCTACGCTTCGGACACCCTGAAGACCTTATCCCCTTTTCTCACCCGGTGATCCACTTTCAATCCGATGCTGTCGCCCTTCTTCGCTTCCGGAACCGATTCATGCTCGATTTGCATCGATTCCACGTCCTGGGTGAAATCGGTGGTGTGCCCCTGAATGTGCACCGTGTCTCCGTTCTTGAGCCCCCCCTTGGTCAGCTCGACAACGGCGACGGAAATCTTCTTGAAAAAATTGGAAACATGACCCACTTCTTGTTCTTTCATTACCCTTCCCTCCCGGTTCTGCCATGGAGTATAAACCGAACGGGAACAAATTTCAACCCATTGAATGACCGTCGTCAGGACAGGGGTTGAAACTGGGGAGCGACATCGTCCTGTGGATTCCTTGTCAGATTCACCACGTGTGCTCCGTCGGGGTCCATGATGTAGATCTCCCAGTTCCCGTCCCTCTTGGACTGAAACACAATTCTTGATCCGTCCCGGGAAAAGACCGGGCCCGCATCTTCCTCCGGGCTGTTGGTGAGGTTCGTCACTCCAGAACCGTCCACGTTCATGGCGTATATCTCGCTGTTTCCGTCCCGTACGGA
>JBHIEY010000001.1:0-50054 GCA_046861835.1 Fidelibacterota bacterium | reverse complement strand
TGGATCCTGTCATAGTCGCCCGGCGGAACGTAGGAGCGGTACAGCACAAACCGCTGGTATTGCCCCGTAGCACCATCCATCTGCAGGAGATTAAGATTCTGGTCTTCAAGGCGGTAACTCGAGGTATCCGTAAAGAGAAAGGCGTAGTTGGTATCGCGGTATACCTTTCCCTGGAAGACCGTGACTCCGAACCAGTCTCCGTCGGCCACCGTGACGGTGTCGTTGGCAATGACAATCAGGGTATCGGCGGGGTCAGACTGGAGGGTAACCACCAGGATTCCCGGATCGGGGGAACTTTCCACTCCCGTGGTACACCCCAGGGCCGCCAGGGCGAGGAGTGCCGGGGTGGTCAGACGCAGGAAAAGGGTGACGGGGACGGGAATGGAAGGCGACCGGGGCGTGAGATACAAATGTCTCCGCGTACTATTTCAAGAAGACCATCTTCCGGGCCTTCGAGAAACCTTCGGATTTCAGGTGGTACAGATAGATTCCGCTGGCCACAGGACGGTTTTCTTCATCGGTGCCATCCCAGGTGAGTCGGTGCCTGCCCGCCGGCAGGGTGTCGTTCACGAGGGTTTTCACTTTTCTGCCGGCAAGGTCGAATACGGTGAGAACCGCCTTCTCTTGTCTGGGCACGAGAAATTCGATACGGGTCACAGGATTGAACGGGTTGGGGTAGTTCTGGAGGAGTTCAAATTGACGGGGGAGGCTCTGGGCTCCCTCCCCGCGGGTGCTCAATCCGGTGATGCCGGTGGCATAGTTGTAGATCTTGATATCGTCGTAGTACCCCTTAAAGTGAGGCCGGCCCGCCGCATATCCGATGCGCAGGGGTGCGGTCGCCTGCAGCGGCGCAAAGGCCAGATGGGTAGCTTTCTGGTCAATGACTTGGTCATTCTCATCCCGGAGCTGAAATCTGGCACTGTCGCGGACGGCAAATTCATAGATGGCCCGGTACCAGGTCCCGGTGGTGATGGCGCTGTCCAGTTCCAGATGATCCACCAGATAGATATCGAAGGGTGCCAGATAGGTGCCGGCCGATATCTTGTTGTCCGGGTGGAACCGCACCTGATAGTTGTTCTGGTACCAGTTATCGGGGTCGATAGGCCGGTTGATCAGGCGGGTATACTCAATAATGGTATCGGCTTTGAACCAGAAATCGATGGTGAAGCTTTCGGCGGTCAAGAACGGCGAATCGATTTCCAGATAGCTGGAATCGCCCTCTAAGTAGAGGGAGTAGTCGCCCCTGACGGCATCGGTGGAATAGACGGGACTGCCGTGCATCGTAACGGTGTGGCCGTATTCCGATTGATCGGCGGGGATTCCCGATCCTTCTTCGAAGTCCAGTCCCAGAACCTGGCTGTCGGCCCGGCCCACGCCGAACGTGTAGTAGGGGACGGGGGTAAGCCCCACAGGGGGAACACCCACGAATTCCATTCCCTGATCGTCCTGGGCCCGGATCCGGTAGGTAATGACCGTTCCCACGGGATGGGCGGGAATGGTGGCAACAAACGTATCCCCCTGGGTGGGGTTCATGTCCAGGGTGGTCCAGTTCTCGCCGAAATCGGTGGAGTATTCCAGTTGAACGGTGGTCAGCTGGGGCCCCTCGAAGAGGGTATACACGTTGGCCGTCACTTCATACACGGAGTCGGGATTGAAGCTGTTTTCCAGTTCGGTTACGTAGGAGACGACGGGGGGAACGGGAACTTCCCGGACCACGTTGGAGATGCGGATTTCGTCCACGAATCCGTCCAGATAGGAGTCGTTTCCTCCCCCGGCATAACCGATGTGGAGAGGAGCATCGGTGGTGATGGGCGTGACGTCTGCGGCGTTGAAGGTGGTATAGTCGGCCACGTTGAAGACGACGAGTTCCTTATCTTGATTGTGGGTGAGCTGGATCAGAATCTGTCGGGAGGTATCCCGGATAAAGGTGAGGTGAAACCATTTTCCCACTTCCAGGGTATTGTTGGGGGAGTTGACCTGGGGCCAGGCGTCCTGGGAGGCGGTGTGGTAGCCGCAGCTGAAGAACCGGTTAGACCCCCACATTTCCACGAAGTAATTCGGCTGCCAGAAGACGTCATCCCCTGTTTTGATGACCAGCCGGGGAACCCACCGCCAGTCGGAGGAACTCTCCCCGAAGGTGAAAATGTTGATCCACCCTTCGATGGTCCAGTCGCCGGTCAAATCGAGGGCCGGCGTGTCGGCGACCGTCACGAAGGCCGTATCGCTGCTCGAGTCGTTGTCGATCCGCAGGCACTGGCCCAGGCCGAGGGCGGAATTATCCACGAAATAGAGTGTAGAAGAAGGAGGAGGTCCACCGGCACCGTGGGGCACACCGTCGGCAGAGAATTCCGATTCGTTGGTCAGGTCCCCGTCGAAATGCATGAGGAGCACGGTATTCGAGTCCGGTTCATAGGGACCTCCCGTGAATTCCTGGGCCTGGAGGCCGGCCGTTATCAGTATGGAAAGGACCGCGGACAAGGCGGCAGGCGCTGTTTTGCGGGTCGGCATCATTTCCGCTACCCTCCTCAGCTGTTTCCTCGTCGAAGTTTTTCGGTGATAGTGAAAAGCAATATACGAAGGGCACCCCAAATGTCAAGAGAAAACTGAGAGAAGCCGGCGATAGTCCAGCTGGTCCCGGAGCATCCGGTGGAAGACGGCATGCTTGGCCCGGTGGTAGCGACGGACGTTTTCTCCGGCGGGGTTGACGGTACGGTCCACGCCGGACATGCTTTTCATGGCTTCCAGGATGGAGGGGAAATCCCCCGATGCCACCGCGCCCAGGATGGCGGAGCCCAGGAGAACGGCTTCCGGTTCCCGCGGCAGGATCAGGGGGCATTCGGTAATATCGGCGTGCTCCCGGAGGAAAAGGGGGTTTCTGGTGCCCCCACCGCAGGCAAAAACGGTGTCGATTTGATAGCCGTGATCATTGAGTGTGGAGATGATATGACGCGTACCGTGGGCGATAGCTTGGATGGTGGCAAGGTAGAGAACGGCCAGATCGTCCACACTGTCCGAAAGTTTTAGTCCCGAAATCATTCCTCTCAGTGTCGGATCGGCATGGGGCGACCGGTTGCCATGGAAGTAGGGGAGGACGTGCAGCCCGCGGGTTAGCAGAGCCGGAAAGTCCACGTCCTGGCCCAGGACATTCAGGCGGTCGTTAAGGAGATCATAGACCGTGCGACCTGAGCGCCGGGCGTTTTCTTCCAGTTCCCGGCTTCGAGTGTGTGAATAGATAATGTGGTCCACCAGGCTTCCCGTGGCTGACTGACCCCCTTCGTTCAGCCACATGTGGGGAATCATGGCCGATCCGTAGGGCCCCCAGACCCCGGGTACAAACCGGGCATCGGGGGAGACGGCCATATGGCAGCTGGAGGTCCCTCCGATGAGAGCGAGCCGGTGGTTGAAGTCTTCCACGGCCGGTTCCTTTTCCTCAAGGGCGGCACCAAGCATGCCAATGCCCCCGGCGTGGGCGTCTATGATGGAAACGGCGACGGAGGTCCCGGGCAAAAGGCCCAATTCTTGAGCGGCCCTTTCCGTCAGGCCTTTTCCCACGGTTTCTCCGATGGGTCGAATGGTCTGCCCGATCCGGGCATACTCTTCTTCCAACAGGTCCCCCAGGCCCACCTGCCGCCAGTAACTGTCGTCCCACCCCCCGGCACTTTCCACATAGGTCCATTTGCAGACGGTGCAACAGAGGGAACGGATATCGCTGCCGGAGGCCCGGTACGTAAGGAAATCGGCCAGGTCGAAGAACCGGGCAGCCCGTTCCCACGTCCGGGGCAGGTTTTCCTTCAGCCAGAGCAGTTTGGGGGACTGCATCTCCGGGGAGATGGTTCCCCCCACGTATTTCAACACCGGATGGCCGGTGGCATTAATCCGGGCGGCCTGATCCAGGGCCCGGTGATCCATCCAGACAATGACGTTATGGGCGTCGTCACCTGCGGGACTCACGGTGACGGGCTCATCCCGGGGGCCCAACACCACCAGGGAACAGGTAGCATCGAATCCGATGCCCCGGACCAACTCGGGGCCTGAGTCTGCCTCACGGAGGGCAGTCTGGACCGCCCGGCAGCACGCTTCCCAGATATTTTCCGATGACTGCTCGACAAAGTCCGGTTCGGGGTGCCAGATATCGATGTCTTGAACTGCCAGGGCGGCCCTCTTGCCGGAAGGATCGAACAGGGCGGCCCGGACGCTCCCGGTTCCGACGTCAATTCCCAGGTACAACTGATCGGATTTCAGCGACGTCAAAGACTAAGGTCTTCTCAGTATCCGGACCTTGAAACCCAGTAGCTGACTCAGGGCTACCATTTCCGCAAATATGTCTCCGTAGGCCACGGCGATGTGGTTGCTCATGTAGTGGGCCATGAGGGTGTCCTGGCGGATACCCAGGTTTGCGACCATGAAAGGCCACTGGCGGGTGGTTCCCTCCCACCACCTGTCCCGTTTTTCCCGGGGAAGTTTCACCACCTCCCCTTTTCCCACATCCATCCACAGTTCATTCTGTTTGATGTAGGCCCGGGCCCAGGTGATGGGACCCGGGAGGCTTTCGCCCGCAAACGTCCCTCCCGGCAATGGGAAAAACATGGCGGGTTGTCGATAGGAGTGGACTCCCTCCAGAGTACCGGGATCGTGGTTGAAGGCATAGGCGCCGGAGGAACCGGAATTCAGGAGGACCCAGACGAATTCCCCCTCATGTTCACCTCCCCAACGGACGTCGTGGAACATAACTGCTTGGTGAAAACCTTTGGCCTTGAGAAGGCGCTTCATCAATTCCATGGGGACCAGGTTTCCCTGGTCGGCCTCCGTGGCCGTGACTACTGTGTCGCCGTCCGATTCGGGGCGGCAGACGGAATTGAAGAGTCCTTCGGCGAAGTCAGATGGCGGCCGGAGGGAAATCAGCCCAAGCTGATACTGCCATCCCAGGCAGTCGGCTCTAAATTCATCCAGGAGGTCCAGTACGGCGAGGTAGTCACGAAGCTGTTCCCGGGTGGCGAGCTCGTCAAAGTCTTCCGCGTCTTTTTCCCCATAGTGAAAGGTGACACCCCTGTCTTTGACAAATCTCAAGGCGTCGTCGATACGGCGGTCACCGATGGTTTTCCCCCTGTGAATGATCCAGGCCTGATCGACCTTGTGTTCGGCAAAACCGATGGGGCTCAACAGGCGAGGTCCGAAGTAGCCGTTGATCATTCCCATGGACGTGTCTCCCAGCATGAGAGCCAGGATCCGGCGCTTACGGATCGTTTCGAGAACCGATTCGGCTGTCTGTCGGGCTCTGTCGGACACTGGGGGGACGCGCACGATTTCATCTTCCGGGTAGGAAATCCGGCCGGAAGTGCACCACTGGTCCAGCCTGTCCATGAAGGCGGCATCGGAGGTCCAATCGGCGGCGGAGGTCCAGATCCGGGAAAAGGGCCGGCCCAGGCTTTCCAGGCAAGCTCCCGTGTTCAGAAGGCCCACCAGTCCGGGCCAGGTGCTGGAAAAATTGCTGGCCAGAAGCAGTGGATTGTTTTTCCCCGCCACGCCGTCCGTCGTATGAGGGCCATAGATCCAGTGGGCGCAGACCCCGATCAGGGGATCATCTATGGGAGCCAGCTTTTGAATGGCCTCATGGGGTTTCGTGAGAAAGCCGTTAACCCTGTAGGAGGCATGGCCCAGCTTCTTGAGGGCCTTCTCGAGCTGGCGGGTGGCCTCCGAGACCTGCGGCAGGGCCATTTCGTTAGGTTTCGTCCGGTAGTCCCCAGGCCAGAAGATGGCAATTTTCGTTTTCATGGCCTGGTGAAACTTAGCTTACGGTGCGTCAGGGTTCAAGCCCCGGGTTCGGTAGGAACCCCCTGCCAAGGGGCGGACTCTACCGACGGACGGGGAGGCCATAAACGGGGAAGGACAGACCGTGTGGCCGAGGACGGAATCGAACCGCCGACACATGGATTTTCAGTCCACTGCTCTACCGACTGAGCTACTCGGCCCAAAACCACGGCAAATTATTGTCACCCCTTTCGAAAAGCAACCGCAATCTTGACCCCCATCACATCGACGAACGGCGGGGGCAATTTCCCTTGACTGCCGGGGAAGGAATGGCTATACTTAAAAATAGGCATTTTTACGCCAACAGAAGGACAAACGATTCTGGGATCATGGATCTGATCATTGCCACGCGAAATCCCGACAAGGCCCGGGAGGTCAAATCGATCCTGCTCGAGTTTGGCATCCAGGCAAGAAGTCTGGAAGATGTGGACCCCGAAGGGAGGATACCCCGGATTCGGGAAACGGGATCCACGTTAAGGGAAAATGCCCTCATCAAGGCCAGAACCGTGCATGCCGCTACGGGAAAACCCGTGATTGCCGACGATACGGGCCTGGAAGTAGATGCCCTCAACGGAGCCCCGGGAGTTCATTCCGCCCGGTACGCCGGGGAGGGATCCACGTACGATGACAACATTAACAAGTTGCTTGACGCCCTAAAGAATGTTCCCTCTGAGAAGAGAACCGCCCGGTTTCGAACCGTGGCCTGTTTTGTGGATGGTGCACCAAAACCTTCCGGGGAAACGGAACTCTGGGCAGAGGGGGTCGTTGAAGGGGTGATCCGTACCGGTCGGGAAGGCATCGGTGGATTCGGATACGATCCGGTTTTCATGATACCCGGGACGGGCAAAACGTACGCCCAACTGTCCGACCGGGGAAAAAACCGTTTGAGTCACCGGGGTCAGGCGTTGCGAAAACTTGTTGCCATCATCTCCAGAGATTCTATTCCCACCGACCCCTCTTCCACCCAAAGCATAAGGAGATCCGGATAGTCAAACTGCTACCTGTTTGAAATCCCTTGACAGTCTCGACTCCTGGACAGAGGAACTGATTCAAGGGATGTGACACTGCCCCGATATAACGCATCGGGATCTTCGACATGCAGGCCACAAGAACAGGAGCAGTTTTGTTCGCTGTCACCCTGGGGATGGGGACACTCCTCCGGGCAGGGGATCCTTCCGCCTCTGGTGCCGACTCTTTGGAAGCGGGAAACCATTTCCTCCTTCACACCTCCTCTTCAGCCGTCTGGCGCATGCCGGTATCCCCTTGGGTGGTTGATCCGTTCGAAGGGGCTTTCTTTTCCTCGCCGTTTTCTCTCGATACTCTCCGCTCTCCCCGGGGCGTATTGAGGGACGGGGTGGAGGCAAAGAACCGGTGGGCGACCGTGTCCCCGGACTGGGGGCTGGTTACCCTTTACGAGTCGGTATGGGATCACCTTTTCCGGGTTCCCTTTTCCGCTCCCCTATCGTGGTATATGGAGCAGAGGGTAGAGAGGGAAAGGGTAGTCCGCCTGCGGAAGGGGGGAATCGAAGAGACGCAGGCCGCGGGTCCCCGGTCACGGCCCGGGACCCTGGAGTTGGTGGGGATGGAGACGGGTGCCGGCCGGGTTTCTGTGAACATCCGCGGGAATGTGAACGTCCTGGGTAAAATGGTCTTTCAGGACCAGGAGCTTGTGAGAAGCACGCTCCGGGAGTCCCAGACCAGCCACTTCGAATTTGATCAACGTCAGAACCTCCATACGGAGGGGAAGATTGGGGACCGGGTGACCGTTCTCATGGACTACGACAGCGAGCGGGATTTCAACTGGGAAAACAACATTCGCATTCACTACACAGGGCGCGAAGACGAAATCGTTCAAAAGATAGAAGCGGGGAACATTTCCCTCTCCCTTCCCTCGACCCAGTTTGTCACATTCTCCCAGAAGAACCAGGGCCTGTTCGGTCTGAAGTCCCTCATGAAACTGGGTCCCGTGGACATCACGTCCGTTGCTTCCATTGAGCAGACGAACAAGGAAAAGTTGGAATACAAGGGGGGAGCCGAAACACGGGGGCAAACGCTGGCCGATTACCAGTATCAGAAGAACCAGTACTTCTTTCTGGATCTGGTGTTCAGAAACGGCGGCACCGTCGTGGATGACGAAGGCAACCCCATCATGGGGTCCACGGGGACTCCCCTCGTCATGCCGAGCTTTTATCCCCTGGATGCCGACGGCCAGCATCGCCGGGGCGATGTGGTGATACAGGAAATCGAGGTATTCCGGTCCGTAACGGGGCCCACGGGAGTGGAGACCGGGACCTATCCTGCCGTGGCCTACGTCGATCCCGGGAATCCCGGTCTCGATCCCGATAGCGATGAGCCGGGTCTGTACGAACGTCTGGTGAGGCTCCAGGATTATGTGGTGGTCGAGGACTTTGGGTTCATCCGTCTGACCGCCCCCGTCCAGGAGAACCAGGTTCTGGCGGTAGCCTATACCCTGTCTGAGCGGGACAGAGAAGGTGTAATAAAGAAAGCGGGGCAGTTCAGCAGTGATGTGGTTACCGGTGACACCCTTCATCTCAAACTCATCAAACCTTCCACTCCCAGTCCGGACCACCCCACCTGGCCTCTGGCTTTTAAGAACGTCTATTTTCTGGGGGCCACCAATATCAGTGCCGACGGCTTTGACCTTCAGATCATATACAAACACGGGAAACTGTCGAGCAACGAGCGGGATGCTCAGGGGAACACGTTTATCCGTCTTTTTGGCCTGGACGAATACAACGAAACGGGAGATCTTTTCCCCGATGACTATGTGGACACCACGAATATCAATATTCTTAATCTCAAGACGGGAGAATTGATTTTTCCCATGCTCCACCCGTTCGAGATGGATCCCCTGGCCGGGTCACCCGGATACTTCGGGGAAGGGAATACCCGGGAGGAACTGGCGTCCGTTCTGTCCGATTCGGCCACCATGTATCGAAGTCTGTCGCCAATCGACATTCAAAGGGACTCAAAATTCGAGATCAAAGCCACCTATCAAAACAGGAGTTCCACGGTGAATCTGGGGGGATTCATGCTGGTGGAGGGGAGTGAAGAGGTCTACTTGAACAATGTGCGTCTTCAAAAGGACGAGGATTACGTCATCGATTATTTCACGGGAAGTCTGACATTTCTCACCGATGAATTCAACAAGCCCGGTGCCGATCTCAAGATTCTGTATGAGAAGCAGCAATTCGTCTCTTTCGACAAGAAGACGATGCTGGGGACCCGGGCCCAGATGGACTTCGGGCCCAAATCGTTCCTGGCCGGAACATTTCTCTACTACAACCAGTCGGTAATCAACGAAAAGATCGAGGTGGGGTATGAGCCGATGCGGAATTTCATCTGGGATTTGAACGGTCGATACGAGGCCAATCTCGATTTTCTCACCCGGGCCATTGACAGGCTTCCCGTCTTGAAGACAAATGCCCCGTCTTCCTTTCGAATCGAAGGGGAATTTGCCCGGGTCCTTCCCAACCCGAACCCCGTCAGCAATTCCCGGACGGGGGATCCCCACGGTGTGGCTTACATTGACGATTTTGAAGGTGCCAAACGGACAACGAATTTTTCCATCAAGCGCCGGGCGTGGTTCCGGGGTGCTCCCCCGCTGGGACTCTCACAGAGAAACCGGGCCAACCTTTACTGGTACAACCCCTACACCCAGGTGCCCACAAAAAGCATCTGGCCCAATCTGGAAACGAGCCGTCTCAGTCAGAACGAGTTGACGGACATCCTGATCCTCAACTTTTCCCGCCGGGAGGGGCAGCGTGGGACCGATCCCGATTCCACCTGGGCGGCGATTACGACGCCCCTTTACAGCGGCGATTACAACCAGTCGGAAACCAAGTTCTTCGAAATCTGGCTGAAAACGTCACTCGACCGGGGTAAACTGACCGTTGATCTCGGGCTCATCAGTGAGGATCAGAACACGAACGGCATGTTCGACACGGAAGATGTTCCGGAAGCGGGGCTGTGGCTCGGGAATAATCTTCTGGAGGCCAAAGAGGACGTGGGCCTGGACGGGTGCGAGGACGCCCACGAGGATGGATACGGCGGCTGTTTGCCGGACACGGTAACCTATAGTCAGGCCCTTCAGGATACCTTCTGGCAATCCCGGGTCTATACGGGCGGTGACGTGGATCCCTTAGATCCCAACGGCGACAACTATTCCTTCAAATGGCGGGGCAGCGAACAGTTGACCGACTACAGCCGGATTAACGGAACGGAGGCAAACGGTTATCCCAGGGACGCCAGCGATCCGGAACCGAGATATCCCGACACCGAGGACATTAACCGGGACAACCGGGTGGACAAAGGGGACGACTACTGGACGGTCACGTTTGAGCTGAGCGAAACGAGTGGCGACTGGGAAAGGTACCAGGGGGGAAAGACGAAATTCGGATGGCGTCTCTACCGGATACCGTTAAGCCAATTCGAGAGGGTGAAAGAAGACGGTACCATCAGCTGGGAGACCGTCAAGTTTCTTCGCCTGACCCTGAGCGGAATTCCCGACGACGGGGAGGTCCAGATTGCCAAGGTGGAACTGGTGGGCAATGAGTGGCTGGAACTGGGGGTGAGGGACGACCCTTTTCAGGCTTATGAAAAGGAGGGAACCGACAGTGCCTTCGCGGTTACGGTGATCAACACGCACGACAACCCCGATTATGCGGAGAGCGTCAAGGAAATCGGTGTCCAGGGCGAGTTCGACCGGTTCTACGAAATACGGCACAAGGAACAGTCCCTGGTTCTCACATTCCAGGATCTCAAGCCGTTCCAGGAAGGGGCCGCCCAGAAGAACATAGACCTGAGGCACCGGGATGCCCTCAGCTTTCTGACCTACAAGAGGATGAAACTGTTTGTCTATGGAAACAGCGATTATACCGGGAGGGAGGAGACGGACGTCGAGTTCTTCATGCGCTTCGGACACGCCGATAATTTCTACGAAATCCGTCAGCCTGTCTATCACGGTTGGGACAGGCGGAATTTTGTCGACGTTGATCTCGATTTCCTGGTGGGGTTGAAGAACCCCAGGTTCACACCGTCTCCAGGGGATGTTTTTGAGGTAACGGACACCGCCGTGACGTACATCGACATGGCCGCCGCCGACACGGTGAGAAAGATTCTCATCAAGGGCCGGCCAGCCCTCAACCGGATCCAGTACTTTGAGGTGGGCGTGCGGAACACAAATCCCACCGAGGCCATTAGCGGGGAAGTGTGGCTTGATGAACTGCGATTCTCCCAGGTGCGCAAAGATGTGGGGACGGCGGTCCGTGTCCAGTCTTCCCTCTCTCTGGCGGACGTCGGAAATGCCACGGTCTCCTACAGCCTCCAGGACGCCGATTTCCACGTGCTTCAGGAACGCCTGGGGAAGGGGAGCACCCGGGAGAATCTCCGGGTGGACGGGCGGATCCATGCCAACAAGGCACTGCCGGAGTCGTGGGGCCTGGCTCTGCCCGTAACGGTAAGCTATTCCGACAATCTCTCCACCCCCAAGTATCTTCCGGGGACAGACGTGCCCGTGTCGGAGAAAACGGTCCCCGACAGCGTGCTGACCAAGAGCAGACAGATTGCCCTCAGCACCTCCTTCTCCAGGACCGCCAAATCCGATCGATGGATTACCCGCTATACTCTCGACCAGTTAAGAAGCAATGTCTCGATGACGCAAAACTGGAACTCAAATGCGGAAATCCGGCAACGGTATCAACGGAATTTCAGAGGGAGTACCAGTTACACCCTCAGTTTTGGCCGGGACAACTACTGGGAGCCGTTCCGGTTCTTGACCGGTGTTCCCGTCTTGGGTAAGAAGATCGGCGGTACCCGCCTTTACTATACCCCCACGTCACTGGACATGACTCTGAATTTCAGTGAGTCTTTGACGCAGAACAGTCCGTGGGTGGGGGAATCGAAATCGACACCTAACGCGGGGCTGAGCCGTAACATGAAGCTCGATTACAAGATTCTCGAGAATCTGCGAACCAGCTATTCCAAGGTCATCAAGAGCGATATGAAGGGGTACCGGAACCGGTACCTGGAGGCGGTGCGGGAGGTGAGCCCGGGGATCGTTACCGATGTGAGCGACAATCTGTCCGGGACGTTTACACCAACCCTTTTTTCCTGGTTCCGTCCTTCCTTGAATTATTCCTCCAATTATCGATGGTCCCATCCCACCAACAGCCGCTTTGAAGGAGCCAGCGTTCAGTCCCAGGTTCGGTTTTCCACGTCGGCCACCCTGTCGTTGAAGGAGATACTGGAATCGATAGGTTCTCGTCCCGGATCCGCTCCGGCCGTACCGGGTCGCCGCGGCAGAAGGAAACCCGGAACCCCACCGGGCGAGGGTACGGGGAAGTCCCAGAAGGCTCAGCCGCCCGATTTGCTGGAGATCCTTTACCAAGGGGCCAGCCGGCTCAGTCCCGTTTCCATTATCTATTCCGAAGGACGCTCCCAGAACAACTACGGTGTCCTGGGAACGGCGGATCTTGGCTACCGGTTTGGATTCCGGGACGATCTCGGTCTTCCCCACAGCAATGAGGTGGGGGTGAACAAGATGTCTGTCAGGAGACAGCAGGAGCTCTCCTTGAGCTCGGGTCTCTCCCTTTCCCGGAGGATCAATACGAACCTGAACTATTCCACCAGCCGGACGTGGGTGGTGGAGGGAAACAATGTGCGGACAAGCAGCGAAACCCGGCACTTCTTTCCCCTGGGTGAGAGGGGAGACGAGGGATTCCCGTTCGTGGGGTGGGGTGTGAGGTGGCTGGGTGTGGAACGGTGGCCGCTGGTCAGGCTCATTGCCCGGACGGCATCCTTGGAGCACGCCTTTTCGGGGAAGGAAACCCTCCTGTGGAAGAACGATGTTCCCCAGTCATCCACCTATTCGGCCTCTTACTCCCCCCTTCTGGGTCTATCCATGACCCTGGTGAAAGGAATCACCGTTTCCACGCGGTATTCCACGGCGAAGAATGTGAAGAATCAGTTTCAGGGGATCAACAGCACCGATGTCAAAGTGGACCGGAATCTGTCGCTGGCGGCCAATTATTCGCACCGGGGAGGCCTTCGGATTCCCATTTTCTTTTTCCGCGACTTCAATCTTCAAAATACCCTAAACTTCACCCTGAATGTCGATTTTTCCGAATCCATCATCCGGAGGCGGAATACCGCCAACGTGGGCTTCTCCAAAGACCAGCGCCAGAAGTCGTGGAAGATTTCGCCCAGGATTTCCTATTCCTTCAGCCGCCTGGTTACGGGAGGGATCTGGTATGAGTACCGGGAGAGCGACCACTATATCGCCGGGCGGAGGATTGACCGCGACTTCGGATTCGAGATTAACCTCTCCATCCAGGGGTAGACATCGGGAATTGAGGGGGGCAAATGATGAGGGAATCCCCGGTCAGGGATGAATAGACGAATTTCAGTTTTCGCTCTCCTGGTACCGCCCCTGTTACTCCCGGCGCAGGACATTCCGGAGTTTGACGGCACGCGTGCCTATGGCTTTCTCGAGGCCCAGTGTGCCCTGGGACCGAGGAATCCCGGATCGCCGGGGCACAAGAAGGGGCGGGAATACATCGTGGATATGATCACCCCCCTGGCCGATACCGTCATTATTCAACCCTTTTCCCATCAGGATCCCTACTCCGGGGCCATGCTGCAACTGACCAATGTCATCGGGCGGTTTCATCCTGAGATGACCGAAAGAATGTGGATTGCAGCCCATTGGGATACCCGTCCGTGGGCGGACAGGGATCCCGACCGGGAGAACCGGAATAAGCCGGTCCCGGGCGCCAACGATGGGGCCAGCGGCGTGGCTGTGCTTCTGGAACTGGCCCACATCTTTTCCAACGCCCCCCCTCCGGTGGGCATTGATCTGGTTTTCCTGGACGGAGAGGATATGGGGAAGGAGGGGGATCTCGACAATTTTTTCAACGGGTCCCGCTATTTGGCCCGCCATATTCCTCCTCCCATACCCTCCCACGCCATCGTGCTGGACATGGTGGGCGATAAAGAACTGGAGCTTCCCATCGAGGAGAATTCGTGGCTTCAGGCCCCTGAGCTTGTCCGGGAGTTGTGGAGCCTTGCCGAAAGTCTGGGTCTTGAACCGTTTGAATCGAGAATCGAATATTCCGTTTCCGATGATCATGTGGTCCTCTTCCGGGAGGGAGGAATTCCCGCCATCGACATCATCGATTTCAACTACCCGAACCGCTATACCAATACCTGGCACACCCTCCAGGACACTCCGGACAAGTGCAGTCCTGAGAGTCTTGCCGTGGTGGGAACGCTGCTGGTGCACCATGTTTACGGTGGGAAACGGAAGGTCGAAAGGTGAAAAGAAAGTACCGTGAAGAGTGATTCTCTTCTAAATTCCTGACCCTATGCGGCGGTTACGACTTCCTCTATTCATCCTGACGGCTCTTCTCGCGCTTGTTTCCTGTGAGCCCCCGGTTCAGTCCGTTGAGGAAACAGACCCTATTTCCGGTGTCAATTTCACCTATCTGCAGGACGTGGGAAAAATCTTCGTCTCCGCCCGCGTGAAGGACCCGTTCAACGGCGTGAAGTTGAACTTCGTACAGCTGTTATGGTACGGGACCGACGGATTCGCTTCGGACAGGGTTGACTCCCTGTTCCTGAACGACAACGGCGACTTCGGGGACATTCTCAGAGGGGACCGGACCTATTCCCGGAAGTTTCCGGCCGCCGCACTGAAAAATGCCCTGGCCTACGGCGACACGGGGAGCGTCTTTCTTCAGATCACGGCCATGTATCTCGACAGCACGGTTCATGCCCTGGCCGATTCGTTCCGGCTGGGCAACATTGTTCCCCGCATCGAATCGGTGGATGCACCCGATACCCTCGAACTACCGGTGACGGGAGCGAAAACGGATACCATCCGCGCCACCGTTACCGATGCCGACAGCCTGGCAGACATCAAGTGGGTGGGATTTACGTCGTTGAAGCCCGATGGGACACTGGCCAACAACGGGAATCCCATCTTCCTGTATGACGACGGAGGGGAGGTGATTCTCTACGAACCCAACATCACCAGCGGCGATTCGGCCGCCGGTGACGGCATTTATTCCTATGTCCTTTTCATCGATCCCACGGTTCCCGCCGGGCAGTATGTCTGGACCTTTCAAGCCCAGGATATGAGTAACGCCTACTCCAACACGGTGGTTCACACCCTGGTGGTGGAATGAAAAGGGCCGCCGGTGCGGCGCTGGTTCTCGCCGTCTGGGGATATCTCCCGGGTCAGGGATTGACTCCCCATAGAATCTCCCTGTTCCAACAGGTCCTTCAGGTCGATTCCACGCAGTCGGGTCTTCAGAGCAACGTGGTAACGGAAATCCGGATTCAGGGAGATTCCCTTGTGTGGCTCGGGACGGGGAGGGGTCTGTCAGTGATGAGGGATACCCTTTCCCTGCGGAGTTTCTACACGGCCTCCCGGCTGACGCCGGGCCAGAGTTCCCTGGTGCTCCCGGAGGGGGGAGTTTCGGCCATCGGGACGGGGGGTGAGGATACGTTACTGGTGGCCGTGGCCGTTACGCGCGACGGCGTCACCACCGGTGGGGGCCTGGCGTTTACCGCCAATTCCCAGGACACCACAGGCGTCAGGTGGCTCTATTATTCCCAGCCCGTTGACAGTGCGGGAGACAGCACCCTTTCGTGGGGTGGGGTGTCGCTCAAGGCCCTCCCCATTACCGTTCCCCAGCAGAACGTGACCTATGACATTGCTGTGGGAAAAGACTATTTCTGGACAGCGAGCTGGGCCGGAGGTCTTAGGCGCCTCAGCCGGTGGTCCCCCGGTTCGTCCTGGGAACGGGTCCCTCTCCCTCTGGACGGCCAGCCGGAGATGTCCTGTGGGGAAGAGGTCTCCGGTTATGAGCTGAATCCCCGGGATCCCCCCGACGGAAATCACAATCATAAGGGGTTCTCCGTTCTCGCTTACGGGGACACCGTATGGGTGGGGACAGCCAATGGCATCAACCGGGGCATCGTTTCCCCGACGGGCTGTGTGGAATGGATGCACTATTCCTTCCCCCTGTCCGGCATAACGGGAAACTGGGTCGTGGGCCTTGCCAGACAGCAGTGGGGAGGAATCCGGAGAATATGGGCGGTGACTCTGAGCACGGACCCGGCGGAGGAAAACGGCGTCAGCTACACCCCCGACGATGGGCGGACCTGGTACGCCGTCGCCGGTCTCAGGGGAGAGCGGGGGTACAACATTTTCGCCCTCGACAGTCTGGTATATGTCGCGACGGAGAATGGTCTGTGGACATCGGGGGACGGTGTAAACTTCTCCCTTTTCGAGCCGGCGGTGGACCCCGAGCGGGATGATCAGATCTTAGATGACGATGTTTATGCGGTGGTCCACGACACCCGCCCTTACTACGGCGACGTTCTCTGGATCGGCACGGGGGACGGAATGGCCCGCAATCTTGATCCCGGAAACTCGTCCACCGGGCTGGAGTCGACCTGGAGGATTGAACGGGCGGATGTCGACCCGGGCGAGGTTTATGCCTACCCGAACCCCTTTTCCCCTTACGTGAACAACCTCCTTGAAGGGGACGGATACGTTCGATTCCATACCCGGGTTCGCCGGTCCAGGCTGGTAAGGGTTTCCATTTACAACTTTGCCATGGAAACGGTGCGGACATTTGACTATCACCGGGGGGAAGGGGAAGGGACCCTGAAGTGGGACGGCCGGGACAACAGGGGGAATCTGGTGGCAAACGGTACCTATTTCTGCAATCTGTTCTACGACAACGAAAACCACTGGCTCAAGGTGGTGGTGCTGAAATGATCTGGCGTCTGCTCGTAACGGCATGGTGTCTGGCTTCGGTTGCCGCAGCCAGCGAAATTGGCGGGCAGGCGGGGGCGTTCCTGCGCCTGGGATCCACGGCCCGGTCCATCGCCGTAGGGGGTGGACTGACGGGTGCGGTTGAGGAAGGGTTTGCGGCCTACCATAACCCCGCCGCGGTGGCCTTTCTTGAAAAGCGGCACCTCTCGGTGTTTCACCACTTTCTCCCCCTGGACCGGTACCTCGTATCGGCCTCATTCTCAAGCTCCCTTCCCCCCACCGGGGGAGTCGGTGTGGCCGTGGTGTCCGCAGGGGTGGAGGACATAGAGGGTAGGGACGGATCGGGACACCGCACGGGAACGTTTTCCACGGAGGACTATGCCCTCTATTTCAGTTTCTCCAACCGGATTCTCGAGTCCGTGAGCGTGGGGGTCAATGTGAAACTTATCTACCAGATCATCCCCCTGGAAGGAAGGCAGGCCAGCCGGGGAGTGGGTGTCGATATTGGCGTGATGGTTCGCCGGTTTGAAAAGCTTGACTTAGGGCTGGTGATAGAGGATCTCAACACGGCCTACGTCTGGAACACGTCCGGTCTTTATGAAGAGAGGGGAAGGACGTATCAGGATCCCTTTCCGCTTCAGGTACGACTGGGGGTGGGTTACCATCCCGGCCCTATCGACGTCATGGGGGATTACACCTATTTCTCTTTTGGGAAATCCCTTCTCGCCCACCGGGTGAGGGCCGGAGGGGAATACCGGCCGATGCCTCAGGTCGCCATCCGGGCAGGGATGAACAACTTCTTTCCCACCGTTGGGGTTGGACTCAATTATTCTCTCCTTAAGCGGAATGATGCCAGGGTCGACTATGCCTTCCTGTTGGGCCGCCGGGGGGAAGGGATTTCCCACGTCTTGTCCTACGTTTTCGCTTTCTAATGAGTAGGCCGTTCCTGACAGGCACTCCTCTTATCGCCACAGCACTTTTGTTCACCCCTCTGTGGGGAATCGGGACCTCATTCTTGACCGTCCCTTCCACTCCCCGGGAACTGGCCCTGGGAGGATCATCGGTGATCGTGATGGGAGATCCTTCCCTCTCCCGGGGAAATCCTGCCCTCGTCGTTCAGGATCTTCCCTCCACCCAGGTTTATTTGGGATACCACCGGTGGCTGACGGGCATAAAGGGGAGTTCCATATTCTGGGTTCAACCGGGGCTGGCGGGAACGGTGGGCGTCGGGATCCGTCAGCTGGCGGTGTCCGATCTTGAGTTGAGAACCGACGTTCCCACCGATGAATACCTGGCCCATTTTGCCGCTTCCGGGACGGCGGTGGAGGTGGTGTGGGGAAAACCATTGGGAAGAGGAATGTCCGGGAGGGAAAGCCTGGAGGGCGGCCGGATCCGTTTCGGCATGGCCCTCCGCTGGATCCGCACGGAACTGTACACCTATTCCTCCTCGGGTGTTGGGGCGGACATAGGGGCGGTATGGCCCGTGATTCCAGAGCGGTTCACCGTGGGAGCGGCGGTGAAAAACCTGGGAACTATGGGACCCTTGAACAGGAAGCGTCCATCCCTTCCCACCGCCGTGGCTGCGGCGGCTTCCTACCGGATTTCTCCGCCGGAGACGTCACGCTCCCCGGCCATCAGTTCCATGATAATGGTGGAAACGGAGCTGTCCCGGGCCCACGGTGTTGTCGCCCGGGTCGCGGGAGAGACGGGGATGGGGGGCTTTACCCTGACCCTCGGGAGCCGCCTGTCGCGCCGCCTGATGGCTGTGGGAGCAGGAGTGGCCGTCACGTGGCGGAGATTCCAGGTGTCCTACGGCATGGAAGTGGGGTCCCACCGTCTGGGCATACCCCATCTCTTCCAGGTTAGAGCCACCCTTCCGTGAGCCCTTCCGGCCACCATCCGCCTTCACCAGCGTCACGGGGTCTGACAGCCGTCTTTATCGTTCTCTTTATCGTTCTTACCGTCATCCTGACCATCAATTTGAAGCGGCAGAAGGAGATTCTTGACCGCCAGGTTACCCCCCTGAGGGCCGCCTGGGAATCCATTGTTGAAAAAGGGTATCTTGAGAAAACGCTGGGTCTCACGTTCGTCCGGTCGTCAAAGATATTTCAGCGAAGGACAGATCTGTATCTCTATCCGCGAAGGTATACGTCCGATGAGCTGGGTGTTAAGGTCGAGGGCGTCCTGACTCAGCACGGGGTAAGAGTTGCGAATATCCGTGCGGACCCCTTCAGCGGCGATGTCACTTTTCGATTGGGACCCGAGGGGAGCGGCTTTGGTGAACTGATCTGTACTCCCGACATGTCCACCTACGCCGGTGAGATCGCCCTTATCATAGACGATTTTGGCTACAACCTCAATGACGTGGTGAAGAGTTTTCTGAACTTTTCTGTTCCCCTCACCTATGCCGTTCTTCCCGGCCATGCCCACTCCAGGGAAGTTGCCACCCTGGCCCACGAGGCCGGCTTTGAGGTTATCGTCCACATGCCCATGGATTCGCGGGAGGATCTCCCCGAGGAAGAGGAGTTCGTCTTGAAGCGGGATCTTTCCACCGGTGAAATCCGGCAACGCCAGCGGAATGCCCTCCTGGAAGTGCCGTACAACCGGGGTGTTAACAACCACCAGGGATCGGATGCGACCGAGAGCCGCCGGATCATGAGGGCGGTGGCGGCGGTTTTGAGGTCGGAAGGGAAATATTTTATTGACAGCAGAACCACCCCAAATTCGGTGGCGGTGGAGGAAATGGAAAGGGCGGGCGTTCCCGTGGGGATCCGGAATGTCTTCATCGATTATGAAGACAGGGCGGAGACGATTGAACGGCAGATGGAGTTGCTGGCCAGGACCGCCAGGGAAAAGGGGATGGCCGTCGGGGTCGGACATCCGCGAAAGAATACCTTAGAGGTATTGCGAAAACAGATTCCCCTCCTTCAGGGCCAGGGCTTCAAATTCGTTTTCTCTTCCGTCGTTGTGAGGTGACCGTCTGGCAAGAGCGTCTCGTTGTTCTCTCCCTCTTTGCCCCCGTCTGGGGCACGGACGGGAGTGTGGTTATCAACGAAATCATGCAGAATCCGTCCGCCGTTGCCGATGACGACGGGGAATGGTTTGAGCTTTACAACGGGGACACCGTCGCCTACGATCTCCGGGGTTGGACTATTGCCGATCTGGGGACGGACCGCCACCTCATCAGCGGGGAGGACCCCGTCATGCTTGAACCGGGTGGCTACCTTGTCCTGGGACGGGAGGCGGATACCCTCATGAACGGCGGCGTCATGGTGGACTACGAGTATTCGGGGTTCAGACTGACCAATTCGGGAGATGCCATTATCGTTATCGATGAGGACAGCTCCGAGGTGGACCGGGTGGTGTACGACGGCGGTCCCGAGTTTCCCAATCCCACCGGGGCCTCCATGGCCCTCCTGGATCCAGGCCTGGACAACAACGACGGAGCCAGCTGGACAGAATCGGCAGCCCCCTTCGGGAGCGGAGATCTGGGGACACCCGGCACCTACAATTTTCCGTATGTGGGCCCCGTGTGGTATGTGGATGGTGCCCGCTCCGACACCGTCCCTGACGGTTCCCCCGGAAGTCCCTTTCCATCGGTTCAGGCGGGAATTGATGCCGCGAGGGAGGGGGATACGGTCCTCGTCCTGCCCGGTGTTTACCGCGAGAACCTGACGATCCGGAGAAAGAACCTGGTCATATCCTCCCTGTTTGTGACGGACGGGAACCGGTCTCACATTTCCGGGACGATCATCGACGGGGGGAGCCGGGGAAGCACCGTGACGTTCGAAGAAGTGGCCGGACGGGGAGGTCTGCTCACGGGCTTTACCCTGCGCAACGGATATGCCCTCCGGGGCGGTGGAATCCATCTCGTGAGCTCCCACCCGGTCATTTCGCACTGTTATGTTGAAGATAACGTGGCGGAATTCTACGGGGGCGGGATCTTCATGACAGGCTCCAGCCCCATCATCTCATCATGCATAATCCGGACCAACCGCATCGGTTCGGAGGTGGAGCCTGCCTTTTCGGGGGCCGCGCTCTACTGCCTCGATTCGGCTCCCCGAATCGAGGCCTGTACGATCACGGGAAATGTGGGTTCCGTGAGCGGTGGACTGACTTTTGACCGGTCCGATCTCCTCATGGTGAACTGTACGGTGAGCGGCAATCACGGCTTTACCGCCGGTGGTCTCTACGGGGCGGATGGCTCCCGGCTGGTCGTGGCCAATTCCATTCTCTGGGAGAACCTGCCCCGGGAAATAGTCTTTGGGGCGGACGGCGATTCGTCGCTGCTGGCCATCACCCATTCTAATGTCTCCGGGGGGAAAGGGGCCGCCGTGACCAACGATAACGCCCGCGTGATCTGGCTCGACGGGAACATTGACGTCGATCCCCTCTTTGCTGACCCGGAAGGAAATGACTTCACTCTCCAGGTGAACTCTCCCTGCATCGATGGGGGAACCCCCCTATTCGTATGGAGCGGTGACACCCTGATCAACCTGCCCCTAGAAGCCTACGTGGGAGAGGCGCCCGATATGGGAAGTTTCGAGTTCGGGTCGGTTTCGGTCGCCCCGTCGAACCCCCGTTTCCCCTCCGGTTTTGCACTGGAGGAGAGCTATCCCAACCCGTTTAATCCGCGGACCACCATCCCGTATTATCTTCCCACGAGGGTCCGGGTGAAGCTGGAGGTCTATGACCTCCTGGGACGGCCGGTGGCCACTCTTGTGGACCGGATACAGTCTCCCGGTTCCTATGACACTCAGTGGGACGGGTCCACCCGCGGGGGCGAACGGGCAGGTGCGGGAATTTACGTGATCCGGATTTCCGTGAGGTCACACACCGCCGGAGAATGGACGGCCAGCCGGAAGGTGATTCTGCTCAAATGAACCGCTGCCTCGCCATCATCCGGATCGTTGTGATGCTGGTTATGGCCGGGGGTGACCTGTGGGGGCAGGGTGTCTCGTATGTCCGGTACTACCGGACGGAGGACGATTTCCTCCGGGGGATACCGATGATGGCCACGGAGCGGACGGGGGTGAGGCATCTCCGGGTGTTTTACGACCGGGAAGACCGGGTTCTTTCCAAGGGGATAGTTGATGAGACCGGAAAGCTGGTGGAAGAAGAAATCTTCGGGTACGATGATGCCGGAAACCTTTCCCGGAGAGCGGTCCGGGATGGGGACGGCACGGTGAAGGCCCTCTACGTTTACGGAGATCAGGAGCCCATGTCCCGGGCCTTCATAGCTTACGCTTTTCCCCATCGAAACCCGGAGGAGTTCCGCGACCGGGTAACCCTCTACCGCTACGGACCCGGAGGGAGGGTCCTGTCGTACCGGTTTTTCAGCGTGGATCTCGTTCCGTGGGGATCCATCGAGTATGACTATTCTGAGGGGGGTGCTGTAAGGGAGGAGCGGTGGATCCGCGGAGCGGACGGAAGAATCGTCCGGCGATTTGCCACCCGGTACGATCCCCTCACAGGGTCTACCGAACTGACAGAGTATGATTCGACCGGTGGAGTCGTCAGCCGGGTGGCTGTCGTCGTTCCCGGGGAGAAGGAGGAGGTGCCCGGCGACACCGGCCGCAAAAGACCAATCCCGTTCGAGGAGCAAACAGGGAAATTGCCGGATTGGATTTACTTAAGAGACGGCGATACTTTAAGGGTGGAAATCCTTCAGATTTCAGAGAGTACGGTCAGGTTCAAATTGTTCGGTGAAGAGGATGTTCTGACCATGCCCCTGGAAAGGGTAGGCGAAATCGAACGGGGCGACGGTACCATCCTGTACCCCAGGCTCTACTGATCCCACCGGGGGATCAATGACCTTGATTTTGGAGGGGTCGGGGAGTATATTCGACGGGAGATGGTTTCCAGACCCGTAGCGCTCGTCCTCTTTACATCCCTGGTTGTTGCCCAGCAAACCGAGTATCCCCCTCCCACCAGTCTCATTACCATTCCGACTGCCGGAGGATTGGTGAGAGGCAGTTTTGCCGTCGATCTGAGGGTTCAAAAAGGGGGGGGCCTTACCGCCGGTCTCTCGGTGGGGATTACCGACCGCTTTATGTTCGGACTCTCCTACGGTGCCAGCTACCTCATCGGCGATGCGGAGCCCGTGGCGTATCCGAGACCGGAAGTGATTCTGAAATACCGGTTGATTGATGAATCGGTCTCCACACCGGGAATGGCCCTGGGGCTGGACACCCAGGGCTTTGGTTCCTACGATGCCGACAGCCTTAAGCGGTACAGTACAAAGGCCTACGGTGCCTACCTGGTTATGAGCAAGAACTGGCGTTCTCCCCTGGGGAATATGGGGGCTCACCTGGGGGTAAACTATAATTTCACAGAACAGGAAGACGGCGACAGGGACGTGAGCGGGTTTGCCGGTTTTGACGTGGAGGTGAATCCCGAGCTCTCATTCCTTCTGGAATACAATGCCGCCCTGAATGAGAACGAGTATGGGGCCAGGGACATTGCCCTCAGTCGAGGGGGATACCTCAACGGTGCCATCCGGTGGACGTTCGTGGAGCATCTCCATATCGAATTCCACTTCAATAACCTCCTCTTTGATGATAAGAAGGTGGACACCTTCAACCGGGAGTTGAAGGTCACCTATATTGAATATTTTTAGTCAGCAGCCATCAGCGGTCAGCCGTCAGCAATCACGGCCCCTGAGAAAACGGGACTTGTCGACACAGGTCAGTAGGGGTTGGCTGTGACATTCGATCGTGCCAGAGCCGTGCTTCTGATGGTTACGGTAGGACTGTTTTCCCTTCATGGTCAGACGGTGTCCTCCTTTCTCCGGAAAGCCGATGAGCTTCACGAACAGAACGATTTTCAGGGAAACTACGATCTTCTTAAGGAGGCGGAGAAGATGGATCCCGGCAATGTGGAGGTCTTATGGCGGCTGGCCAGAGCACACTTCGATTTTTCCGACAATACCGATGACGAGGAGATCATCGAGGTCAATGTGAGGCAGGGATTTGAGTACGCCCGGAGAGCTCTGGAAACGGACGATACCCATGCGAAAGCCCACAAGTGGTACGGAATCCTCATCGGCCGGGTGGGCGAAATCGAGGGGACCGAGCAGAAAATCAAGAACTCATACAAGGTGGCGGAACACACCCTCCGGGCCATCGAGCTCGATCCGGAAGATGACGGGAATTATCACGTCATGGGTCGATGGCATTACACCCTTGCCGATCTGAACTGGTTTGAACGAACCATTGCCAGTCTGGTCTATGCCACCCCTCCGGAAGCGAGTTTCGACCAAGCCCGTGACTACTTTTTGAAGGCCATCGAGAAAGCACCCGATGACGTTCGCCATCACGTCTGGTTGGGAAAGACTCTGATTAGACTGGATGACAGGGAGGGGGCGGTCCGGGCGTTTAACAGGGCCCTCGCTCTCGAACCCCGCTCGGAAAGCGACAGGCTGCTTCAGGAGGAAGCCAGGGATATTCTCGATGAACTTTAGGTTCAAGGATCTCACGGAAACCCGCCTCACTTCCTCCCGGGTTTTCAAGGGGAAACTCCTGGACGTATGGTCGGACACGGTACGCCTCCCCAACGGCGAGACATCTGTCCGGGAGTATGTCAGACATCCCGGCGCCGTGGTCATGATTCCGGTTCTTGACGATGACAGAATAGTTCTCATTGAGCAATTCCGTTATGCCACGGGTGACGTGGAAATCGAGCTTCCGGCCGGTACACTGGATCCCGGTGAGTCTCCTCCCGAGGCGGTGGAAAGGGAACTTCTGGAAGAGACGGGTTATGCGGCACGGACTCTCACCCCTGTGGTGGAGGTCCGTCCCTGTATGGGGTACAGCACCGAAAGGATGTGGATATATCTGGCGACAGATCTGACGGAGACGGGTGGGGAAAGCCCTTCCGATGAATTCATCCGGATTCTTCCCCGGGATCTTGCGACCTGCCTGTCGTGGGTGCAGAGGGGAAAGATAAAGGATGTTAAGGCCATTATTGGACTTCTGTGGGCGGAAAAAATATTGAGCGGGCAGTGGTCCCCCCCAACCCGTGAATAGAACCTCCCGCATCCCCTCCGGGGAAGTCCGGCGACAGCTCACTCACTTCATCAAGACACGGGCGGTTTCTTTGGGGTTCGACCGGGTTGGAATTGCCCGGGCCGGGGCGCTGGTGCCGGAAGGGGATCTTCTGGGTGCCTGGCTCCGCCGGGGTTACCACGCCAGTATGGAATGGATGGAACGCCGGGAAAAGGAACGGCGCCACATGGAGCGCTATTTTCCCGAGGGGAAATCGGTGGTGAGTGTGGCCATAAACTATTTTCACGGTCACGCCCGGGGTCCCCTGAAGATATCCAACTATGCCTGGGGAGAGGACTATCACCGGGTGGTGAAAGAAAAGCTGAACAGGTTCCTTGAGGAGATTCGCCGTCTTTCCCCTGACGTTAAGGGAAGGGTATGCGTGGATACCTCACCGATCATGGAAAAGGCGTGGGCCCGGAGGGCAGGCATTGGGTGGTTGGGCAAGCACACCAACATTATTACCCGCGATTACGGTTCGTGGGTTTTCTTAGGGGAGTTGATCCTCGATGTGGAACTTCAGTACGATCCTCCCTTTGATCAAGATTTGTGCGGTTCCTGCACGGCGTGTCTGGATGCCTGCCCCACAGGGGCGATTGTGGACGAATACGTCCTCGATGCCAACCGGTGCATCTCTTACCTTACCATTGAGCGTCGAGGGGACTTTACCGCTGAGGAAAACCGTGAGCTCCGTGGGTGGATTTACGGGTGTGATATCTGTCAGGAGGTGTGCCCATGGAACCGGAAGTTTTCTCAGGCCAGCCGTGAACCGGCATTCGCTCCCCGGCGGGAGGTGACGGATAAATCGGAGGAACAGTGGGGGCGGTTAACCCGGCGGGAGCACGAATTTCTCTTCCGGAACAGTCCGGTGAAGAGAGCAGGGTTTGCCGGTTTCAAACGGAATATTCGAGCCAATCTTCTGACGGGGGTCTCAGCATAGGGAGGGAGCGAAGCGAGTGGAACAGGGGGGGTTCCTGAACTTGATGGATCCTGAACGGATTGTGGAGGATTAGGGAAGAGAGGGTCCGTGCTGAGGAAAGTCGCCACCCGCAGTGACCTTTTTGCCCGGCCGGGGAAAGTGGTTATCGTGGATGACCGGGCCATCGCCCTTTTCCGTGTGGGCGGGCGTTTCTATGCCATATCGAACACCTGTCCCCACCGGGGCGGCTCCCTGGGTGCCGGGGAGGTGAACGGCCATATTGTTACCTGTCCCTGGCACGGGTGGCAGTTTGACTGCCGGTCCGGCGAAGCGGTGGAAAACCGCGCCGTCCGGGTGCAAAGCTATCCGGTTCATGTGATAGGGGAAGACATCTACATTGAGTGGCCCTCTGTCGAGTCCGTTACCCCGTAAGGGGGAAGAGTCTCACACAGGGGTTTCCTTTTTCCTCTCCGGGAGTCCCGTAAAGGACTAACCTGCCAGGCCGAGCTCTTCGGCCTTTTCTTTCAGGGCGTCGATGATGAACGAAATGTGTTCGTTCCGGTCCACCCCCAGTTCCTGAATGCCCCGGTCCACTTCCTCCCTGTTCACGCCGGCGGCAAAGGACGATTGCTTGAGTTTCTTGGTGACCGACTTGACCCGGACTTCATGAATGGATTTGGAGGGCCGGACGTAGGTGACGGCGAAGATGAAGCCCGTCAGTTCATCGCAGGCAAACAGGGCTCTTGCCATGAGGCTTTCCCGGGGCACCCCCGTATACGTGGCGTGTCCCATGATGGCTGTGCGAACCTCTTGGGGATACCCTTTCTGTTCGAGAATCCTGTTTCCCACGTAGGGGTGCTCCTCCCGGGTGGGGTGTTTCTCGTAGTCGAAATCGTGGAGTAACCCCGTAATGCCCCACAGGTCGGGATCCTCCCCGTATTTTTCCGCCAGTTTGCGCATCACCTGTTCCACGGCCAGGGCATGGCGACGGAGGGATTCGGAGAGAGTGTATTCGCACAGGAGTTCCCAGGCCTCGTGGCGCGACGGAAGGGCGCTCTGTTTGTCGTCCATCGTTTATCCTCCTTTTTTCTCCGGAAGGGTGCGGCCGATTCCGAGGGAGCGGAGACCCTTTTGCCACCGGGCAAGTCTTTCAGCCCGCTCTTCTGCCGGCATGGCCGGCAGGAATTTCCGGTCACGGACTCCGGCCCCTGTGTTCAGTGACGTGCCCCGGAGCTGGTGGATCACCAATCTGGCCACCCCGAGGGCGGTCATGTCCCTCCCCTTCGAACTCCAGACAGGGCGGTCCAGCAGGTCGGCGATGAACTGAAGAAGGACGGGTCTCGAAAAACCGCCCGAAGCCACCATATCGGTCAGGGGAATTTCTCCCTCCTCGTGCAGGACCTGGCAGATATCGGCCACCAGGAAACCGATCGATTCCATGGCCGCCCTCACCGCACCGTCGGGGTCGTCGTGGGGGGAAAGATCGATGAATGCCGTTTCAAATTCCCCGGTCCAGTAGGGAGCCGCTATGCCGTTGATTCCCGGAACGAGGATTCCCCGGGTGGGGGTTCTGCACCGGTTTTCCCAGTCTAACCGACGGTGGGGGATGTCCAGAGAGGTTTCAAGCCACTGGAAGAGCGATCCCACGCCGTTGATGGTTCCCTCTAAGAGGAAGCGGCATTCATTCTCGAAGGAGTAGAGGACGCTGGCCAGGATGAAAGGAACCACCTTTGGCCTCGGGCCACTGTTGACCAGCACCGATCCAGAGGTTCCCAGGTTGAGGGCCATTTCCCCCTCGTGGACCCCTTTCAGGCCCACCAAAGAGGCCTGCTGGTCACCGATGACGCAGGTGAGGGGGAGGGTGCCGGAGGAAGTCCTTACCTCTCCAAACGGGTGGCAGGTGGGAACGGGGGAAGGGAGGCAGTGGCGGGGGACATCGAACAGGTTCAGCAGGGACCCGTTCCACCGTCGTTCTTTCAGTCCGATTAAGAGGGATCTTCCTGCGATGGACTCATCCACCACGGCCCAGCCTGTAAGGGTGTGGGTGACAAAGGCGCTCAGGGGTCCAAAGAAGACGTCGCCCGATACTACCCTCGATTTCAGGTGGGGATCCTCCCCGGTGCAGAAGGCGAACTTGGGGCCGCCAAAATGGGGGCTCAACGGGATACCGGTAATCTGCTGGACAGTGTGGGCATGGGACTTGAGGCGGGAGACCACCGGTGCCGACCGCGTGTCCTGCCAGCTGAGGGCAGGTGTCAACGGTTCGGCGGTGTCTTTGGTCCAGAACAGAAAGGTGGAGCGCTGAAAGGCCATACCTGCCGCCGCGGGGGTGAGACGAAGGGAGTTGCACGTTTCAAGAAGGGACTTCAAAACGGTTTTGCAGGCCCGGGCGATCGTTTTCGCGTCCGATTCGACCCAGCCGGGGTGGGGCCGGTTGACCCTGTGGTCGATTCTCTCCGTATGGAGGAGGTTCAGGAGGTTATCAAAGATAAAGCCCTTGGTGGCTGACGTTCCCTGATCGATGACAAGTACGACGTCCCGGTTCATGTAGATTGTCTGGATGGAAGCGTCCCGGGCGATGCTGTCCGGGGTAGGGACAGAGTCAGGAAATGGTGATGCCGTAGGCCTCTTCGAATTCTTCCGTGGGTATCATCCGGATGGCGTCCCAGGTGAGTTTGGTGCAGACCCGGGCGCAGATGCGGCATCCTATGCACTCGTCAAACCTGACCTGGACCGGGGGGATGGGGATGTTGTACTTATCATAAGGAACGGTTTCTATACAGTCCACGGGGCAGAAGGGGACGCATACCTGGCAGCCCGTACAGTTATCTTCATCCACAATGGCGATAAGGCGCGGTTTTTTCTTCTTGGTTCCCGGCTCCTCAACAACCTCAGGGACCTCCCTGTAGTGGTCGCGGACTTTTTCCTTCCTGGCTGCCACAGCACCTCCCGAACAGGAAAAAAGTTAACCCACACAACCGCCAGATTCAACGGCAACATGGGCCACCGTATCCGGTGGAGGGGGGCTTCAGATCTCCGTGAGGATGTCTCTTTCCCGCAGGATGCGGGTGAAACGGGGGAGGTAAATCAGGTTGAACTGCTCCTCCTTATCCGGGAACCATTCGAGGGCCTTATCCCGGGTGGAATTGATGAGATTCATGGCCGACTCCTCGGTGAGGGGGAGCTGGTACAAGAGGGCACAGGTCAGATCCACCAGGCGGCGGAGCTTCCGCATTCTCTCGTTTTCTTCGCGGATTCGTTCTTCTTTGGACATCATTCGGAAAGACCGTTGTTAGTATAGCCAGTACGGGCGATTCTTTCAAGACTTCCCCAGGTTCATCATTCCCCGGTGATTCAGGCCCACCACCCCGCACAGGGCCGCACCGAGTCCAATGATAAGAAAGACGGTGGAAATGGGAATCACTTCTGCCACGGGACCCACCAGTCCCGATGAGAGGGCCGTGAACCCGATGACGGACATGTTCACCATAGAGAAGACCCGGCCCCGGAGTTCGTAAGGTACCACGGTCTGTATGAGGGTGGTCCGGGAAATGGTGATCATGGGAATTCCTGTTCCGTGAATCAACAGGAGGATCTTGGTGGCGGGATAGGTATGGACGGCATAGAGCAGGCTGTAGGTCAGTCCGTCCACGATCATGCCCAGGAACAGCACCAGGGAGGGGTTGATCTCGCGAAAGAAGCGCCAGACGAGAAAGGAGCCCGCCAGCATTCCTGCGGCCATATAGGCCTCGACGGTGGCAAAGGCGGCAAAGTTCAGGCGAAGGACCTCTCTGACGAAGATGGGGGTCCCGATCATGGCGGGGCCCATGATGAACAGGTTGTTGACGGCCGTTAGGAGTACCAAAAGACCCAGCGATTTTTCCGTTACCGCATATCGAATGCCTCCCTGGAGATCCTCGAGGGGTCTGGGTTTCTCCTTTTCCAGACCTTTCCCCGGCGCGATCCGGGTGATCAGGGCCACCGCCACCATGCTGGCGCCGAAGCTGACGGCGTCGATGGTGAACAGATGGGTAATTCCGACAAGGGTCACCAGGGAGGCAGCCAGGACGGGTCCCGCCAGATGGGCCAGCTGGCCCGATGTGGAGATGAATGCATTGGAGGAGGTGAGTTGCTCCCTGGGAACCAGGTCGGGAATGAGGGCGTCGCGGGCCGGGTAGAACAGGGTGGCAAAGGTGGCGACGGAAAAAGCAATGGCGCCGATCATGGCAGGTGAGGTCCCTCCCGAGAGAAGAAACGCCACGAGGAGGCCCACCAGGACCATGCGGGCGGCGTCAGAGGTGATCATCACCCTCCGGCGATCAAACCGGTCCACCACCACGCCGGCGGGAAGACTGAACAAAACGGCGGGCAGGTAAGCGCTCACCGCCACCAGGGACGTGGTGGTTTTCGATCCCGTCAGCTCAAGGATCAGCCAGGGGAGGGCGATCTGATAAATGGCGTCTCCCGCGTGGGAGATGATATGACCGGTCCAGAGGAGCATAACGGACCGGGGGATCCGGGTAATATGGCGGCGTAAGGAAACCATTCCTCCGGGAATCTTTCCAGATCGGGAAAGGGTTGGGTACCAAAGATATGGCGAAAGTTTAAGAATTGAAAACCGCTGAAGCAGTCCAAAATCACTCAAGGGATCGTTTCAACGGTTTCCGAGGAAGGCAGGGAATCAAAAAGCGTTTTAATAATGAAAACAACGGGATTAAATTGAACGGCATTAAGGACTGTTGCGATACGGCAATTCACGAATATCCACGCGATAACAGGAGGGAACCATGACGTATATCATTACAGAACCTTGTGTCGGCGTATGCGATACGGCCTGTGTGGATGTCTGTCCGGTGGATTGTATTCATCCCACCAAGGAAGAGTGGCCGGAGGCAGGATATGACGAAAACAACCTGGAAGGGAAGATGCTGTACATCGATCCGGAAGAGTGCATTGACTGCGGTGCCTGCGAGCCGGAATGTCCGGTGGAAGCCATCTTCGAGGAAAGTGAGGTCCCCGAAGAGTGGGAGAGCTATATAGAGAAGAACTACGCCTATTTCGGCAGGGAGCGTTAGCGGGCCGCTCGTCCTTGCCTGAGCAGTTGTTCCCCGGGGAACAGCTGTTTTTTGTGTTATCCCCGGTCCTCGAGGGGGTTGGGATGTGGTGAAAGACGACGTCATAGAGATCCTGAAGACCGTCAAGTATCCCGGGTTTACCCGGGATCTGGTATCCTTCGGTATTGTGAAGGATGTCCATGTGGAGGGGTCTGAGGTCCGGGTCGATCTGGAACTCTCCACTCCCAGCGAAGAGAACAAGAGGGAGATCAAATCCCGGGTGGAACAGGCCCTATCCCGGGCGAAGTCCTTCGATTCCATTGACGTCCGGATACGATCCTCATCCCGCCCTCAGCCCCGGGCTGCCCAGGCGCCGGGGGTCATGGGTGCGCCGGCGGTTCCTCTTGAAAAAGTAAGATGGACGGTGGCCGTTGCCAGTGGCAACGGAGGGGTGGGAAAATCGACGGTGGCCGCCAATCTTGCCGCCGCCCTGGCGGTGCGGGGACACCGGGTGGGACTTCTTGACCTTGATATTTACGGTCCGAGTCTCCCCATTCTCCTGGGTCTGAACGAATCGCCCTCCATGACGCCCGAGCGGAAATTGCTTCCCCTGGAAAAATTCGGTATGAAGGTTATGTCCTTCGGTTTCCTCACCGGGAACGAGACGCCCGTCATCTGGCGGGGCCCCCTGGTGGCCCGTATGACCGAACAGTTTTTTGCGGACGTCCTGTGGGGGGAACTCGATTTCCTTGTCCTGGACCTTCCCCCGGGTACCGGGGATGTTCAGCTGACGCTCACTCAGAAACTGAGGATATCGGGGGCGGTGATTGTGACCACCCCTCAGGATCTGGCGGTAACGGATGTCCGGAAGGCCGCCGACATGTTCCGAAAAGTCCAGGCCCCGGTAATCGGGGTGGTGGAGAATATGTCCGGCTATGTGGCCTCGGGGGTGGTGCGGGACAAAGGGGGCCGTCCCATGAAGGAGGTCACCATTTCCTTTGCGGAAATGGACCGGTTCAAGGATGTTCAGGTCGATTCTGACGGACGGTTCCGGGTGGAACTGGATCTGTTCAAGCGGGGAGGAGGAATCACGGAAAGCCATAGGCTTCAGGTTCCCCTTCTGGGTGAAATTCCCATTTCCCAGGAGCTCATGGAGTCGTGCGATGAAGGAATTCCCATGGTGATCAAGGATCCCGGTTCCCCTATCAGCCAGACGCTATTCGCCATAGCCGACCGGGTTCACCGGGAAGTTGACTCCCGGTAGCTCCACGTCCAGGCCTATCCCGGTTCCAGGGGACAGACTCCCGTAGCGGTTATGGTTTCCCTTGTTTCCCTCCTTACGTTTACGGTTTTTGCTTCCCTCTATCCCCTTTTCCTGTGGTTGGTCCGGAGCCACGGGGTAAGCCGGGGATTTCACCGGTTTACCCTGGCCCTGACGTCAGCGGTGGCCGGCATGGCAACGGCTTTCTTGTGGTTCAGGGAAATGCCCGTTCATATCCGCCTTTCCGGCGTGGCGTGGTGGGTAAGTCTCCTGGCGGTCACCGGGTTTTTCTGGAACCGTTCGAGGGCCGTGGCATGGGTGGTATCGGTGCCGCCGGTCCTGGGCCTTATCGTATATGGTGAGGTTCTTACCGAAGTCATCGGGGCGAATCTGTTGTGGTGGGCCGTGTGGGTGGTGGCCGGTTTGATCCTTTCCGGTGCCGTCTTCTCGATGGTCCTGGGGCACTGGTATCTAAACGTGCCCGGACTGCCCATCGTCCTTTTCCGGCGGTCGGTAGGATGGTTGGTATCGCTTCTGGTTATCCGGGGGGTATGGGACGCGGTCACGGTGGCGGGCGGTGACGTACAGCTGGAAGGCCAGGTGATCTCCGTGATCGACTTTATTCAGTCGTTCGACGGTTTCTTTCTCTTTTTTGCCCTCCTGTTCGGAACCGTCATCCCTTTGGGGGTGTGCGTCCTGGCGTTGAAAACCATCGCCATCCGGTCCACTCAATCGGCCACCGGCCTTCTGTATATTGTAGTCATATCGGTGGTGATGGGGGATCTCTTCTATAAGTTTTATGCCCTGCAGTACGGACTTCTGTTGTAGCTTGATTCATTCATCAACCACGGAGAGCACAGAGTGTATGTACTTAGTCTTCTCTGTGTACTCAGTGGCTCTGTGGTCAAGGATTCAGGGTAGATGACCGCTCCATCCATAGGGAAGGAGTGTTCCGCCTGCGGGCGGTACTACCGTGAGCCGGTGAGGGAAGGAGAGATCCTGTGTCCTCATTGCGGGAAGGAAAGGGTGACGGTTTCATCGTCTGAATGGACCTTTTCCCGGTGTCCACATTGCCGGACCAGGAAGTTCTACCGCCGGAAAGACTTCAATCAGGTTCTGGGGTGTCTGATTGTTCTTCTTGGGGCGGTTCTGGTTCCGTTTACCTACGGAGTGAGTCTCCCCGTATTGATTCTTGCCGATTGGATTCTGTACCGGAGAGTTCCGGATGTGGTGGTGTGCTATCGGTGCGGTGCCGAATTCCGGGGGTTTCGTTCCGTTCCGGAAACCATCGGGAAATTTGACCATCATACGGCCGAATTGTACGAAACCGAAACACGTTCCGTGAGTTGAAGACGGTGTACCATGACGTCGCAGCCCGATCTTGACATTCGAAACGGCGGCCATTAACTTGATTAAAAGTGGCATGAATCCCACCGTTGAAGAGCTGAAGTCGAGGATAAAGGAAAAGGGAAACCTTCCCCGCCATATTGCCATCATCATGGATGGTAACGGACGGTGGGCGAAGGCCCGCAGTCTGCCCCGGATCGCAGGTCACCGGGAGGGGATAAATTCTGTCCGCGAGATTACCCGGGCCTGCGGCGAACTGGGGATCGATTATCTCACCCTCTACACATTTTCCCAGGAGAATTGGGCCCGGCCCGTGACAGAGGTGTCGGCTCTCATGAATCTCCTGGTGGAAACCATCCGGAAAGAGATTGATGAGCTGATGGACAACAATGTCCGTCTCCGGGTCATCGGTCGCCTGGGGGAGTTGCCCGCCGGGCCCCGGGAGGAGTTGCAGGAGGGGATCCGCCGGACGGCGGGAAACACCGGACTGAACCTGGTTCTCGCACTGAACTATGGGGGCCGGACCGAGATCCTCGATGCCCTCCGGGAAATCTGCCGGAAGGTAGCCCGGGGATCCCTCTCGCCTGATAAGCTCTCCGAAGCCATCTTCAGCCGTCACCTCTACACCGCCGGCATTCCCGATCCGGACATGGTGATCCGGACCAGCGGGGAGCACAGGATCAGCAATTTTCTTCTCTGGCAGCTGGCCTATTCGGAATTGTATATCACCCCCGTGCATTGGCCCGCTTTCCGGAGGGCGGAACTGTACGAGGCCATTCTCGATTATCAGTGCCGGGAGAGGCGTTTTGGAAGGGTGAGCGAACAGATGAAAACGGAGGCTCTGTGATGCGTTCATTTCTCAGGTGGGTCACCCTTCGTCCTTCGACAAGCTCAGGAGGCTCAGGGTGACAGTAGGAGGCTCAGGGTGACACAGGGGCTCGAGAGTTACAGTAAGAGGCTCAGGGTGACACAGAGGCTTGAGGGTGACTTTCCCCCTGTCATGCTGAGCTTGACGAAGCATGACAGCCAGAAGGGGGAGGCCGCATGATGCGTTGGATCGGAATTTCGGCCCTTTGGGTCCTGTTCGGAGCTCACCTACTCGCTCAGACGGCCGAACCTATCCGGCTACTTGAGGTCAACCTGGAAGGCAATGAAACCACCTCACCCCGGGTGATCACGTATACGTCGGGACTGGTGGAGGGGAGTACCGTCATGCCCGGAGATTTTTCCCGGGCGGTGAAAAAGCTGTGGGAAACGGGCCTCTTTTCGGATGTTCAGATTCGTCTCGACCGGGAAACGCCCGAGGGGATATTTATCACCATCATGGTGGAAGAGAATCCCATCCTGGAAGCGGTGAAGTTCGATGGAGGAAAGAAGAAGCGAAAGGAGTTAGAAGAAGAGCTAAACCTGACACCGGGTCAGAGGATCCGGCCCCACCTCTTGAAGGAAGCAGAGGAGAAAATCAAGCGACTCTTTGCGGAAGATGGATATCTAAGGGCCGAAGTGACATCGGAATTGACGGACGGGTCTTCCCCGTATGAAAAGGTCTTGACCTTTCATATTGATGAGAACCGGAAAGTTAAGATCCGGGAGATCCGGTTCACCGGGAACGAGGCGTTTTCGGCCAGGAAGCTCCGGCGGCAATTGAAAGGGACCAAACAGCAGCGATGGTACCTGTTCTGGCGGTCGTCTTTCGACAGGGAAAAATATGACGAGGACAAGACTCTTCTGACCTCCTTTTATCGCAATCACGGATACAAGGATTTCCGGATCCTCTCCGATTCCATTGCGTACACCGGCAACGGTAAGGGAATGGTCATCCAGTTTGATCTCTACGAAGGGCACCCCTACTTCCTGCGGGATTTCAGCTGGGAGGGGAACACCCTGTACGACGATTCCCGCTTGCAGCGGGCCCTCGGTCTGAAAAAGGGGGACCTGTATGACGAGGAGGAATTTAACAAGGCCGTATTTGAGCGGGTCTTGAATCTCTACATGGATAACGGCTACATCTACAGCGGTATTGATCCCCAGATGAAGCCCGTGGGGGATGATTCCCTGGACGTTCACTTTGTGGTGACAGAGAATCATCAGGTCTCCGTGAGGAAGATCGATATCGCCGGAAATACCAAGACAAGGGAAAACGTGATCCGAAGGGAATTGAAGATTTTGCCCGGGGACATTTTCAACCGGGATCTCCTGATGCGGAGCATGAGAGAGATATTCATACTGAACTATTTCTCCGACGTCAGACCCGATGTTGTTCCCGTGTCCGATAACGAGGTGGATCTGGAGATTACGGTGGAGGAGAAATCGTCCGACCAGGCCAACGCTTCCATTGGATTCACCGGCGAATACGGGATCACCGGGGGAGCAGGGGTTCAGTTCAACAATTTCCGGGGGATGGGACAGCAGCTGGCCTTCAACTTTCAGCAGGGGACGCAGTACAGCATCTATTCCCGGGAAAGGGCATCCCGTTACCGCTCTTTGTCCCTGAGTTTCACCGATCCCATGGTGAACGACACGCCCAACCTTGTGGGGTTTTCGGCTTTCTACTACCTCCGTGGCCAGAGCGCCATCTACAGTTTTCCCCTCGACCGGGAAGTGGTGGGCGGCTCGGTCCGGTGGGGACGGCGACTGAAATGGCCCGACAATTTCTTCAGATCCTCATGGATGATTCAGGCGTCCAAGAGTTCTTACCGGGGGTCGGAAGAAGACCTTCAACGCTACGTAAGCGGGTTCAAGGAAACGGTCGGTTTGAGCATCACCCAGGTGGTATCCCGGGACAGCCGTAACCACCCCGAATTCCCCTCCATGGGTTCCACGTTCCGCTGGACATCCACCCTGTCGGGCGGGCCGTTAAGCGGGCCGTGGCTTACCGTTCATGAGAGTTTTCACAAGCATGTTCTGATGTTCGAATGGTTTACCTCTCCCTTCTGGAAGACGGCGTTGATGAGTTCGCTGCAGATGGGGGCCATCGAGCGTCTTTCGTCGGGTCCGGGCACCCGCTCCATCATCCCCATCGATGACAAGTTCATCATGGGGGGCAGCGGCATCCCTTTTGGTATTCTCCTGAGAGGTTACCGGGACAACACGGTGGGGCCCTATGACCAGCGTCCCCTGGGCGGCAACGTGATGCTCAAGTACATGGTGGAGTTCCGTGTTCCCTTTTCGGAAAATCCCACCGTTTACGGTCTGCTCTTCGCCGAAATGGGGAACGTCTGGAAGGATTTCTCCGAAACCGACCCGTTCGACCTCAAGCGGTCGGCCGGGGCGGGCATTCGCATGTTCATGCCCATGTTAGGAATGCTGGGATTTGATCTGGGCTACGGATTTGACGACGTTCCCGCCACGGAAGCCTCACCGGAGGGGTGGAACTTCCACGTATTGTTTGGGATGCCCTTTTAGGGTTATCCGGTTGTAAATTCCGGCCGCATGCCGGAGAGGTTATCCCAATCCAACGCCTTTCAACTTGATCGGAGGTGAACGTGAAGTCGTCGACAAGGTGGAAAACGCTTTTCTTCGGAATTGCCGTCCCGGCACTGGGATTCGGGCAGATAAAAGTGGGTTTTGTGCAGTCCGACAGGATCCGGGCCGAGTACGAGGAATTCAAGAAAGCGGAAGGTGAACTCCAGCTGGAATTCCGGAAGGTGCAGTACGAATTTCAAACCATGACCGACCGGCTGGACAGTCTGCGCAGGGTATTTGAGACCCAGCGTCTGATGAGTTCGCCGGAATGGAGACAGGAGAAGGAACAGGAAATCGCGACTCTGGAGCAAAAAGTTCAAGATTTTCAGGTGCAGAAAGTGGGTCCGGAAGGGGAGCTGTACCAGAAGCAACTCAAGCTGGAGACGGAAATCATTCAGAAGGTTCAGCGGGCGGTGAACACGGTTGCCATAGCAGGGGGGTATGACTATGTGTTTGATTCCATGGCCCTTCTGTATGGCAAGCCGACGCACAATCTAACCGATGACGTCCTGCACGAACTCCGGAGATTGAGCGAAACCGAACCCGAAGAAGGTAATTAGTCGTTGGCCACCCTCAGGGAACTGGCCGCCCTGGTGCACGGCGAAATCGTGGGGGATCCTGATGTGGACATCAAAGGGGTGGCCGAACTTCACCGGGCATCACCGGGCTCCATTTCGTTCCTTCACGATCCCCGTTACCGCAAATTCCTCAAGACGACCAAAGCCTCGGCAGTGGTGGTCACCAGAGACGAGGAAGTGGGCCACATAAATGCCATCCGGGTAGACAATCCCGCCCTCTCTTTTTCGAGAATCATGGATCATTTTGCCCCCGTCATTCCCGTACCGAAGGAGATTCATCCCACCGCCAGGGTTGCCCCCGGGGTTAAGGTGGGTGCCGGCGTGGGCGTGGGAGCCTATGCCGTGGTGGAAGAGGGATCGGTTCTGGGAGATAATGCCATAATCGGTCCCCATTCGTACGTGGGCCACGGATCAACGATCGGCAGGGAGACCGAACTCAAATATCACGTTTGCATCTACCCCCACTCCGTCATCGGAGAGCGCGTGGTTATTCACAGCGGTACCGTCATCGGCAGCCGGGGTTTCGGATATGAGACGGAGGACGGTATTCACCACAAGATCAGCCAGATTGGACGGGTGGTTATTGGAAACGATGCGGAAATCGGTGCCAATTGTGCCATCGATCGCGGCACCCTGGGAGATACCGTCATCGGGGACGGTTCCAAACTGGACAACCTGGTTCACATTGCCCACAACGTGAGACTGGGCAGGGGATGCCTGGTGACCGGGCAGGTGGGCATCGCCGGCAGTACGGTCATCGGGGATTACGTCGTATTTGCCGGTCAATCGGGAGTGGTTGACCACGTGGAGGTGGGTGCTGGCGCCCGGGTGGCGGCCAAAGCAGGAATTACCAAGTCGGTGCCCGGAGACAAGACGTATGCCGGTATGCCCGCCCGGGACATCCGGGAGAAACGCCGGCTGGATGCCCTGGTGAGGCGTCTGCCCGAACTGGTGAGAAAAATCAGAGAACTGGAGTCTGAGGTCTCCCGCCTGAAAGCCGGGGGATGAAGCGTCACCAACACACTATCGGCCGTCCGGTCGACCTCTCGGGAAAAGGTCTCCATACGGGGGCGGAGACCTCCGTTACTTTCCGGCCTGCACCGGAAAACAGCGGTATCCGCTTCGTCAGGCCGGATCTCCCCGGGAGTCCGGAACTCGAGGCCGATGTCAACCGGGTTGCCGGTGTTTCCCGGGGAACCGTCCTCTCATCCGGAGAGGTCACGGTCCATACGGTGGAACACCTTCTGGCGGCCGTGACAGGGCTGGAGATCGACAACATCCGGGTGGAACTGACCCACAGGGAACCGCCGGCTCTCGACGGTAGTGCAAGAGGTTTCGTGGAAGCCCTCTTAGAAGCCGGAATCGTCCGTCAGAGTGCCCCGAGACAGGTTCTCAAGATTGAAGAGGCCGTGAACTATTTCCGGCACGATACGGGGACGTCCATCGATGTGATTCCCTTCCCCGGTTTCCGCGTGACATGCACCCTCGAATATGACCATCCCGTGCCGGGGTATCAGACATTCACCATGGCTTCCCTGGACGATTTCCCCGACCAGATCGCCCCGGCCCGGACCTATTGTTTCCTGAGTGAGCTGAATGAACTGAGGCGGAAGGGTCTGGCAAAAGGGGGAAACCTTGACAACGCCATTGTTATCGTTGACCGGGAGCTGGATGAGAGGGAGATTCGCCGCCTCAAGTCCCTGTTTCAGATCGACACGGACATCGTTGTGGGGGGAAACGGTATCCTTCAGGGAACCCCTCTGAGGTTTAGCGACGAGCCCGTGAGGCACAAAGTTCTGGATCTCATGGGGGATCTGGCCCTTCTGAGAATACCCCTTGAGGGTCATGTGATTGCCACCCGGTCGGGTCACGCCTCACACGTGGAAGTGGTGAGGCGGATCCGGGAAATGAGTTGGAGCCATGCTTGACATAGATGCCATACAACAAATCATTCCTCATCGCTACCCCTTTCTTCTGGTGGACAGGATCGTGGAGATCACGCCGGGGGAATCGCTGGTAGCCATCAAGAACGTCTCCATCAACGAACCCTATTTCCAGGGTCATTTTCCCGGGAGGGCCATCATGCCCGGGGTGTTGATCCTGGAGGGGATGGCCCAGGCCGGGGGATTCCTTCTCCTGCACGCCGTGGACGAACCGGAAAACAAAATCATGTACCTTTCCCGCATCGAGGGAGCCAGGTTTCGCCGGCCCGTGACGCCGGGGGACCAGCTCAGGTTCGAACTGAAACTTCTTAAGTTCAGACTGGGTTCGTGCAAGATCGAGGGGAAGGCCTTCGTGGGGGATGATCTGGTGGCGGAAACGGTTTTCCTGGCCACCATTGGCGACAGGTCTGCCGGCCCCCGGGTGCCGGAGGCAGGCGGGGAGGAGTAGGAATCGTCACCGGGGTACATCCCACCGCCGTGGTGGATCCCTCGGCGGTCCTCGGTTCCAATGTCGAGATCGGTCCCTATACGGTGATCCAGGGAGGGGTGGAGATCGGTGATGACTCACGGATCGGCAATCATGCGACGCTGTGCACGGGAACCCGGCTGGGGAAACGATGCCGGGTGATGCACGGAGCCGTTATCGGTGAAATCCCTCAGGATCTCAAGTTTGGGGGAGAGGATACCCGGGTTCAGATCGGGGACGACGTCACTATCCGGGAGTTTGTGACCATTCACAGGGGAACCCGGGCCCGGGGCAAGACGGAGGTCGGCGAGGGGTCCTATCTGATGGCGTATGTCCACGTGGGTCACGACTGCCATGTGGGTGACCACGTGATCCTGACCAACGGGGTTCAACTTGGAGGGCATGTATGGGTGGGGTCATGGGCAACCATCGGAGGCATGGTGGCCGTTCATCAGTTCTGCAGGATTGGAGAACACGCCTTCATTGGAGGGGGATTCCGGGCGGTTCAGGATGTTCCCCCGTACGTCATGGCGGCGGGGGAGCCCTTGCGGTTTTCCGGGATCAACTCCCTGGGTCTCAAAAGGAGGGGATTCAGCGACGAAACCCGCCGGGACATCAAGAGAGCTTACAAGCTGATTTATCACTCATCCCTCAACAGGGGACAGGCCCTGAAGGAAATCGAGTCGACCCTGCCCCAGACCAGGGAAATCCGGGGTATCATTGCTTTCATCAAATCGAGTGAGAGGGGCCTTATTTAGGCTCTTCTCTCCCTGTTTCCTTTTTCTGGCCGTTCTCCATCCCTTGAATCTCCCGGCTCAACAGCCCGATTACGCCATCGATTCCTGGGTGGGCCCGGACTTTCGCAGTCGTGCCCGCCCTTTCTTTGCCACATTGACCCTTCAGACCGCCCTTGGAGGGATCCCCTCGCCGTCGTCGACTCACCGGATGGCGGTGGGAATTCTTCTCGCCGGCGGGGGTCACGGGGGGGTTCCGGATCTTTCCCTGGGCGGAGGGAAGCCCGGGATTATCCCGGCTCTGTACGGCCATTACAGGGTGACATCCAATCTGGCGCTGAATGGCCTCTACTCCGGATTTCTGTCCCGGGGAGATGTGGTGATTCTGACCCGGTACGGTCTGAACCTGAAGCTGTCTCCGGGGAAGGAGAGAACCTGGACGTGGATGCTACACGTTCTCATGGGGACGCTTCAGGGTCCCGACGATTTCTTCTTGAAAACCGTTGATGCGGGAGTCTCCAGAAGGATAAATTACCGCGGCTGGGAGGGGTGGGCCGGATTTGGCCTGAATACCTTCGCGGCGGGGATCCATGTTCATAACGTCGATCCCGGACTAAACTTGAATACAAGAATGGAAGGGGAGATAAACTCCATTTTTTTTGGAGTACGGCGCCGGGTGGGGCCGGACCTGGAAGGGTCTCTTGAGGGGAGTGTGGGGCCTTCCGTCCTGGGTATTGCCATCGGTGTTCACAAGCTCATCGGGTGATGGCGAGGTCCATTTCACTGCTGGGTTCCACAGGATCGATAGGGCGGAATGCCCTGAACGTGGTGGACGGTCTGTCCGGCGACCTTTCCGTTCGGTACCTGACGGCGGCCACCAACGCGGGCCTGCTCATAGAGCAGGCCCGGAAGTACCACCCGAAGGGTGTGGCCGCCGTCGATTCTGCGGCCGCCCGGGAGGTGGCCACGGCCCTGGCGGGAACGGGCATTGAGGTGCTTCCAGGACGGGCAGGACTGTTAGAGATCGCGGGACGGGATGACGTCGATATCGTGCTGAACGGCCTGGTGGGGAGTCCGGGTATGGAACCGACAGTCAGAGCCATCGGTGCCGGCGTCGATGTGGCTCTGAGCAACAAGGAAAGCCTGGTAATGGCCGGTGCCCTGATCGATAGGCTGAAAAGCAAGACGGGTGCCCATATCTATCCCGTGGACAGTGAGCACAGCGCCATCTGGCAGTGCCTCATGGGGGAGGACCTGAACCGGGTGAGGCGACTCATCCTGACGGGTTCCGGCGGTCCCTTCCGGACAAGGCCGCTGGAAGATTTTTCCCGCATTACCGTCCAGGAGGCTCTCACCCATCCGAACTGGAAGATGGGCAACAAAATCACCATCGACTCGGCCACCATGATGAACAAGGGTCTGGAGGTCATCGAAGCCCACTGGTTGTTCGGGCTGGACGGGAGCCGGATTGATATTGTGGTGCACCCCCAATCCATCATTCACAGCATGGTGGAATTCATCGACGGCTCCATCAAGGCCCAGTTGGGCCTTCCCGATATGAGAATTCCTATTCAGTATGCCCTTACGTTTCCCGAACGGCGGGAGGCGGCATGGGAGAAAATGAGTTTTCCAGACCACTCCCCCCTTACGTTCGAAGAACCGGATCTGGAAAAGTTTCCGTTAATTGCTCTCGCCTATGAATGTCTGGAAAGAGGGGGAACCGCCCCTGCCTGCCTGAACGTGGCCAATGATCAGGCCGTCCGGCATTTTCTTGAAGGGAGTATTTCCTTCCTGGACATCGCGGAAATCGTCGGGGATGCCGTGAGGGACCACCCCTTTAGCAGGGAACCGGCCCTGGAGGACCTTCTGGGACTTGAGTCGTGGGGGGAAAGATATGTCGTCAAGCGGATGGAGGAAAGGACAACCGTATGACCACCGTTCTGGGGATAGTATTCGTTCTGGCAGGTCTCATCCTTGTCCACGAGGTGGGTCACTTTCTGGCCGCCCGGTCGGTGGGAGTGCGTGTCGACAGGTTTTCGCTCCTGTTTCCTCCCAGGATTGTCTCGTTCACCTCCACCCCTTCCGGGTGGGTATTCAGGTTTTTCTTCTTCAAAAAGGGTTCGTCCGGAAACGTGATGTGGGCACCCGTTGTGGAAAAGACCATTTCCCGGCCCCTCATCCGGCCCAGCCGTACGGAGTATTCTCTGGGACTCATCCCCCTGGGCGGGTATGTGAAAATGGCCGGGACTATCGACGAAAGTCTCGATAATCGAATCGAGGGATCGCCGGACGAGCTCTCTTCAAAGACCAACCTGGAGCAGATCTGGGTTATGTCTGCCGGCGTCGTGATGAACCTTCTTCTGGCCGTTGCCGTCTTTTCAATTCTGACCTTTTCCCTGGGGATTCCTGAGCCTTCCGACCGGCCCGTGGTGGGACAGGTGGTTCCCGATTTCCCCGCCGCGGCAGCAGGTATCCAGCCGGGGGACACCATCGTGGCCATTGACGGCACTCAGGTGGAAAGCTGGAAACAGATGGCAGACATCATTCACAGTCGCCCTCTGGAAACCCTCCGGGTTACCTGGCGCCGGGACGGAGAACTCAACTCGGCGGAGATCACCACCCGTCGGGACCGCATGCCGGTTCAAGGGAAAGTGGAAGAACTCGGTATCATTGGAATTCACCCGGGTTATGAATTCCGGGATGTGGGGCCGTTGGCCTCGATAAGAGAAGGTTTCCTGAGGACGGGGGCGTGGTTCGCCATTATCGTTAACTCCCTGAAGATGATCGTGACGGGTGAGGCCTCCATCCGGGAGATAGGAGGCCCCATCCTGATCGCTCAACTTGCGGGCCAGGCGGCCCAGGCAGGGCTGGTCGATCTGTTATCTCTTCTGGCAATCATCAGCGTCCATCTTGCCTTTATCAACCTGGTCCCCATCCCCGGTCTGGACGGGGGCCATCTCCTCATTATTCTTATTGAGTCGCTGTCGCGCCACCGAATTTCCGTGAAGGCCAGAATGATAATCCAGCAGGCGGGAATGGCCCTGTTGTTCCTCCTGATACTGGTGGTCATCTATAATGACCTGAGCCGGGTGGGGTGGCTCCCCTGAGCACCGGTTCCGGATCCCGCCGACTAAGAGATTTTAGTTTGAAAACCATGGAGCCGAATTTGGCTCTCGAAACGATCTTCACGGGAAGCCGCTGGTCATCATCGCTCAACCATATGGTCATGTCCCCCTCATTCTTCAAAAGAGAGGCTCCCTCCTTGAAGGGCTCGATGACCAGACAGCGGAATACACCGGCGGGAACCCGGACCGATTCCCGGTGGTGAACCGTGACCTGGAAATCGATGAATTCCCCGTTGTCGAAGGTGGTAAAGCCCAGGAGATCCCCCACATTAAGAGGGAGTGTCCTCAGGTAGTAAAACAGGGAGTAGGGATCCCTCAGTTCCCGGTCGATGGAAAACGAATCTCTTGCCGTCGTCACCACCGAATCTTCGTAGTTTATCGTGGCGGAGAACTGGTGGCGGTAGTTGCCCTCCCTGATCTTCTTGGCGAACTTTCGGGTGAACAACCCTTTCGCGTCAATCCAGGTTTCGATCCTGTCCCGGATCTTGAATATGCGGTCCAGAACGGGGTTTGTTTGTACGGAGAAGACGATGTGGTACACCGAGTCGCCGTCGAGGGCTTCGAGGGCCGATACCTCGAGCCGGGCCGACCCCGCGGGGATCAGGTTAATCCTCGATTCATAATGAAGGGTTTCCCCCACCTCCAAAGGGAGGGGGATCTGGGCCCGGGGGACCAGAGGAAACCATACCATGGCCGAGGCCAAAAGGAGAGATCCCTTCATGACGGGTTGCGAACCACGGTAATGTCTTTCCCCGACAGATTGTAAATGCGGGATCCTGCCGAGGGCGGGAGACGACCCCCGTCAACGATCAGGTCCACCTCATCCCCGAACTGATTGAGAATGGCGGCGGGATCGTTCAGAGGGATCTTTCCCGTGCGATTCACGCTCGTGGTGGTGATAGGGAAGCGGAGTCTTTCGGTAAGTCTCACGGGAAACGGATGACCCGGTATCCGGATTCCTACGGTCAGGCGGGGACCCAGAACGGCGGGTGAAAGATCCGATTTCCGGGCTTTTAGAATCACAGTGACCCTTCCCGGAAGATGGGAACTCACAAACTCCCTCTTATCAGGGGGTATCTCCCCGTAGGTTTCGAGCATTTCGAATCCAGCCACGGCAATACTCCACGGCCCTTGTCGGCCCTTTATCCGGCTTAAGCGCTCAAGTGCCGACCGGTTCCGGGGATCGACCCCCAGTCCGTAGAGGGTATCGGTGGGATAAACGAGAATCCCCCCTTCCCGTATCACCTCCTCTGCCGTGCCAAGGCAGTCGGGAGAGGCTAATTTACGTACCTTCGCCACAGGTTGACCGGCTTTCCGCCGGTTTGATTTTCCATCGGCGGTGGAACCAGAAATACTGTTCCGGATACGAGCGGATTTCCCTTTCCAGCAGGGAGGTGAACCGTTGGGTAATGGTCGAGACCGGTTCGGCACCGTTATCTCCTGTGGGGACGTCCTGGAATTTCAGGTGGTATCTCCCGGTCCGGGTCCGGCGGCAGTAGGCGAGAACGAGGGGAGCTCCCGTTCTCAGGTGAAAAATGGCCAGGCCCCGGGCCGTGGAGGCGGGGAGGCCGAAGAAGGTCACCGGGATTCCCCCCTTGCGGGCATGCTGGTCGCTGGCGAGGGCGAGAATGTTCCGTTCTCTCAGGATCCGGATCATTTCGAGGGATGAGATGGTGCGGTACACGGGAACGGATCCCGTTTTCCGTCTCAGTTCCATCAGGAATCTGTTGGCCCCTCTGTTCTTCTGCCTTTTGACCACGGGGTACATGGGATAGCCGTTATGGCCGCACCAGGCGGGGATCAGCTCCCAGTTTCCCAGGTGTCCGGAGAGAAGAATCACCCCCTTATTTTCTTTCATCGCCCCGTCGAGACACTGGAGGTTTTCCACGATAATGTCGCTGTCCAGGTCTATGGCCTCCAATCTCAACAGGTCCATCGCCATCTGTCCGAAGTGGATGTAGACTTGTTTGAGCAGACGAAGGCGGGTGGTCATATCGTGGCCGGGAAAGGCCACGGTGAGGTGTCTGAGGGCCTCTTCTTTTCTGAGGGGGAGACGGAAGAAGAGGAAGGAGCCGATACGCCGTCCCACTCTGGCCGCCGTCCGGCTGGAAAAATGGAGAGAGATGGTACGGGCCAGACGGAGGAGGTGATAGGTGAATCGTTCCCGTAGAGACATTTCCTATACAAGGGCGCTTTCCTGCCCGGAGTCCCGGACGAACAGACAGGCCGTGTCGCAGGTTCGGGTGAACGTGTGCATTACGTCAACGTCCAGATCCGACGACATGCCGAATATGTTTATGTCGGCCTCCGGGGGCCGGGAAAGGATATCCATGAAGTTCCCTTCCAGCACCTGTTGTTCCACCTCCACGGGGAGGCGGCCGCGAAGGGCAACCCGGCGGAGTCCAATGCGGGCTTTCTTGATGTCACGGGGATCGGCCACCACGCGAATCAGACGAAGATGGCCGTTCCAGTTTCGTTCCAGTTGAAGGGCGGTGAGGAGTGACAGGTTCCGGTTGGGGCTGCCCCCTCTCATCCAGAGGTTAATCGTTTTCTTATCGCCGAACCCCTTGTCCGAGTGCCGGTTCAGGACAATAATCCCCAGTTCTTCACGAACGGCAATGGAGATCAGTTGTTTCAGCCTCTGGTCCTTTTCCGGGTCGTCGCTCATGGAGAGAAACATGACATTGGGAGGGAGCGGCATGTCGCGCATGGTCTGAGTGACGATACTGATTCCCTCGAGAAAATGATTGGCATCGATGAGGGTGCTGACGGCCAGGATTCCCTCGTGTTTCAACGGTTCGACCAGTCTGGCAAGGTCCTTTTTCACTTCCTCATCCTCGGAGGTGGGCTCAGCCTGAGACTCCCTGCCGAAGAGCTGACTGACCATCTGGTTAACCCGGTCCCTCACCCCGCGGGTTCCAATCCGTACGCTGAGAATCCGGACACTTCCCTTGGGGAATACGATGTCCCGGATAAAGTCCATTCTCATCTTCCATTTCCCGGGATCCTCCACGGGAACCATCAGGTTCGGTTTCCAGGTTTTGGCCGTTCGGGGCATGAGGGAAGCCATCCGGACGGCCCATTCGGCGACGGCCGTAAAGACGCCCGCCCTCACGTCGCCCCAGGGGGCGGTATGTCCCAGACGAACCTGCCAGAGGTAAACGAATCCGATGATGACCACACTCACGCCCGCAAAGATGGGATTGATGAGGAGCATGGCCACAAAACACCAGGCGGCACCGATGAACGGAACCACCAGGGGAATATCGAAGCTTGGACGGTAGGAGGGGATGCCGATTTTCTTCTCAATAAAGACGGCGGCATTGATGGTCCCGTAGGTAATCAGGAAAAACATGGTGAGGAGAGGGGCGATGGTATTGAGTTCACCCAGTATGAGGCTGACCAAAATGACGAGAGCCGTAAAAACGATGGAAAACCGGGGCTCACCCGTTTCGCTGCGGCGGGCAAAGTATTTGCTCAAGGGGACCACCTTGTGCTGACCCAGCGCCATGAGGGTCCTTGGACCGCCCAGAATGCTTCCCAGCGCCGACGAAAGGGACGCCCCCAGAAGGGCCCCGATCACCACGGCGCGCCACCGGGCCACATCCATCATCACGGTGTAATTGGTCAAGAGCTGATCCCGGGGAACGTACCGGTCATACCAGAGGGCCAACCCCACGTAGATAACCAGGGAGACACCGATGGCCGACAGGATGCCGAGAGGAAGGCTCCGCTTGGGATCCTTCAGGTCTCCCGACATGGCGGCCCCCGCTTCAATGCCGGTGACGGCAGGAAAGAAGATGGCGAATACATGCCAGAAGGATGCCTTCGGGAAGGATCCCCACATGACGATTTGGGCATTCCCATCCCCCGAACCGAGAAGAAGCGAGACAAGAGAAGCCACGATGATGGCGAGAATCACATACTGGATCTTCAACGCCACGTAGGCACCGATATAGGAGATGACCATAAGGATTGCCAGGGTAACCGTTTTGATGACCAGGGGATTGTGATGGGGGAAAATGGCCAGCCACCCTTCCGTGAAGCCCACGATATACATCGCCGCGCCCAGGGTCAGGGAAAAGTAGAGGGGAATGCCCACCGCTCCCCCAATTTCCAGCCCAAGAGACCGGGAAATGATGGCGTAGGAGCCTCCCGCACCGATTCGTATGTTGGTGGTCATGGAGGACATGGCAAGCCCCGTGGTGATGGTCACCAGTTTGGCCAGGAGAATGATCACCAGGGCGCCGCCGAATCCCGCGTTCCCTACCACCCATCCCAGCCTCAGATACATGATGACCCCGAGGATGGTAAGAGTGGTGGGCGTGAAGACGCCCTGGAAGGCTCCGAAGCGTCTGGGAGAGGTCATGGTAGTGGTGTGGAGTTCATCTTCAAACGAGTTCCCTGAAGATTGCATCCACCTGCTTGATGAGGTCTTCCTGGGACCTGTTGTTGTCCACGACATAGTCGGCCATTCGTACTTTGGACTCTTCAGGCAGCTGGAGGTGCATCCGCTTTTGAATCTCCTCCCGGGAGAGTTTTCCCTTCTGAAGGGCCCGTTTCATCCGGAGTCCGTACTGTGCCGTTACCACAATCACGTAGTCCAGATGCTGGTCCAGACCCGATTCGTAGATGAGGGCGGCATCCACCACAAAGATGGGTCCTTTCCCCTGTTCCCTTGCCGATTCGTACTGGCGGTCGATTTCGTCGAAGACGTAGGGATGGATGACGGCGTTCAAAATGGCCTGATTTTCTTCGTTGGCAAAACCGGTCATGGCCAGCTTTCTCTCGCTGATGGTTCCATCAGGATTGAGAATGTCTGTTCCGAATTCCTGAATCAGATCTTCCTGAACATTCCGGTTTTCCCTCAGGATTTTCTTGGCCTCATAATCGGCGTCGAACACGACGGCACCCAGTTCCCTCATTCTCTGACTGGCGAGGCTCTTGCCGCTGCCGATGCCCCCGGTGATACCTACCTTCAGCATGGTGTTTCTCCCGGCGCTGTTAGAACAGGATGTGGATGATCTTTTCGGTTACCTCCTCGACGCTTCCCGACCCGTCCACCCTCTTCAGCAGGGACTGACGCCCGTAATGGCCTATGAGGGGCTCTGTCTGACGGCGGTAAACGGCAAGCCGTTTTCGGACAACCGCGGGCTCGTCATCGCCTCTTTGATACAGTTCCCCGCCGCACACGTGGCACCGTCCCTCCGTTGCCGGAGGGCGGGTGATGAGGTTCGTGATGGCACCGCATCCGCGGCATGTGCGGCGGTTCGAGAGCCTTTCCACCACGAGTTCCTCGCTCCCCTCCAGGGCGATGACGGCATCCAGGGCCTGATGGAGGTCGTTGAGAAGGGAATCGAGACCCTCGGCCTGAGACACAGTCCGAGGAAATCCGTCAAGAATGTACCCCCGGCGGACGTCATCCTGTTTGAGCCGCCGGGTCATCATGTCCAGCATAATGTTGTCGGGCACGAGTTTTCCCCGGTCGATAAAGCGGCGGGCCAGGCGTCCCAGTTCGGTCTCTCCGGTCATTTCACTTCTCAGAATATCCCCGGTGGAGAGGTGGACGAGGGAATAGCGCCGGGCCAGGACCCTGGCCTGTGTCCCTTTCCCTATTCCCGGGGGTCCCAGTAGCACCAATCTCATAACGGAACGTGACCTTACACGAGTATTCCGGCGACGCTGGCAGTCATCCAGGAGGCGAGGGCTCCCGCTATCATGGCTTTCATTCCCAGCTTTGCCAGATCTTTTCTTCGACTGGGGGCAATGGCTCCTATCCCCCCGAGCTGAATTCCCACCGACGCGAAGTTGGCAAAGCCGCAGAGGGCGTAGCTGGCGATAATGGCGGTGCGGTCCGAGACAGCCTGGGCGGCCCGCAGCTCGCTCAAATCGCTATAGGCAATGAGTTCTGTCAGGACCAGTTTTTCGCCCATGAGGGCTCCCAGCGTATCCGCCTCATGCCAGGGGACGCCCAGGGTCCACGCCAGGGGCCGGAACATGTAACCCAGTATCTCCTGAAGAGAGAGTCCACCGAGACCCAGAAGGAAATTGATCATGGCCACCATGGCCACGAAGGCCACGAGCATGGCCGCCACGTTGGCGGCCAACGTCATTCCGCTGGTGGCCCCCCGGGCCAGGGCCTCCACGGCATTATCATCAACTTTTTCCACAGCGATTTTCAATTCTCCCAGCGTTTCCGATTCCTCCGTTTCGGGATAGATCACCTTGGCCATCACCAGGGCTGCCGGAGCACTCATGATGGAGGCACCCATGAGATGACCGGCTATGCCCGGCACATCGCTTAACATCTTCACGTAGATGGCCATGACCCCTCCGGCAACGGTGGCGAAGCCGCCGGTCATCACCGCCATCAATTCTGACCGCGTCATGGTGGCCACAAAGGGGCGCACCATAAGAGGGGCTTCTGTCTGACCCACGAAAATATTGGCGGAAACACTCAACGTTTCGGTGCCGCTCGTCCTCATGGTCTTCTGCATCGCCC
>JBHIEY010000132.1:0-5255 GCA_046861835.1 Fidelibacterota bacterium | reverse complement strand
AGCCCACCGCCTCTCCACGGTGGTAAACGCCGACAGGATCATTGTTCTCAAGGACGGTCAAATCGTCGAATCGGGGACGCACGAGGAGCTGTTGAAAGAAGACGGAACTTACAGAAAGCTGTATGAGAGTCAGTTTGGCGAAAACGTCGGTCCGTCGGCCACCAGTGCCTGAAGCCTGCAAGAGGGCGCCATGACGCCCCGGGTGATGGTCTGTTTCGGGACCCGTCCGGAAGTCATCAAGGTCGCATCAACGGTGTCGGAACTCTCCCGCCGGCACATCCCGTTCACCACTGTACTTACGGGTCAGCATGACGAACTTTTCCAGGACGTCAAAGAGCTCATTCCTCCCCCGGATTTCGATCTGGGCATCATGGAAGAGAATCAATCGCCGGCCCGCATTCTGGCCCAGGTGGCGACTCAGTTTCCCCCTCTCCTCGAAAAGTGGCAGCCCGATCTCGTCGTGGTTCAGGGGGACACCTCCACGGCCATGGCCGTGGCCCTGGTGTCCTTCTATGAGAAAGTGAGGGTGGGTCACATTGAGGCGGGCCTGAGAACCTACGACCCGTGGGCCCCCTTTCCGGAGGAGGTCAACCGTCAGGTCATCTCCCGGGTGGCCCACGTCCACTGGGCACCCACCCAATGGGCCCTGGAGAATCTGACCCGTGAGGGTATGGAGAACGCCCTACTCACGGGAAACACGGTGGTCGACGTATGCCGGAAGTTCCATTTTCCCGTTCGCTACGGCGAAAAGGTGGTGATTACTCTCCACCGCCGCGAGAATTTCGGCGAAAGAATGGAGTCCATGTTTCGGCAGATTGAAACCCTGGCCCGGGGGCACCCGGAGCTTGAGTTTGTGTTCCCCATGCACCCGAATCCGGAGGTTCAACGGCTGCGGCACCTTCTTGAGAAAACGGCGGTGATCAAGCCCCTGAAATACGGCGAATTCCTGCACCTTTTGAGCGAGGCTCGATTCGTCATCACCGACTCCGGCGGCATCCAGGAGGAATGCGCCGCCTTCCGAAAGAAGGTCCTTGTCTGCCGGGAAAGAACGGAAAGACCGGAGGGGGTCGAGGCCGGCTTTGCCCGGGTGGTAGGGACCAGAATAGAGGAGAATTTCCCGTGGGCCAATGACGATCCCGAGTGGAAGGGAGATAACCCCTTTGGGGATGGAAAGGCGGCGGAACGAATTGTGGCATCCATTCTTCATCTCCTCGAAACGTAGTCACGAAAGAAATTCATGATTCGTGAAGATCCCCTCAGGATCTTGATTCTCGTCGTCAAGAGGGTGGGTGAGATTCTGGTCACCACCCCTCTCATCCGGGCACTCCGGAAGGCCTATCCCCATGCCGAGATTACGGCGGTTGTGGATCGCGGATACGAAGAAATCCTACAGGACAATCCCTACGTTGACCGGCTGGTCCTTCTGAATCCGGAGGATTCCCCGTTGGCGTTCCTGAAGAAATCGGCAAAACTTTCGAGGAGGGGTTTTGATGTGACGGTGGATGTGCTGGCGAATCCCAGGAGTGCTCTTATCACTCTCATGACTGGATCGCCCGTCCGGTTTGGCCCGGACCGGAGAATCCGGAAATGGGCGTATAACCGTACGATCCCTGCCCCGGGGGGATCTTCTCCCTACATTGTGGATCAACGTCTCAGCATCCTCAGGGTATTGGGCCGAAGAACAGATGGGGTTGGTCTTGATATCTTCATTGATTCTTCCTCGAGACTGAAAGGGGAGAAACTCCTCGCGGCCAACGGGATCGGATCGAAGGATGGATTTGTTACCCTTGCTCCCGTAAGTTTACGGCGGTGGAAGTTGTGGCCTCCTGAGGAATATGCCAGGGTAGGAGACTATTTGACGGTCGAGCGGAACCGGAAAGTCGTTCTGGTGTGCGGTCCGGGTGAATTTCATTTTCTGGAAAGGGTGGGCAGCCTTATGACCACCAAACCCGCCGCGGCTGTCGAATTTGATAGTCTGAAGGTTCTGGCCCATGTTCTCAGCCGCTCGGTCCTTCATGTCGGAAACAACGGCGGCATTCAATACATGGCCACGGCTGCGGGTGTACCGACGATCACCATTTTCGGACCGGGGAATGCAGAGATATGGAATGAAGGGGGGAATCCACAGCGGGTGGCATTGTGGAAGGAGATGGAATGCCGGCGTCCCGGTTGTTTTCGAAGCTGTCCCTATGAATACGCATGTCTCCGACAGGTCACCTTTGCCGACCTCAAACGGAGCATAGATTCGTTTGCATGAGTTCTGCCGTCACCGTAGTCTTTGACGCCTATCATCTTTACCACCTCCCCCAATTCGATCCCATTATCGAACTTCTCGTGTCCGACCGCCGGTTTCGGGTCTATCTGACGACATCGGCGTCAAACGTTCCCGAGGAACGGCGTCTGACCCACCGGATTCTGGAGCGCCTGGACTGTCCCGTAATCAGCGGGTCCGACGAAGAGGAAAGGGCCCGAAGAATCCGGGCCCTCAACCCCCAGGCCTTCATCTGCGGATGGTCCCGTTATGCCCTCGACGATTTCGTCCCCGAATCGACTCTGGTGGGAATGATCTACCATGGAATCGGAGTCAAACCGTCTTACTGGCGAGACAATCATCCCCGGTTGAATCTGCGCTTCGTGGAAGGGCCGTACCGGAAACGACAGTTGCGAGAAAAGGGAATTCTCACAGACCTGGAAGTGACCGGATTTGCCAAGCTCGACCCCCTTTTTAACGGCAAAATCACCGATCAGCCATCGATACTGGAGGAACTGGGCTTCAGCGCGGAGAAGAAGACCATTCTTTACGCTCCCACCTTCTATCCCAGTTCTGTGGAGCCGTTTGGTCTTCAGCTGGCGGAGGCCACGCAAGAGTACAACCTTATTATCAAACTTCACATGTGGGTCTATTTCCTCAGAAAGTTCGGCGGGGTAGACCTGAGACGCCAAAGGCGCATCGCCGAACAGGCCCAGAAACGGTTTTCCCACGTGCGTGTTCTGCCTCCAGAGTACTACAACATTGTCCCCCTTTACCGGGCGGCCGACGTTTTGATCACGGAAGCCTCTTCTACCATCTTCGAAATGCTGGCTCTGGACAAGCCTGTGATTCAGTGCGGCTTCCAGCGCTTGAGAGTCTCTCACCGGTTTTTCCGGAGCCGCCTGTATAGAAAGCGGCTCAGCAGGGAGATGGAAAGGGAAGCGACCGAATTCTGCACCCTGCTCGGGCGACCCGAAGATCTGAAACAGTCCCTGGAAATCAGCCTGAATCAGGCCTTACCCGCTCTCGATAAACGGGAATCTTATAAGAAGGATATGCTGTACAAACTGGATGGAAAAGCGTCTGAACGGATCCGCGATCTCATTCTCGACAGGGTGGAGTGAGATCTCTCGCGAGAATCCGATGGAGTTTCCTCCCCGCCGTTACCTCATGTTGGCAACCAAACCCTACTCCCTTCCCATACTGGCACCCGTTGCCCGAGTCATTGTTCGTGAAACGCCGGGCCAGGTCCGGTGGTTCACCGCCGGCAGTGCCCGGGAACACTCTCCTCCGGGCACATCCTTCAATCACCCCGGGGAGGTAGAGGAGTACCACCCCGATGCGATTCTGGTCCCGGGGAACGTGGTTCCCCACTTCTGGTCAGGTCTGAAAGTGCACATCTTTCACAGCCTGAGCGAAGAAAAAAAGGGGTACTACCGGGTGACCGGGTTTTTTGATCTGTACTGTACCCCCGGCCCCCGGATTACCCGCCGGTTTGTGGACCTGGCGGAAAAGGCCGGTCATTTCATGGTGGCTCAAACCGGGTGGCCGAAACTCGATCCTCTCGTCAGACCACAGAGGCGAGAAAGAGTACTCGAACAGTTAGGGCTGACCGCCAGAGAACCCGTGATTCTTTACGCCCCGAATTTCCGGCCGAAGTATTCGTCAGCGGCCGACCTTTTTCCCGTCATCAAGAAACTCGCAGGCGGGCCGTATCAGTGGCTGGCGAAATTTCACGCCCTGGCCGATCCGGATATCGTCGATACGTACAAGACCCTGGAGTGTCCGACGTTCCGGGTCGGCACCGGCCAGAGCGTCCTCCCCCTGATGCAGGCAGCGGATCTTTTGGTCACGGACACCTCTTCCGTCGCCTACGAGTTCCTGATGCTGGACCGCCCCCTCATAACCTACCGGGCGGTGGCCCATCACCCAAAGGGAATCAATATCGTGAATGCCGATGACCTTCCGGCTGCCATTGAACAATCGCTGAGGGAACCGGAAAGAATGAGAGGTGACCGCCAACGCATCCTGGACCAGCTCCACCCATACCGTGACGGTAATTCCTCCCGGAGGGTTCTGGAATCCATCGAAAATGTGCTTCAGAACGGACTCCATCTAAGATTGAAGAGAAAACCCCTCAATCCGGTGCGAAAATGGAAGGTTCGCCGGATGGTGATGGAATTGGACCGGTGATCACCGTCTTATTCGAAACCCATCACCTCTACTATCTTCCGCAGTTTCAGCCAGTGATTGAGGAACTCAAGAAGCGGGCGGGGTACGCTATCGCCCTCTCGATTCCCAAGACGGCGGACCCGTGGGAACAGGCACTCCTCGAAGAGGCTGCCTCCGAGCAGGCGGTGGAGTTTGTATCTGCGGAAACAGAAGAGGCCCGCATCGCCCTCCTTCGCCGCCGCGCATTTGATGTGGTGGTGGTGGGAAACGTGGGAAGGCTCGAACAGATAGCCAGCGATAGGGCCGTGACCGTAATGATCTATCATGGGATTGGATTGAAATGGAGCTATTACCGGGACATCTCTTCCCGGGTCGATATCCGGGCCGTGGAGAGTGAACCCCGGTATGAAGAATTGAAACAACAGGGTCAGAATAACCTGGCCCTGGTGGGTTTTACGAAACTGGATCCTCTTCCCCGTATGGTGGAACGTGACGGTGCCCCTTTCCTCGAGAGGTGGGGACTCGATCCCTCGAAGAAAACCGTTCTTTATGCCCCCACGTTTTATCCGTCCTCCGGTCTCTCCCGGGACACCAACGTGATGATCAAGCTCCACAACTTCAGCTGGTTCAAACCCCGTTATCACCACCAGACCAGAAAGGCCGGACAGGTGGCCCGGCGGCATGCCCGTATCTGTCTTCTCCCGCGGGAGGAGTACAACATTCTCCCCTTTTATGTGGCTTCAGACCTTTTGATTTCGGATATTTCCTCCACCTTGTTCGAATATCTGGCTCTCAACCGGCCCATTATCCAGACGCACTTTTTCTCTCTCAG
>JBHIEY010000131.1:0-5266 GCA_046861835.1 Fidelibacterota bacterium | reverse complement strand
CAGTTGCCGGCAGGCAGTTTGCAGTTGGCAGCAAAAAGGATCAAGTATCAAGGTCAAGGGTCAAGACGCCTAACTGTCTTTTTCTTTTCCTTCTTCCCCTTCTTCCGGCCCTTCCTCTTCCGCACTTTCCGCGGGCTCAGCTTCTGGCTTTACGTCTTCACTCGCCTCCTTTGACGGTTCCTCTTTAGGATCCCGGGCTTTGGCAACCTCTTCCTTTTCCTTGACCGGCTGTTCATCCCCGGTTGCCTTTTCTATCTCCGCCTTCTTTCCCTTGCCTTCCTTTTCTTGTTTCAGGTACGCATCCAACGTCATCCCGGTAGGAACCTTCACCATCGTTTCCTGAAACCGGGTGTGGCCGGTCTTTTCCGAGACCGTCGCCTTCACATACTTGACCATGGAAAACGCCTGCTTCTGCCGTACCTTCATGGCTTTCTCGGCAAAACTTCTTTTCTTCACCATGGGATATGCCTCCTTCCAGAAACCGGGGGCAAATTTAAGGACCGGCGGGATAAAAAACAGGTGCGGCCTGAAGATCTACGGGACTTCAGGCTCCCGGTATTCGAAATTCATGAGGTCACCGTCAGACCAGGATGACGGCTTCTTCTGACCGGCGACAACACGCATGCTGTTGGAGCCGGTGAATTCAAAGAGGGCGTAACGCTTGACACCGGTCTCAAAGTGAATCATCAGTTCGTACGGACGTGTCGTGAAATCGACCCTGAATTGTCCCTGCTCCTTCTCGCTGATCCGCGTTCCCATCATGACACCCTGGACAAACCCCCCTCCCTCCTGGAAAGACCATACGGCGGTAAGAAGAGCACCCTTCCACAACCAGTCCCCCGTGAGATCCCGTATGATGTCGATGTTCTCCACAGATTGGGGACGGGATTCGTTGTCCGCCAGATCCTTCCCCGTGACCGTCAGGGTGTAGGATGTCCCCTCCTGAAGACCTTCAATGCCCGGAAGAATGATATCGTCGTGTCTGCCCTCCACCAGATATTCCTCCGGCACAGGGAGACGGTGAGGGGAAGCGGGATCATTCACGCCGGACTCACCTACCCAGGTGAAGACGATTTCGGACATCTCTTCACTGGAGGTGATGGAAACGGGGGTATCCTTCTTGAAGGTATGAGGTATGGGGGAATTCAGCTCCACCTTGAGTTTAGGGGACGTGACGTCGTAGGTCACCCCCGTGACGGTGACCGGGGGAGCTTCATTTCCGGCGAAATCCGACCCCTCGAAAAGAATGTCATATGCCTGACCGTCCACCAACTCGGGGGAATCCTGAAGGGAAATATCTTCATGGAGGCCCCCCTCCCTCTCACCCTCCGTCAGCTCCTTGACCTGGGGAGACTCCCCGTCCACCGGATTCCAGGTTACCCGCCCGGTGGCCAGGCGTTCGGACAGCTCATAGGTCAAACGGGTGTGGTTGACATAGTCGGAGTTTCCGGGAGCCATCACCGTGAACGCGGGCGGGGTATTGTCGAACGTTACGCCATCCACAACGGCCGGTTCCGCCTCATTCCCCGCCAGATCGCTCCCCTGAAACGTCAGAGCGTACACGGCTCCGCTGACCGGTACGGGGAGTCCCGGTGGAACCGTATGATCGTGTCGACCGGCCGACAGATCCTCTCCGGTCAGATCAATCTCGTACGGCGATGAGGGGTCCGCCTCGCCCCCCGTTCGCGACAAGGTGATCTGCCCCACCGCCAGCGATTCGCTCAGCGCATATGTCAGGAAAAGGTCATTCACGAAGCTGCCTCCGGAAGGTTCGTGCCACACCACCTCCGGAGGAACAGAGTCGAACGTCAATCCCACTACCGTTATTTCTTCCGGGGCATTGCCCGCCGGGTCCTGTCCCGTCATCGTCAGGGTGTAGGTCGTGCCGTCTACCAGAGGGGGCTGATTGGTCAGGACGGTTTCGGGATGATCCCCCGCCGTCATCTCCTCGGCCGAAAGGGATATCGTGTGCGGAGAGCCAGTGTCCTCGTTTCCCCCCGTGCGCGTCCAGGTGACCGTTCCTACCACCAGGTCTTCACTGAGCCCGTAGCTGATGGCGGTGGAATTCAGGTATTGACCCGGGACGGGGGAGGTCACACGGATGACGGGAGGGGTGGCATCGAAGGCGATGCCCGGCAGCGTCACAGGTTCCCCCTCGTTACCCGCGGGATCGGTTCCGGTGAAGGTAACCGTATAGACGGCGCCATCCTGAAGCCGCGGGCCGTTCGTGAAGGGTGCATCGAGATGTTTCCCGGCGGCAAGTTCCTGGCCTGTCAGGGGCGTGACGTGGGGTGCCCCCGGATCCGCTTCTCCCGATTCCCACGACCAGGTTACGGTTGCTTCCTTCAGGGTTTCGCTCAGTTCGTATGTGAGATTGGGCCTGTTCAGATACGGCGTGCCCCCTGGGGTCTGTACCGCGATAAGGGGTTTTTCACTGTCGAAAGTCACCGATTCGATCACCATCCCGGAGGCCCGGTTTCCCGCCCGGTCCTGCCCATCGAAACTCACGGAATAGACAGCCCCCGTCACCAGCTCCGGGGCCGGTTCGGGAAGCAGGTTCTGGTGATCCCCCGCGGTGAGTTCCCCCGGGGCGAGCGTCAGCACGTGGGGAGACCCGGGGTCCGTTTCGCCCCCCGTCCGGGTCCATGTGATGGTCCCCTCCCGGAGATCCTCACTCAGACGGTAAGATACGACCGGTGAATTCACGGAGCTGGAAGGGGCAGGGAAATTTGCCACAATGACCGGAGGACTCACATCAAAAACCACGCTGTCCACCGCCACGGAATCGGCCCGGTTTCCCGCGGCATCCTCGCCCTGAAGGGTAATCCTGTAAACGGCTCCGTCAACGAGCGGGGGCGTCTCAACGAGTGTACGGTTTTCGTGTGTTCCCGCCGCACGTTCTTCCACGGTCAAACGGGAAACATGGGGAGACCGGGGATCGTCCCGGCCCCCAATCCGCTCCCAGGTGACGGACCCCTGCCGCAAATCTTCGCTCAAGCGGTAGGACAGCCCGGCAGAATTCACCGCCGAACCGGAACCGGGAGTTGACAGCGCCACCACCGGCGGTGCGGCATCAAAGGTGACATCGGACACCGCCACTTCGGCCGCCTCATTCCCCGCCAGATCCGCTCCGGTGAAGACCACCCGGTATACCGATCCATCGACCAACGGCGGAACTGGAACGGGCGCTACGTCCGGATGGTCCCCCGGTTCCAGTTCCCGGCCCTCGAGCCGGACAAGATGGGGGGAGCCGGGATCTTCACTTCCCCCCGTCCGGATCCATTTCACCTCAAGGGACTCCAGCATTTCCGAAAGGGAGTACGTCACGACGGGACGGTTCGCGAACCCTGAAGAGGCCGGTTTTTCAACGGCCATGACGGGAGGCTTATTATCAAAGGTCACGGCCGGAACGGTGAGGGGTCTTGCACCGTTGCCCGCCAGGTCAGTACCCTCGAACGTCAGTGTGTACGTCGAGCCGCTGACCAGTTCCGGAGCTTCAGCAGGAACCACGTCTGCATGAGATCCGGCCTCCAGCGATCCTCCTGTGAGAAACGTTCGGTGAGGAGATCCCGGATCGGGCCGGCCTCCGGAATGACTCCACACAAAGAAAGCCTCCTTGAGGGTCTCGCTCAGATCGTACGACAGGGACGGGGAGTTTATGATCATCTCCGCCGACGGAGATGTCAGAACCAGGGTGGGTGGCGTAATGTCATAGACGACACCGGTTGCCTTCCGGCTTGACGACCGGTTGCCGGCCCTGTCCTCCCCCGCGATTTCCACGGCGTATACGGCACCATCGGCAAGGGCGAGTGTCGGCGGCGGGGAGACGTTGACGTGAGACCCTTCCGCCAGGGCCGTGTCGGTCAGCGCCGCCTCATGAGGAGATCCGTCGTCCGGGGTTCCGGCCGTTCGCGTCCAGGTAACGGTGCCCCTGGCCAGGGATTCCGAGAGGGTATACGACATGCGGGTGTGGTTGCGATGGGACGAATCGTGAGGAGCATTGAGGGTAATCACCGGTGCCTGAGTGTCATACGTCACCCCTTCGACGACGACAGCCTTGGAGGGATTCCCCGCACGATCCACGCCGCTGAAAGTAAGAGTATAAACGGCTCCCTCAACGAGCGGGGGAGCTTGGGCCAGCAGGCGGTCCACGTGACGACCCGAATCGAGCTCTGTCCCCGACAGAAGGGAAAGGTGCGGTGATCCGTCATCGGACGGGCCGGCCGTGTGCGTCCACGTGATCTGCCCCTTCGAAAGAGGCTCTGACAGCGTGTACGAGACCCGGGTAGCGTTGATGAAATCCCCCGGTGAGGGTGCCTGGAGGGCCACGAGGGGAGCGCTGGTATCATAGGTGACACCCTCCACCCGGACGGTGTCCGCCGGGTTGCCCGCCCGGTCTCCTCCCGTGGCGAGGACGGTGTAGATGGTTCCGTCCTGGAGAGGGGAATCGAGGGCGAGGACAACTTCCGTGTGGTCTCCACCCGCCAGCTGTTGATCCGTTAGCTCGGCCCTGTGCGGCGAAAGAGGATCGGCATTTCCACCGGTGCGGATCCACACTATCTCTGCCCATTCGAAATCTTCACTCAGGGTGTAGGTTATCCCGGGACGGCTAATATGGGACCCGACAGCCGGTGTCTGCACGGCTATCTCCGGAGGATAGGCGTCATACGTGACGCCGGGGATCTCCCTTGGACGGGAGGGGTTTCCGGCCCGGTCGATTCCCTTTACCGTCACCGTGTAGACTCCGCCGTCCACCAGGGAGACCGGTGCGGCCAGTTCACCCTCATGGTCGCCGGCGAGCCGTTCCGGCTCCCCCATTTTCTGGACATGGGGGGCGGAGGGATCGCTGCTTCCTCCCGACCATGACCAGACGACCTCACCCTCCATCAGATCCTCACTCAGACGGTACGCTACTGCCGGGCCCGAGATGTACGCCTCAGGCTCCGGATGGACGACGTCGATAACGGGAGAAGTCGTGTCATAGGTCACCCGGACCACCGTGACGGTATCCGACTGGTTCCGGGCAAAATCCTCCCCCTCAAAATAGAGGTTGTACGTGGCCCCATCCGTCAGGACGGGACCCCCGGAGAGAAGGATCCCGTCATGCATTCCCTGGTCAAGTTCACTTCCGGAAAGTGACACGACGTGAGGCGATTGGCGGTCTGCTTTCCCATCGACCCAACGCCACGTTACGGTAGCCTCTGCCAGGGCTTCACTCAGGTCGTATGACACCCGGGAATGATTCACAAAGGCCCCTTCCTCCGGA
>JBHIEY010000130.1:0-5309 GCA_046861835.1 Fidelibacterota bacterium | reverse complement strand
TCGGGGGGTCCCCCTTTAACAACCTGCTCCGAAGAACCCGCTGCATCATTCGGTATTAGACCGCCTTTCGGCGGGTTATCCCCATCTCCGGGGTAAGTTATCCACGCGTTACTCACCCGTTCGCCACTTTACTCTCCTCCCGACAAGTCGGAAGAATTTCTCCTTGACTTGCATGTGTTAAGCACGCCGCCAGCGTTAGTCCTGAGCTAGGATCAAACTCTCCATAGTAAGTGGTTAGTTATCTCTGTGGTCAATTGCTTGCCCTGCCAAGCCCTGGCACCTGCGCATTCCCATTGTCAAAAAACTGAAACTTATAGGCACAGGAACCCTGCTGGTCACAGGGTCCCTCGAGCAGATTAATTTAGGCCGCCCCTCACGATTTATCAAACGGTTTTTACCGGGCGACCCGTCACTCAAGGGAGAAGAAACGGTCTTCGGGAAAATCGAGAAAGTTCTCCGGACCCAACACCGCCTGAACCCTCCGGGCATACCGCTCCTCACGCCGCCGGTTCGCAAACTCCACGTCCCTTACCGACCCCAGAATACTCCCGCCGTAAACACCCGCCAGAACCAGAGGAGGAACCCATCTGGCCACCGGCGATCCTCCATCGGCCAACACCTGAACGCCCAGCCCCACCGTCGTCACGAAGGTCCCGAGAGCCGCAAACCAGTCCTCCAAATAGACCCTCCCGCCACCGGGAACCATGCCAAAAAGGGCAGCCCGGACGGGATCGCCACGGGGAACGTCCGATGCCCGGTCACAGGCCTGAATCAAACGCCTCAGGACCGCCCCCCGCCGGCCTGAACCGAATGTCCGCCGGGCCCGGGAAAAATAGTCCCTGGCTTCCTTCCAGTGACGCTGAGAAAACTCGGCGTATCCAGCGAATACAAGCAAGTAGGGATCGGAAGAACCCCGGACCCCTTCAATCACCCGGTCGTAGTCGCCGTGGAGCAGATTCAGATACGTAATCCTGTAACGGGCGAAAAGGTGTTCCGTGGACGCGGGATCCACCTCCGACTGAACCTGCTCATAATACTCAATGGCCAGATCCCGGCTCCCCATTTCCTCATAGCTCCGGGCGATCCTGTAGTACACGGAAGGAACCCGCTCATCATCCGGATAGAGAAATATGAACCGAAAACTGGCCAGGACCGTCCGCTCATAATACCCCTCATTGAAGAGGAAATCAGAGAAGCTCAACAGTTCGTGCTTCTGGAACGACGTATACCCCCTCCACTGCCTCTCGATCTCCTCGGCCGTCCGCCGCGGTTCCTGACCGGAAAGAGACTGGAAAACCGCCAGGCCCAGGGCCATCCTGAGAATCATGGAAGAAGGGGCGTTCATCTTTCCCTGACCGGGAAGGGCCTACCGGAGAAGGACCATCTTTCCCCGCTGAAGAAAATCGCCCGACCTGAACACGATCAAGTAAATGCCGGAAGCGGCCGACACACCGCGGTCGTCCCTTCCGTCCCAGCTCACCCGGTAAACCCCGGCCGGCTTCCTGGAAGCCACCAGGGTGGTGACCTTCTGACCCAGAAGGTTGTATACGGTGAGATCGACCCGGGCCGTTCTGGGAACGCGATAACCAATGACGGTGGTGGCATTAAACGGATTGGGATAGTTGGCATCCATGGCGAACGACCCGGGAAGAGCGTCCGTCCCTGGAGCAGCGGAGAGCCAGTCCACGGGGAACACCCTCGGACTGTCTTCATCGGGATAGTCGCAAACCAGACTCTCAAGGGCATCCGTTACAAAATGAACCCCCGACGGACCGCCAAAATGAAACGCTACCTCCTCTCCCAGTGTCCCCACGATGTCAAAGGTCACCTCCAGAAGGACGCCGGGGACACCGGCCACCGTCTCTTCCCCCGAAAGGCCGAATCCCAGACAGCGAACATCCCCGGCCGGCGTCTCCACAGCCGGAACCTCCCACGACGGGACCTTTTCTCCCGGTTCCACCGATCTAAGAACGAGAGCACCGGCAGTGTTGTCGATAATGTCAAACTGGAAACCGCGAACCGGCTCTGCTTCGGCCAAAACCACCGTCAGAACCAGAGTCGAATCCGTTCCTGTCAGGGCTGATCCGAAATCGAGGCAGTACCCGGAAGCCGACGGCCGTCCGTTCGCCCGGGAGGGTTCGGGCAGGTCCGTACCCATACCGGGAGCATGAACCAGAACCGCAACGGCCGCCAGAATCGTCTTAAGCCGGAGGCGGTTGATCATAAAATCTCCTCGGACATGAATATATTCCTCCCCCGGGGGGAAGGGAAGAAAAAAGCTAACGTTGGGTAAGAACCTGATCGATTAACCCGTATTCCTTTGCCTGCTCCGGAGTCATAAAGAAGTCTCTGTCCGTATCCCTACGGATCCTTTTCTCAGGCTGGCCCGTCTGATCGGACAACATCTTGATTAGCCTGTTCTTCACGGAAACGAGCTCCCGGGCATGAATCTCAATGTCGCTGGCAGCCCCCTCGATACCTCCCCAGGGCTGGTGGATCATAATCCGGGCGTTTGGCAGGGCGCACCGCTTCCCTTTGGCTCCCGATGATAACAGCACAGCCCCCATGCTGGAAGCCTGCCCCATACAAATGGTGGAGACATCCGGCTTGATGTAGTTCATGGTGTCAATCACCCCCAGTCCGGCCGTCACAGAACCTCCCGGGGTGTTGATGTACAGAAAAATGTCCTTCTCCGAATTCTCCGCTTCAAGGAACAGAAGCTGGGCAATCACCAGACTGGACACATTGTCGTCGATGGGCATTCCCAGGAATACAATTCTCTCCTTGAGGAGACGGGAGTAAATGTCATAGGCCCGCTCGAGTCTGCCCGTTTGCTCCACCACAATGGGAATTACTTGAGATTTCGTGCTCATGACACTCCTTTCCTACAAAGATGATCCGGCCGAAACCGCCCTTTGCTTCCTGACATCCCGGGTGGGAATCTTCACCTCCTCTATCTTCGCCAGAGACTTGAGGCGTTCGAAGAGCTTTTCATCGAGAATATCCTCGCGAAGGTGGTCCCGGTTGGAAGGGGCCCGGTAAAACCGCCGAACGGAGCGCTCATCCACCTCCGGACTTCGGGAAATCTCTTCTACGCGGCCGGAAATTTCCTCGTCGGTCACCTGCAGGTTCTCCGCCTCGATGAGAGCCTTTCGTATAAGATACCACTTCAGGTTCTTCACCGCCGACGGCCTCAGCTCCCTCCTGAGATTATCCTCGTCCACGCTCTCCCCGTTTCGATTGCGGGCCTCTTCTACGGCCTTTTCCAGATAGTTTTCCACCATGACCGGCGGAAGCTCAAGATCCGTGTGCCGAACAAGATAGTCAATCAGGTCTTCATTCAACCTCGACTCCGATTGACGTTCCAGCCTCTTGAGGATTCTTTCCATGACCACGGCCCTCAACTCGTCCAGGGTGGAGGCGGAGTCATCAACTTTTCTGATGAACTCTTCGTCGATTTCGGGGAGGATTTCCTCCTGTACGTTTTTCACGGTAATTTCATACATCACCGGATGGGGATCGTCCGGGTCGGCCGCCGAGATAACCGCCGTGTCACCGGCCTTGAGGCCCGTTAGCTTCTCCAGATTCTGCCCGCCGAACAGACCCTCTCCCACCACAATGTAACGATCCTCAACCCTCCGGCCCACAATCGGAATTCCCCCACGGTCCACTTCCTGCATGTCCACCAGAAGAAGATGGCCCGGCTGGGAACCCGATTCCACCGTCTTCAGTTCAGCGTGATGCCGTTGCAACTCCTCAAGATAAATGTCCACATCCTCCTCATCCGGAATGTAGACGCTCTTCTTCACGCGCATTTTCTTGCGATAGTTGGGAAGTTCAACACCGGGTTCCACCTCCACAGAAGCCGTGAACTTGAGAGGCTGTCCCTCCCGGAATTCCAACCGGTCAATCCTGGCCTGGCCCACGGGTGAGATTCCCTTTTCCCGAACCGCCTTCCGGTAGAACACATCCAGCGATTCCTCCACAAAATCGGCCTCGATATCGGATCTGTACTGCTGCAAGAGAATCCGCCGTGGGGTTTTCCCCTTGCGGAAACCGGCTACTTTGACCCGCCGGCGGAATCGAGCGATGGTCCCGTCGTACATCCCGGCCAGATCGTCCCACGGGACCGTCACCGTCATTTCAACCGAGTACCGGTTTTTCTGTATGATCGCAATATCCATGCTTCTCTCAAAGGAGGGAAAAAATTACGACATATGGTCCGCCACAACAATGGGAATCCAAGGGCCACGGCGCCGGGCAGGGGCCCACCGCTATCTCTGTCCCTCCGGTCTCCTCTCTCCACAATAGATGCATTCCATTCCCATCTGCACATGGAAGCCGCACCGGGGACAGTCCCACTCCGTGAGATCGTCCTCCTCTTCTTCTTCCCCGGTCTCCCGGGTCCGCCTCAGAATCCAGACAAAGACCACCGCGGCGAGAATTGCCAGGATGATGAGGGCTACCGTCAGGATGGTAAGCACCGCCCTAATCTCCGACCCCCGGTGGGTCCTATCCGCAAACTCTCCAGCAATTCAATGGACTAAAACTCCAGCGTGAAGCCACCGATGGGGAAAACCTTGAACTGGTATACGTAGTCGGTCGTGCCGTCCCCGTTTCTCTGAATATCCCATACGTTGTTTCTGTCAAAGACGTTCTGAAGGTCAAAATAGGCCACGAGACTCATGCGCCGGAAACTATAATGCCACAGCACCATAATATCGAGGCGGTGATAGGGAGGAAATCGCCGGGTATTGTAGCGGGCATCCTGGCGTTCGTACCACCGGCGGACAGTTGGATCATACACGAGGGGGGTGTACGGTTTTCCCCCCACGAACCGGTATCGAAAAGAGAGCTCCAGCTCCTGGGCCGTCCCTCCGATGGTTCTGGCCAGAATGTTGTCGAAAAGAGAACGGTCCTTGAGCCTCTTCATCCCGGGTCCCTTCAGGGGCAACTTGTAACCGCCAATGACCGTCAGCACGTGGCGAAAATCGAAGGTCCCGGGATAATACCTTTTCTCCTCCGGATACCTCACGTCCCTTGCCATAGCCACATAGCGGCTGTATGAGAATGTGCCAAAGAAATCTCTGGCGAGCTTCTTCTGGATGAAAAACTCCACACCCGTGGAATATCCCTCCCCCCGGTTCACAAAAAGGGTCGACCGGTCCGCCGTGTCGCGGGTAGTCTGCGACAGCGATACGGGGATGTCACGGTACCGCTTTCCGTATACTTCCACCGTCCCTCTCGTGTCTTCAGAGAAGAAGTGTTCCATTCCAAGGACGACCTGGTCGCTGTATTTGCTCCGGAGC
>JBHIEY010000129.1:0-5316 GCA_046861835.1 Fidelibacterota bacterium | reverse complement strand
GCAGCCCGGTCCACGGACTACGCCGTAGGGCTGATCGATGCGGGGAAGCTTCAGCACGGCCTCGATAACAGCGGGAATCTGGGAAGCGTCTGGGGCTTCAACCGGGAGATCTATCTCGCCCTCCCTGCCGCCTGGTACAAGGGATACGGGTATATCTACGATCTCTCCATGATGATCGGTGTTCCGGAGGGACCGTGGACGCCGAAGTTCTATGACACGCTGACGGGAGACTCGTTGAGCTTCGGTCCCACTGTGAGCGAGGAGAACGTTGGGGAGGACTGGGGCCCCGCCGCGGGACATTTGGGGAAGTACCATTCGGGAGATGTCACCATCGACCAGGTGGCCGCCCGGGGATCGCCTCCCCCGTTTCCTGTGCTGGCCACCAGCACCGATCCCCAGACGTGGCCGGAGACAGGGTGGCCCGGCTCCTGGGCGGTGGATGCGGGCCCTGACGGCATCGCCCGGACGGAGGACGATTCGGTTCTGACGGGCCAGTTCACAGGGGACAAGGAAGTGTTCTTCGTCATGAACGATTTTGATCTCAACGACAAGGGACTCAAATACGCCGAAGCCGACGACCAGACCACCCAGGGACATTCCCTCGGCATCGAGATGCTCATCCAGGCCATCGGATACGGCCGGTCCTTTGCCGAAGATTTCATCTTCTTTCCGATGAAGATCATCTACACGGGGAAGGATACGCTGAAAGGGGTTTATCTCGGATTCCATTTTGACGTCGATGCACCACAGTTCAATGAAGGGGGCACCATCAACCACCGGCGGGACTGGATGGCGGTCGTAAGGGAAGAGTACGACCCCACCCTGGATACGACCTACCGGTACAACATGGGCTACATCTACGATCAGGAGTCGGAACCCTACGGGGGTCCGGGACCCATTGCCTACACCGCCATCAAGCTTCTGGAGACCCCCCTGGCGACGGAGAACATCGATCTGGATGGAGACGGGGAGATCGACATTGAGACGGGGGAGCAGTTGGGGATCACGGACTGGCACTGGTTCCGGTGGGAGAACCGTCCCGGTGTGATCAAGAGCGAATGGCAGGAGTGGGAGCAGTATAAGCTCATGAGCGGGGGAAGCCGGGCGACCCTGTGGGACCACCAGAAGGGGAGGTGGGGGGAGTTCAAGGTCAGTCAGGGGGAGCTGTTCATGAAGGACACCCTTTCCGACGGCCGGGTGTTTGAGCTGACCAGTCAGCACATCGCACCGGACGCCTGGTTCCACTCCGATGAGAACGGGGTGTTGAACCCCCATTTTGACGATTACACCATCATGGAGCGGGAGAACTGGACGGACCTCGACGCCGTCTTCATCATGAGTTCGGGTCCTTTCACCCTTTCGCCGGGGGATTCCACCACCTTTTCGTTTGCGCTCATCATGGGGGACGATCTGGAGGATTTGAAGCTGAACGCCCGGGCGGCACAGATCATGTACAACCTGAACTACTTAGGAGCGAACCCCCCGGCGGCTCCCCGGGTGACGGCGGTGCCGGGGGACGGGGAGGTGACCCTGTACTGGGACGATGGTGCGGAGTTTTCCCGCGATGTTCTGACCCGGTACGCCGACTTTGAGGGGTACAAGATTTACAGGACCACCGTTCATCCGGCCAACAATCAGTGGGGAGAGGTCATTACGGACGGCGTGGGGAACGAGGTGGGCTTTGAGCCCGTGGCTCAGTTTGATCTTGTGGACGGCATCAGCGGTCCCGATCCCGTCTATCCCTATCTGGACCGGGGGAGCGAGACCGGTCTGGTTCACTCCTGGACCGACACGGACGTTCATAACGGGGTGACCTACTGGTACAGCGTGACGGCCTATGACCGGGGGATCAGCGTTCAGAACGATTCTTCCCTGAATCCGGACAATTGGGCGGACCTCAACTTTCTGGAGACGGCCAAGGGGAACAACCCCGACGCGGTGGCCAATCTGGTGGAGGTGGTTCCCGGCCGCAAACCGCTGGGGTATGAGCCTCCCGAACTTTCCCCCCTTCGACCCGATCCCGACTCTCTGGGGAAGGGATCCATTGAGGTGGTGTTGTTGAACCCGGACGAGGCGGGGGAGACCCACACCTACACCGTGGCCTTTGATGACACGACCCTGGCCGACACCCTGCTCTATTCCGTCCGGGATGAGGACGGCACCCTCCTGGTAAACAAGAGCTCCCGAACGGGAGGGGACGACGGGGGCCCGGTGTTCAACGGTGTCCGGCTCATCATTGAGGAGTACGAAACCCTGGAGTTCATGGAGAACCGGTGGACCCGGGTGGTGGGGGAGACGAGCAACCTGACGTTTGGCCCTTTATCGCCGGCGGACTCCCCCATGCCGTGGGATTATGTCCTGGAGTTTACAGGGAGTCCCGGGGACACCGCTCTGGCCTTTTCCGTCTTTAACGTCACCCGCGATCCCGGCAGGACGGTCTCCATTCTGGACACGGTCCTCGACATCTCCCCGGAGGAAGGGGAGGAAACGGTCGAATGGGTGGAGGAGGTGGAGGGGGTGATGACCCCCACCTGGTCCTATACCATCTCCTGGGAGACCCAGTCGATCCCGGTGGACACGGTGGTGATCGGCACCGACACGACGATTCACTATCAGGAGATCCCTCCGTGGCCTCCGTCTGAAGGGGATGAACTGTGGGTACGGACGAAGAAGCCTTTCACCTCCCAGGACAGCTACACCTTCACGGTTCAAGGGTACGCCATGAAGGAGGCGGTGGGTCAGAAGGAGCTGGAGACGGTCCGGGTGGTTCCCAACCCCTACATTGTGACGGCCGAATGGGAGCTCGATGCCAACCGGAGAAAGATCGCCTTCACCAACCTCCCCCCGACCTGCACCATTTACATCTACACCCTCACCGGGGAGCTGGTGAAGAAAATCCGCCGGCAGTCGGCATCGGAAGGGTGGGAGTACTGGAACCTGTTGAATGAGAGCAACCAGATGGTGGCCTACGGACTGTACCTTTATGTGGTGGAGGCTCCCGGCGGAACCAAAACCGCCGGGAAATTCGTCATCATACGGTGAGATAGGAGTCATGACTAAAGGAAACCGATCTATTCGCGCACTATTCTTTGCCGCAGCCGCCGTCCTGTTTTCCGCTGGCTGCGAAAAAGAGGAGGGAGTCATCGGTCCAGGGGAGGGAGGTCTCAGACCCACGGACGCCCTGGTAACCATGGACAGGGACCTGATCCTGTCTTCGGGGAGGGATTCCTCCCTGTGGCAGATCAAGCTCGTACAAAGGGTCGCCGGAGAAACTCGCGATTTCTCTTCGGTCTACACGGTAAACATGATGACGGACAGGCACGGATACTTCCTGAAAGGGGGAAGAAAGGTCAAGAAGATTACCCTGGAAACCGACGCCAACGGGGAGGCCGGCATCTATTTCTACGGATCCCGGGAGCCCGGGATTTCCACGACTCTCATATGGGGAGAGGGCTTTGGTACCGATTCCGCCATCGTGACGGTGGTGGCGGGTCTTCCGCATTACATCCTCCTCAAGTTCCGTGACCCCGAAACGGGAACCCCGATGGATACCGACACTTTGAGATCGGGCCGGCCCCGATTCTCCCGGCCCGACAGCACGGAAATCGAGGTGACCATTCTCGACAGGGATCAGGAGCCCCTGGAGGGGGTGACCGTGGACCTCTCCAACGGGGAACCTCCCATTGGATCGGGAGCGTTCGGATATTTTGCCTCCCTCGGTTCTCCCTCGGAAGGCCCGTCGTACGGCCGCACGGTCACGGATGCCTCCGGCATGGCCACCGACCTCTATTATTCCGACGTGGCACCTGCTATCGGAGTTCAGGATCTGGCCATTGTGGTCACGGTGGACTCGGCCCGGTTCGGGTCCATTTCTCTGTCCAAGATCATTACCATTATTCCGCCATAGTCCTGCAGAGGAGACCCGGAGTATGAAACGATTCATCGTGATTTTGACCGTCATAGCCCTCACCGGGTCGGCGGGGGCGCAAGGGTTTACGAAGGTGGGAACCTCCGCGGCCCAGTTCCTGAAATTTCCCGTGGACGCCCGCACGGCGGCCCTGGCCGGAACCCACTCCGGCATCTACGGCGATGTGGCCTCCCTTTACTGGAATCCGGCCGGCATTGCCGCCGTGGACAGGCTGTCGGTGGCCTTTTCGTATCTCAATCTGTATGTCGGTATTCAGCATTCCTTCATGGGCATAGTGGCCAAAGTGGGGAGGAACAGTGCCGTGGGCGTGAGCGCCATCGTTCTCGACTCCGGAGAAATCGAGCAGACCACCGTCGCCCGGCCGGAAGGGACGGGTGCCCTCTTCCGGGTCAGGAATTACGCCTTCGGCCTGAGCTACGCCCGGTACATGACGGAATGGGTAATGCTCGGTGCCACCGTGAAATATGTGCAGGAGGACCTGTGGAATGAAACGGCCACCGGGGTGGCGGTGGATATCGGGTCTGTACTGGAGACCGGCATCTTGGGTGTGAAACTGGGAATGAATATCTCCAATTTCGGCACCGATCTCAGACTGGAGGGGGAAGATCTAAGATTCCATCTGGATGTGAAAGATCCATCAGACCCGGATGTTGTGAAATACACCATCCCGAGGGGAGGCGAACTGAAAACCGAGCCGTGGCCCATGCCGTGGAGATTTCAGGCGGGTCTGGCTATCGACCTGGTGGGGGGGAGCAGCCGTCTGGTGGAAAGTGATATTCACCGGGTGACCTTCTTAGGGCAGTACGATGAACTGAACGACGCGGGAGCCCGGGGGAATTTCGGCGTGGAGTATCAGTGGAACAACACCCTGTCGGGCAGGATCGGGAATTACAGTAACGCCGATTCTCCCCGTTTCTCCGCCGGCCTGGGGCTTTCCTTTCGACTGGCAGGAAGACGGTTTGACCTCGATTATGCCCTGGTGGACTACGGAAGGCTCGATGCCGTACACCATACGACCCTCGGAATCACATTTTAGAGTTTTCGTGTTTTCGTTAGGGTATTTCTCCCTTTGGAGCTATATTTATGTGAAATTGGTTAACCCTCCATTGTAAGAGAACGGCAAGTATACACCCCGAGTTAGTCCATCCCGGAAGCACATAAATTCATACAGGGTCAGCGGTGTTTTCTTTGCAATGGGGACTTGAACAACACCAGGAAAAGAAAGGAAACCCACGATGGAAGAGCGGGAATCCGGCATTGTAAAATGGTTTAACCCAAGAAAGGGTTACGGTTTCATCCAGCGTGAGAACGGAGGGGATGTCTTCGTCCACTACTCATCCATCAGAGGCGATGGGTGGAGAACGCTTGAGGAAGGAGAAAAAGTCGAA
>JBHIEY010000023.1:0-19267 GCA_046861835.1 Fidelibacterota bacterium | reverse complement strand
CATCGATGACGACCACGATGGCAAGATCGACGAAGCGGACGAGGGCATTCCCCAGCGGGTACCGGTCACCATTTTCCCCATCCTCCCGAGCATTGGGGTGAGGATGGATTTTTAGGGTGATGCGTGATCCGTAAGACGAAACCGGGGATGGCACTGCTGGCGGTAACCGGTTTGTGGCTCTTTTTCTCCTGCGAGCTGCCGGTGGAGGAGAATATCTACGAGGAAAAGCTCGTGGTGTTCGGGAACCTGGTGGCCAATCTGCCCGTGGTTGACACCCTGTTTGTTTCCCTTTCCTACACGATTAACGAGCCCCATGAAGAGGAAGCAAAATGGGTCAGGGATGCCCTTGTCATCCTGGATGATGGGCACACACTGTTTTCGCTTTCTGCGGTTGCGGGGAAACCGGGGCGGTACCTGGACACGACCTACTCCTATACGGTTCGTCCCCGGAAGACGTACCGACTGGACGTTGCTTGGAGGGGGCTCGAAGCCACGGCCGTTACCACCGTTCCCGACACGTTCGTTCTGGAAAGCATTCCATCGGCTCAATGGACCTGCAACGGGGAACCCCAGCCGGTCCGGTCCATCGACCTCCACCTCGATGAGAACACACCGGAACGGATCCGGCTGGCCATGATGAACGGAGATTGGACAGGCCTCCCTATGGATACGGTCACTTACCGGGAGGGGGAATGCTGGTCCACGAGTTTCGCGTCGATTCCCCTGTTCGTCCTTAAGTGGGAAGCAGATTACGAGCCCGGTCTCATACGGATTATCAGTCTGGCTCTGAACGATACGGTGACCCGGGCCATCGTGGATACTTCCCTTTCGGCACTGGCCTTCAAGGGACCCATGTACAGGGACGACAACGGCAACTATTACCGCCCCAACCCCTTTGTCTGGAACGCCAGACAGTCCGAACAGCCCATCAACTGGATCTATTTCAACTACACCGGTCCTCACCTTATCACCGTGGTGGCCATGGACCCGAGCATCCATGACTACTTTCGGGGAGATCCCTTTCGCATCAACCAGTATGTTCTTCCCGGGGGAAACATTGAAGGGGGGTATGGCCTCTTTTCATCCTCGTTTGCCCGAAGCTTCCTGGTGTATGTGGACCGCGACACCACGGGAGGGAATTCCCCGGGCAGATGAAATCGATGGCCCTGGTCTGGGCGGTCATGTTTATCTTTAACGCCCTCTCGTCCTTCACTCATATTGCGGGAAAAGAGGCCGTCATGCACGTTTCCCCCTGGGCGGTGGGATTCTACCGGTTTGTCATGGGTGCGGTGACCATGTGGCTGCTCATGAGGGCTGCGGGGCGGACCATTGTTCTGGAGGCGTCGGACCGGTGGCGGTTTCTTACCCTGGCCGTTCTCGCCGTTCCCCTGAATCAACTTTCCTTCCTGGTGGGCATTCACCATACCCCTGCCTCCCATCCGGCCCTGCTTTATGCCACGACGCCGGCGTGGGTTTTGCTCTTTGCCCTGGCTCTGGGGATCGAACGTTTGAGGTGGTGGAAATGGACAGGAGTGGCGCTGGCCCTGATAGGGGTGGTGATTCTTCTGGGGGGAGAGGTGACGACCGTTCACCGGCAGGTGGCGGGTGGGGACGTCATTCTCCTTCTGGCCGTTCTCTCCTGGTCGCTCTATACGGCCCTGGGGAAACCTGTCGTGGAACGGTATGGGGCCCTGGAAACAACATTTGTGGTTATGGTCTTTGGTGCCTTACTTTATTTCCCTTTTGGACTCTATCTGGCGTGGACGGCAGATTACTCGGGGGCGGATACGTCGGTATGGCTCGGTATCGTGTACATGGGGGTGATCACCTCCGGCGTGGCGTACTTTTTGTGGTACTGGATGCTTCAGCGGATCCGGCCGTCACAGGTGGCTGTGGTCACCTGCGCTCAGCCCCCGACGACGGCATTTCTCGCCTGGCTTGCCTTTGGAACCGCTCCCACGGGAAACCTCCTGCTGAGCGGAGCCATGATCCTGGCGGGAATCGTTCTGATGGTGGGCTATGGAGGCCCCAAAAGGTCCATGCCGGCGTCCATTAAAGCTGAATGAGGATATGTCATGAGGAAGCTTTCGGGGATCATAGTCTTCGGGATCGCTTTCGGTCTGGTGGAAGCGGCGGTGGTGGTCTACCTCCGCTCTATCGGCTACCCCGAAGGGTTCGGGTTTGCCTCAGGTCGACTTCCGGCCGATATCCTTCGCGTTGAGATCATCCGCGAGGGTGCGACCATTCTCATGCTCGTGACCGCGGCTCATCTGGCCGGAAAAACTCCCCTGGGGAGGTTTGGCGCCTTTCTCACCGTGTTTGGTGTGTGGGACCTGTCTTACTACGTCTGGCTAAAGGTATTTCTGGGATGGCCCGAAACCCTCCTGGACGGGGATATCCTTTTCCTCATACCGGGCGTTTGGGCAGGACCGGTTCTGGCACCGGTGATGGTCAGTCTGGCCTTCGTGGGGTGCGGCAGCTGGATCTTCTGGCGTGAGGAAACGGACAGACCCGTGAGGACCCGGCCCATGGACTGGATCGTCGAGTTGGCCGGGGCTCTGGTCATTATCGCGTCATTCCTCATCAGTGACATCATTCCGGGCCCCGACCCGGGTGATGAAGTGTCGCTTCTGTTTCCCTGGTGGTTCTTTCTGGCGGGGTTTTCCGGGGGGCTGGGATACTTCCTCTGGCGAGTGTTCCAGCGGTGAGGTTTCCCCCCCGCTATCTGCTCCTTCCTGCCAACACCGCCCTGTTCAGGAAAGTCCTCACCCTCGCTTTTCCCGTCATTTTGGGAAACCTCAGCCGGGTCCTCTTTCTTCCCATGTGCTACCTTACCGCCGTAAAGATGAATTCGGGCATCCTGGGATCGTGGATCAGCTTCGGACTCTATATCACCCTGTATGCCGCCGCCATGACATGGAAAGTTCTGAAAGGCGACTGGAAAACCGTCCGGGTCTAAGGTAGCTTACACATCTATCACGGCGTTTTCATCACTGCTTGACGGAATTCACGATTATACCCTATATTCCTTTCACTGCTGAGGCGGGATTACCCTAACATTTTCCGGGTCGTGCTGGCCGTTGGACGGTGGCGGTTGTGGAATGCGGCGGCGACCCGATATCCGAATGGCGGACTTCCCAGGGCGAGCTGTTGCGGTGGTGGCTATACTCTTTTGGGGTGCGGCCCGGGGCACTTCCCTGTCCCCCGGGGATGTGGCCGTTATCGGGTTTAACTGCGACAATCCGGACGAATTTGGCTTCGTGACTCTCGTCGACCTGGAAGAAGGGACGGAGATCTATTTTACCGACAGCGGTGTGACGGCAGAGGGGACGTTCCGGGGCGGTGAGGGGGCCGTCAAGTATACGGCACCCACGCCAGGGGTGGCCGCCGGTACCGTGATCATCTACAGTGCGGGTCATACCGGCTTCGTTTCCGCCAACGATGCCCGTGTGGGCACCGGCGGGTTGGCTCTGTCGAGTTCCGGCGATCAGATCATCGTGTTCCAGGGTTCGAGTGCCGCCCCTGAATTCATCTATGCATTGAACATGGAGGGGACAGGGTGGCAGCCCGGTGCCACCAGTTCAAATGAGAGTGCCCTCCCTCCCGGACTGGCCGATGGATCCTCGGCCCTGGCCCTGAATGAAGCGGACAATGGGTACTACGGTGGATCCGTTCTGGCGGGGACCCCCGCCGAGCTGCTTCAGGCCATTTCTCAAAAGGAGAACTGGACAACGGGTAACGGCAGGATGGAGAGCAGCAGCTGGGTCGCCTCCTTCACCGTATCGACCGTTTCCTCCACCGGCACCACCGTTCAATTCACGTCGCCGGGAGCCGCCATTCCGGAGGGAACTTCCCCCTACGAGCTCGCTGTTTCCATCACTAACGGAAGCCCGTCCAGTGAGACGACAGCCAACGTGGTCTGGGTTGCGGAGGGGACCGCCGCCAACGGTACGGACATCTCTGTGTTCACGTCCCAGACCGTTACCTTTGCGGCGGGAGACTCCACCCACAAGACCGTGGAGATTACGGTGGTGGACGATTCGGAATTTGAAGGAACGGAAACCGCGGTATTCGAACTTCAGAATGTGGCGGGAGGGAGCGGCGCGTCGGCAGGATCACCCTCTCGGTTCACGCTGAGCATACAGGACAACGATGCGCCGGGGATTGTGATTAACGAAATCCTCGCCGATCCCCCTCAAGGCAATGAAGGGGATGCCAACGGCGATGGATCGAGGGACAGCGGCGATGATGAATTCATCGAACTGGTGAACAACCACGGCTTGCCGGTATCGATAACGGGATGGACTCTCTCCGACGGCACGGGTCTGCGCCACACCTTTCCCCAGGGAACCGATCTGGAGAGGGGAGAAGCCATTCTCATTTTCGGGGGAGGGAGACCGGCGGGAACGTTCGGCAACAGCCTCGTTCAAACGGCTTCGGAGGGAACCCTTTCCCTGAATAACGGCGGGGACACCGTTATCCTGACGGCGGCCAACGGAACCAGGGTTGCCTCCCACAGTTTTGGAGCGGAAGGGGGTGACGACCAATCGCTCACCCGGGATCCCGATGTTACCGGGACATTCAAGAAGCATACCCGGGCCGGGGAGTCGGGGGGCAGACTCTTTTCCCCGGGAACAAAGGTGAACGGCCGCCCTTTCCGGGGAGTAAGCGTTCAAGAGTCATCCGGCAGCACAACGGTAACCGAGGGCGGGATATCAGACACCTATGGCATAGTTCTGGAATCCAAACCCACGGCGAACGTCGCCATCGGGATTACTGCGGGTTCGGAAGTTAACGTGAGTCCCTCCACCCTGACGTTTACGGCGGATGACTACGGTGTCATCCAGTGGGTGACGGTCACGGCCGTGGATGATCCCTTTTTTGAAGGTATTCACGGGGACCGCATTTACCATGAGGTCACCAGCGGCGATTCCCACTATCATGCCATCCCTGTGGACACCGTGACGGTGACGGTCACCGATGACGACCCGCCACCGGTGGTCATCAACGAAATTCACTACAACCCGGCAGGGGAACAGGGGACCGACGACGACTACGAATTCATCGAGCTGTTTAACCGGTCCGGTTACACTGTTTTCCTTTCGGGCTATCACTTCCGGGCAGGGATCGAGTTTGTTTTTGATTCCCTGGACTCCCTGACGCCCGGTTCGTATCTCGTCCTGGCGAAAAGAGGAACCACCTACCCGGGAAGCATTCCATGGACCGCCGGTACCCTGGCGAATGACGGGGAAACGCTGATTATGGTCACAGATGGGGGGACGGTGGTGGACTCCGTTCCCTACGGCGGTGCCGATCCGTGGCCGCCGGAAGCCAACGGTTCGGGACCCTCCCTGGAACTGGTGGATCCCTTCCTGGAGAATGCCGTTGCCCTGTCCTGGCAGGCGAGTTTTATCCCCGGCGGTACCCCCGGAGCCGTTAACAGCGAAAACTCGGCGCCTCAGGCGGTGACGGACTCATTCGAACTCAACGAAGACCACGTTCTGGTTCAACCGCCCCCCGGCGTTCTGGAAAACGATACCGATGCCAACGGTGACGCACTGACCGCTGTTCTCACGGCAGCGGCGCGGTATGGCGATTTGCTCCTCTCAACCGACGGCTCCTTTGAATACGTGCCCGAGGTGGACTTCTACGGCAACGACACGTTTCTGTACGGCGCTTTTGACGGGACCGATACATCGTCGTCCGCCGCGGTGTTCCTGGATGTGTGGGCCGTGAATGATCCTCCGGGTCTCGCCCGGATAACGGACCCGGATTCCATCATGGAAGATTCGGGTGAGCACCGGATTGATCTGGCGGGGATCCATTCGGGAGCTTCGAACGAACATCAGGTTCTCACCGTTACCGCCCGGTCCGCTAATGAACGCCTCATCGGCCCTCCTCGGGTGAGGTATGCCAGTCCCGATTCGACCGGAACCCTGTTCTACACCCCTTTGCCCGATATGTACGGCCGGGCCACCATCTGGGTTACCGTAACGGATGATGGAGGAAGGACAAACGGCGGAATGGATTCCACCACCGTTTCCTTCGATGTCGTCATCCTGCCCTTGAACGATCCGCCGGACCTGCCGTTTGACTTCGTGATAATGTCCGAAGACGGTTCGGATACGCTCATGCTGCCGGCAGTTGACGTGGACGGAGACACCCTTTTGTATGCCGAGGTGGGAACGGACACGTCGGCTATCGATGCGGGACTTGTGGTGGAACAGGGGATTTTCCGGCTTACGTTGACCCCGGCCCCGGACTGGCACGGAACGGCACGGGTCTTCGTAACCATCACGGATGGCAGAGTAGAGGTGGAGGAAGGATTCGATCTTACCGTGACTCCCGTGAACGACCCGCCGGATCCCTTTGTTTTGGTATGGCCGGAAGACAGCATGACGGTTGCCATCACGACGGACCTTCTCAAGCACTCCTTCATCATGGCCTGGGAGGCCAGCCGGGACAGGGATGGCGATTCCCTCACTTACGACGTAACCGCCGACGGGGATCTCTCTTTCCTTTCGGTTCAAGGAATTGGAGAAAGCCGGTTCTCTCTCCCCTATGAGGTCGTGGTGGAAATGATGGGCGACACGGACCGGGTGGATGGGACCTGGACCGTGGTGGCCTCCGATGGCGACACAAACCGGAGCGCAGCCAACGGCCCTTTTTTTCTCTCCCTTGACAAATCGAGGCTGGCTCTTCTCTCCATGGAGAGTGTTCCCTCCGCCTTTACCCTTCACCCCAATTATCCCAATCCCTTCAATCCCGTCACGCGTATCCGCTACGATGTGCCGGAGATCTCGAATGTGGAGATTGTGCTGTACGATCTCCTGGGGAGGAAGATACGGACACTCGCGTCCGGGATTCACCGGCCCGGATACCACGGAACCCTGTGGAGGGGGTGCCGCACTGACGGTTCCCCCCTGGCGAGTGGCGTCTATATCCTTGCCATGGCGGCGTGGGATCCCTCGTCGGGAGAAATCCGGTTTCGTAGGACCCGAAAAATCATTCTCATGAGATAGAATGGAGAATTTCTCGGGTGCCATTCTCCTTGAATCTCAACGATGCGGGAGCTAAACTGGCGGCCAGGGGGGAAGGTGCGTAAGCAACTGGTCTGTATCATCACCGGAGTCCTCATGTTTGCCGTTGCGGCGGCTCCCGTCATTCCGGCAAACCGGCAGGGACTGTCCATCGACGACGTCGAGGGGACCCGCCTGGACGGAGACCCGCTTCAGACAGCGGCGTTACGGGGCCAGGTGGTTCTGGTGGACTTTTGGGCCAGCTGGTGTACGCCGTGCGTCAAAGCATTCCCCATGCTCAGGGAACTCAATTCGAAATACGGGGATAAGGGATTTCAGGTGGTAGGGATTGCCGTCTACTCGGGGACCCTGGAAGATGTGAAGAAGGCGGTGGACAAATACGGTCTCGATTACACCGTCGTGGTGGGGGATGATGACCTTATTGAGAAATTCGGCCTCATCGGCGTTCCCACCTATTTTCTGTTTGACAGGAACGGGCATCTGGCCAGAAAATACGTGGGGCAGACCGAAGAGTTCCACGAAGGAATCGAGGCCCACATTCGTCAACTTCTTGGAGAGTGAACGGTCCCTCTTCCGGCTGTCCTGAGAGTATCCATGGCCGTGAGTTCATCCCGTTTTCATGAGGCGTATAAGAGGAAACCTCCGTGGGACACCGGTCGTCCTCAACCCGTTTTCGTAGATCTGGAATCTTCCGGCGGGATTCGGGGAACGGTTTTGGACGTGGGGTGCGGGACGGGAGAAAATGCGTTGTTCTTAGCGTCGAAAGGATACACGGTCTGGGGAATTGACCTGGTTCCCGAGGCCATCAGGCAGGCCAATGAGAAAGCCCGGAAACGGAGGAGTGAGGTTACCTTCAAGGTCTTTGACGCCCTCCAACTCAGTTCCCTCGGGAAGCAGTTCGACACGATCATTGACTCGGGTCTTTTTCATGTGTTCACTGATGACGAACGGGTTCTCTTTGTGGACCAGCTCAGGCAGGTTGTGAAGCCGGGAGGAAACTACTATATGCTCTGTTTCAGTGACCGGGAGCCTGAAGGGTCGGGCCCCCGGCGCGTTAGCCGGGAAGAAATCCGTTTGTCCTTCAAGGAGGGGTGGAAGGTGAAAGCCATTGAGGAGACCTTTTTTGAGAATGACCTGGGAGAAAGAGGTGCCCGGGCCTGGTTCGCCTCGATTGGGAAAACCCTTCCCTGACGGCACCTTTTATTCCACCCTCTCTTCAACATAGCCGCAAACGCTCCTCCCCATTAGAAAACTCTTGACAGATGCCGCTAACTTATCTTAATATTCTGCATAATCAGAAAAGCCAGAATATTCCGGCAACATTGAATTCACAGAGGTAAGGAGATGACAGAGATGGGTAAGCAAACGAAGAAGACCGATACTTCCGGCGTTACCGTCGGTTCATGCAAAATCAAGGTGGAATCGCTGGTGAGTGTGGACGAGAGGGGTCAGATGGTCCTGCCGAAGGAGGTCAGGGACAGGCTGGGCCTGAAGGGGGGAGACAAACTCGCCATTGCAAGCTGTACGGATACCGACGACAATCTCACGTGCCTTTGCTTCATAAAATCGGATGATTTTGCCTCCATGGTAAAGGATCTGCTCGGGCCCATGTTGAGAGAGGTTACGGGCTGACCGACTGAAGCGCCTCGAGCATCCCCAGTTGCCAGAACAAAAAACTCATCTTGTCCGTTTCGTCCTCAATCTGTTTGCTCACGGGCCGTCCGCCGGAATGACCCGATTTCGTATCGTACAGGAGGAGGATGGGATTGTCCGACCCCGTTTCAGACTGCATCAGAGCCGTCATCTTCCGGGCGTGGAGGGGATCCACCCGGGTGTCGGCATCCCCGGTGATGAACAGGACGGCCGGGTAGTTCACTCCCGGTCTCACGTTGTGATACGGGGAATAGGCCCGGATGTACTCGAACTGCTCCGGATCGTCGGCCGAGCCGTATTCCGATACCCACAGCTTTGCCACCAGAAACCTGTGATACCGGATCATATCCAGCAGCGGATAGGAGCAGACCACCGCCCGAAACAGGTCGGGCCTCTGGGTCATAGCCGCCCCCACCAGGAGTCCCCCATTACTCCCTCCCGCAATGGCCAGTCTGGAGGGACGGGTGTAGCCGTGTTCGACGAGCCACTCGGCAGCGGCGATAAAATCGTCAAAGACGTTCTGCTTGTTCTGTAGCATTCCCGCCTGGTGCCACGCTTCGCCGAATTCGCCCCCACCGCGCAGGTTGGGCATGGCGAACACACCCCCGTTTTCGACCCATAGTACCGCTGTCGATGAGAAATAGGGGGTCAAACTGATGGTGAAACCGCCGTAGCCCGTGAGAAGGGTCGGATGGGAACCGTCCAGTTGGATCCCTTTCCTGTGCACGAGAAACATGGGGATCCGGGTCTGGTCTTTCGATGTGTACCACACCTGCCTGACGTCGAAGATTTCGGTGTCGACCGGCACGTCCAAGCGTGCCCACACGTCCTTTTCGCCTGTGGATATCTCGTACCGGTATATGGTGGTGGGAACGTGAAAGGATGTGAAAATGAAGAAGGCTTCATCGCTGTCCCATCGTCCGTGGATTCCCCCCACAGTGCCCAACGTGGGGAAGGAGATATCCCGGATGGCGTTTCCCCCGGTATCAAACACTGTGACGCGGGAGACGACATTTTCCAGGGTGTTCACGAAAATCTTTCCCCCCGCCAGGGAAAACCCCTCTATCACGGCGTCCTGTCGTGCCGGGATGATTTCTTTCCAGTGCTCGCGCCCCGGGTTGGCGAGATCGACCGCCAGTATCCGGCCGTTGGGGGCCTCCCAGTTGGTCTGCATAAACAGGGTGTTGTCGGCCACATCCCCGGTGAATCGGGCATCAATGTCGTTGACGATGGGAACGATGGGTCCTTTGGCGACGAGATCCTGGACGTAGATTTCCACCTTCTTTGCCGCCGACCCGTGAAAGACGGTCAGGATGAGGTAGGTTCCGTCCTCGGAAACCCCGGCGGCGATTCCCTGTTCGGAGCCGTAGCCCTCTCCAAATATTTCGGCGTCACCAGCGGGGTCGCTTCCCATGGCGTGAAAGTAGACCCGGGAACCTTCTTCCGTGTGGCGCGAGTAGTAGAAGCCGCTCTTATCCGCCAGCATGGAAACCCCGAAATAGCGTCCTTTTGGAAGTTCATCCGTAAGATGGGTCCGCGAGTCCACATCCAGAAACTTCACCGTAACCTCATCCTCTCCGCCCCGCCGGACGCCGTAGGCTACGGTGGTGCCGTCCTTTGATATATCCAGGAGGGTGACGCTGGTGGTGTGATCGGGACTCATGGGATGGGGATCGATCAAGACCTCATCCTCGCCGTCGAGACCTTCCCGCACATAGATCACCCACTGTTCCTGGGCCGCCGACCGCTTGTAAAGAAAGTATCGTCCGTTCCGGGCCGTGGGGATTCCTATCCTGTCGATTCTCATGAGTTCCGACAGCCGCTGCTTCAAGGTCTCCCTTCCGGGAAGGGGATCGATGAAAGAGTGGGCATACGCGTTCTGGGCATCAATCCAGGCCCTCGTTTCCGGACTCTGCTGATCTTCCAGCCAGCGGTAGGGATCGACGATTTCCACACCGTGGAGGATTTCGGTGACATTGTCCCTTTCCGATTGAGGCACCCTCTGAGGAAGAACCGACGGCGTCGGGGTAGCACAGGCGGTAAAAAGGAACAGGGCGGTGATGAACAGGCGCTGGAGAGAGAGCTGTGAACACTCTGGATGACTTTTATGTCGTTCCATCATCTGATAAACTCCTTTCGAGTAATACACCCTTTACGATTCTACAGTCATTACGAGCGGATCCCGCCTGGGCGGGAGGAGCGTGGTAATCCCCTTTCTTTAGTCCTGAAGACTGATGGGGTGAAGGATCTCGTGAGAATGAGTGAGATCCCTCGAGACCTCTCGGGACGACACCCTGTGTCGGATTGCCACGTCCCGATATACATCGGGACTCGCAATGACGCCATGAAATTTGACCGTACGAGGGCATCCTGGGCATGAGTGCTTTGGCAACCATATTTTGATGTATCACCCCCACCCTGGCCCTCCGCCGTGAAGGGGGAGGGAAACGATGAGCGTTCCGGATCTTTTCTCTCCCGGGGGGCAGCTGAATCCTCTTATGCCTTCCCCCTCGATGGGGGAAGGTAAGGATGGGGGTGAGAGGCACCCATCAAATCTTTGTTGACACGGCACTAGAGTATAAAATTAACGATTCAATCGGTCAAAAACGTGGTGGAGTATTTGACCAGCACCGTCCGGCTCTCGGTAAACGGTAGAGCCGGGTCGATACGGTACCGGTTCGTATTGATTCCTTCGTTGTACACGATGTATAAGTCGGTCCCTTCCCGGGGATTAAACCGGAACCGTCCGTTGAATATGACGGCGTCTGTGGCGCTGTTGTATTGGACGAAAGTGAAGACGGAAAGAGCGTTGGTGAAGGTTGCCTTCAGTCGCAACCGGACAATGTTGGAATCGAAACGCTGGTTTCGCCGGGGAAAGCCGACGCGGTTGAACTCCAGACTACCGCCCAGTTCCAGGAATCTGGACATGATCCAGGTGGGGACGGCCCTCACCGAAAGTCTGCGTCCATCATAGAATGTGCCCGCATCCAGGTAGGTTTCCACGCGGAACAGGCCTCCGAACGGCGTTTGATAAAAGGCGTTGACACCGGCGAACCTGTACGTACCCGGGGGGACAACCGCCCCGGTGCCCAAGTCAAACGTGTCGGGGATGGACTCGTAAAGGAGATTCAGGCCCAGGCCCGTAAAGACGCCGGATTTCGTCGTTGTCTGCCATCGGGGTCCCAGTTCCGCCGTCTCCAGTGTACCGCTGGAGCCGTTGAGAAACAGCCAGCCAACGACGGACAGGGAATGAGAGAACAGGGGAGAATGCTCCCCCGGAAACCACCCGTAGGAAATTTCGTTCCGCAGGAGGGTATAGTTGGTGCGGGGGACAAAGCCCATGCCGGGGTTATAGTCCTTCCCCTGCCGGGAGAGGCTCAGGTCGTATCCCATCCCTTCCTTTGTGCGGCGTTCCCAGTTCACCCGAAGCCGGGCGGTTTCCAGGCCAGAGGTGTTACCCCCATCTTCCGTGTCGGCGGTCTGGGCCCAGTTCAACGTAAGGTAATCATCCCTAAAGAGCCTGAAAATACCGTCCAGGGCATAGGCCAGGTTTCGGTGGCCATCAGCTCCTATCCGGCTGGTGAACATAGCGCCGGCGTAGGAATAGGCGTTAAACACCCGGCGGCGCAGCCGCAGGACGCCGAAGTTTTCGGAGGCGAGCGAGACGGTGGAATCGGACGCGACGGAAAACGTGGATGCGGCGGTCTGCATGTCCATGGCACCGATGTCCCACCCTCCTATCCGGCCCACCAGGCGCAGTCCTCCCAGAATGGGGACGAGGCCATAGTCCGATAGGCCGATGCGGCGGCTGTAGAAGAGACGGTTGGGGCCCCCCAGGCTGAAGTCAAAAATGGAGGACCGTTCCTGGAAGAAGAGCCGTTTCTCCGGGAAAAAGAGGGAAAACCGGGTGAGATTCACCTGCTCATCGTCGGCCTCCACCTGGGCGAAGTCGGTATTCAGGGTGATATCCAGGGTCAGGTTGCTGGAGAGACCGTATTTGACGTCCAGGCCCATGTCCCGGACCGGGTTTTGTTCGGTTATCCAGTCCGTTTCCTCCGGATTAAGTCTGGATGATAGTCCGGCTCCCCCGAGAGCGTACGGCGTGATGTAGACGGGATTCCGGGAATAGACCCCCTCGAGCTGGACCCGTTGGGCCAGGGAAGGTTTCCACAGACTCCAGAATCCCCACCGGGGGGATATGGCAGGGAAGGTCACCGTCTCAAACTTCCTCGCAATATAGCGCCAGACGGTGAGTCCCATGATGACTTCTCCCTCCGTATCCTGAAAACGGAGGCTGGAGAAGGGGATGCGTATTTCCGCGAACCACCCTTTGTCGCTCTTTGCCACGGCCACATCCCAGAAGGTGTTCCAGCTGACGTTCAGGGGGAACTCCCCCTGGGCGTCATTGAACACGGCGGCGTCCAGGCGGATCCCCGCCGGGGTGGTAAAGAATCCGAGACCGTTTTCGTTGTCGTTGAACGTGTCGAGGATGATGCCGAACCAGTCGTTGCTGGGACTCATATTGTCGCGATTCATCCCCCCCTCCTGAATTCCCTGGGGGTCGGAATCATACAGCCTTCCCGCCACATAGAGGTAGTCATCATCGTAGGCCACCAGAATTTCGGTCGGTTCGGACGGTTCCAGCCCGAAGGTGGGCTGGTGCATGACGACCTTGAGGGGATCAACGCTCTCCCAGGCCGGCTCACGGCTGAACCCGTCCAGGGAGATGGGACCGTTTACTCGAGGAAGAGTCATCACCTGCTGGGCCTCCAGTCCGGGGGCAAGAAGGGGAGCGAATGCCAGGGTACAGACCATCGCACCCTGAAGCCAAAACTGGTGAAGGCAGGTCATCAGGCGTGAAGCCAACCGTTTCTTACCTGAACCGGCAAGGCACCGGCTGCCGATACCAACATTCCCGCCATGAACAGCAACACACCCGTCCATTGCAGAGATCGAGGTATTTCTTTCAAAAGGAAGATGCCCGAGAGAGTGACGATCAGAGGGGTAAAGTTGAGCAGGAGGCTGACGGTGACGGCGTAGAAGACGATACCTAAGAGAACGAGTTTCCACCACTGGACCCTGGTCAGATCTTTCAGTTCACTCAGATATCTCTCTCTAAGAACGAAGGGGACAAAACAGGCAAAGGCCATACCGTAGCGCAACCCGGCAAAAGTGATGGGAGGCATCCCGGCGAGTCCCCACTTGATAATGATGAACGATGTTGACCAGAGAAAGGTGACAAAGAGGGCCTGAAAAACCGCAATCAGCCTCACGTCATGTCCCGGTCGGGATGAGGGAAAATCTATTCCCCGCTCTCAAGGAGATCCTTGAGTTGCTGGAGGGCTTCGGACCAGTAGGTTTTCCTGCGGGACAGGTCATGTTTTTCGCTGAGTTTGGTGTGCTGCACGGTCACCTGACTCTTTCGGTCCCCCTTCGAGTACAGATTCACATCCACATGAGTTATGCCGTCGGTCCATGTTATCCGCAGGGACTTCCCCGGGGTGGCCTTCCGGATGGTGATGTCCGCGTCCGGTAACCACCGGGCCCGGATGTCATCGTTGTTCCATGCCCGGAACAGGTCATCCACGGCGACCATCTGCCGCCACCACGGGGCAATCCCGTGGTGTTCGCCCAGATAGGCAACAATCTCCTTGTGCTCCATGGTTGAGGCTCGGACCGAATCGAGCAGGGCAAACCATTCGGGCCAGGTCTTTCCCGTCTTCGACCGGACGGCGTCGTTGCCGATTCCCGCGGCCTTGACTACGGTATCGCCCCCCTTCACAGGGGAAACTTATCGATTTCCGGTGAATGTTGCCATAAGATCGATCTGGACAGGTATGCGGCTGGCGGACGATCGCCGCTTTCAACACCAGGAATAGGAGGGGATCGAACGGGGAGAGGAAATGACCGGAACGAACGTTCCGGGGATGTCACCTATTCAAACAGCTTCTTATACTCGCCGTATCCCTCTTCTTCCAGTTTCTCTTTCGGGATAAACTTCAACGCGGCGGAGTTAATACAGTACCGGAGTCCCATCGGCTTGGGACCGTCGTTGAAGACGTGTCCAAGATGGGAATCGGCCCGCTTGCTTCTCACTTCCGTTCGAATCATGAAGAGACTTCTGTCTTCCTTCTCTACCAGGCTCTCGGCATCCAGCGGTTGGGTGAAACAGGGCCACCCCGTTCCGGAATCAAACTTATCCCGGGAGCTGAAAAGGGGTTCTCCGGAGACGATATCCACATAAATGCCCTCTTTCTTGTTGTCCCAGTACTCGTTGTCAAACGGCTTTTCCGTCGCCCCCTTCTGGGTGACGTCATACTGCAGAGGTGTCAATCGTTTCTTCAACTCCTCATCGGCAGGCTTCTGAAAGTCAGAGGTTTTTTTAGGAGACTTTCCCCACGTTTTTTTCAGGAATTCATCCCGGCCCGACCCTTTGCGGTACCGTTTGTACCCGACGGTGTGCTTCCGGTAGTAATCCTGATGATAGTCCTCCGCTTTCCAGAATTTCGTGTACGGGACGATTTCGGTGACGATCGGTTTGTCGAATCGGCCTGACTTCTCGAGCTCTTTCTTCGATTTTTCGGCCAGGCGCTTCTGTCTTTCGTTATGGTAGAAAATGGCTGTCCTGTACTGGGACCCCCGGTCCACGAAGGATCCTCCCGGGTCCGTGGGATCGATCTGTCTCCAGAACACGTCGAGCAGTTGCGCATAGCCGATTTTCGCGGGATCATAGGTAATCTGTACAGTCTCGGCGTGACCCGTCTTGCCGGATGAGACTTCCGGATAGGTGGGGTTCTCCGTGTGGCCGCCCGAATAGCCCGCAATCACCTCCCTTACCCCTTCAAGGGATTCAAAGGGAGGCTCCAGGCACCAGAAACACCCTCCGGCAAAGGTGGCCGTCTCCAGCGTCTTAGGCTTGGTCTTCACTTGAGGGTTCCCTCCAAGCTTGCGTTCGCCGTCGCCATCCGGCGAACCGGCTCCGATCTGGACAAGACAGAGACTCAACCATGCAAGGGTCTTCATAGTCGAAGGTGCAACCGCCAGCATGCGGACCGTCTCTAAGATAAGATGAAAGAACATGCTTCGCCAGGGAATTTGGAGATCCCCGTTGGCACAAGCCATCCAGAGGGCTTGACTCTGAATTGGCATCGCCCTAAACTCACGTATAATCCGGAAAACCCGCTCACATCTTCTTCTGACTCTCGCGTTGGCTAACCTGGCTCCTCTCATGGCCGTGAGCCCGAAAGTTTCCTCCCGGCTCGTGGCCGGGGGCTTTTCGAAACCGGTCTATGTGACCTCCGATCCGGCAATTGCCACCCGTCTCTTTGTCGTCGAGCAGAAAGGGATCATCCGGGTTATCGAGGATGGGGAGGTCCTTTCAAAACCGTTCCTGGACATCACCGGCCGGGTGCACAACCCGCTCAGCCCGGGAGATGAACGGGGCCTTCTTGGTCTGGCCTTCCATCCGGATTATGCCCGGAACGGCTTCTTCTACGTGAACTATGTGGATGAGAAGGACAACACCGTTATCTCCAGATTCCGGGTGTCCGGCCGGCCCCTGGAGGCAGACCCACGGTCGGAGAAAATCTTGATCAAACTGAAGCAGCCCTTTTCCAATCACAACGGAGGCCATCTGGCGTTCGGGCCGAAGGACGGTTTTCTCTACATCGCCCTGGGGGACGGTGGGAAATGGGGCGACCCCTTCAATCACGCCCAATCGCTGGACAATCTTTTTGGGAAAATCTTAAGGATTGATGTCGACAGGGGAGCCCCCTACGCCATACCCCCAGGGAATCCCTTCATCGATACCCCGGGAGCCAGGCCCGAGATCTGGGTGTATGGTCTGCGGAACCCGTGGAGGTTTTCGTTTGACCGGATGACCGGAGACCTCTACATAGGGGACGTGGGCCAGGATGCCTGGGAGGAGATCGACGTCCAACCGGCCGGCAGTCCGGGAGGGGAAAACTACGGGTGGCGGATCATGGAGGGGAATCACTGCTACAACCCCGCCCAGGACTGCCCGGAGGAGGGCCTGACGCTACCTGTGTGGGAATACTCCAACGATGCCGACTACATGCGCACCCTGATGGGAAGGCCCCAGTTCGGGGTGGCGGGATGTTCCGTGACGGGAGGCTATGTGTATCGAGGAGAGGCCATCCCCGGCCTTCAGGGTACCTATATTTTCGGCGATTACTGTTCGGGCAACATCTGGACATTTGAGTTCTCCGGCGGCAGCGCCACGAATTTCCGCGACAGGACCGACGAAATCAACATAGGGGGCGGAGAGTACACGACCTACATTTCCTCGTTTGGAGAGGATGCCGATGGGGAACTGTACGTGGTCGACTACAACGGCGAGATTTATAAGCTCATACCGGGGGAATAAGAGGTGAATTGCTGCCAGTGCCAGGGCATTGAGACGTTCTTTGATGAAAAGGTGGCCCGGAGGGAACTCAAGCGGTACCGGAAGAAAGGTCCCTCAAAAACGACCCGGATGCTTATTGATGCTCTGAAAGCCGAAGGCCTCAACGGAAAAACCCTCCTGGATATCGGCGGGGGCATCGGTGCCATTCAGCATGAGCTTCTGGAATGGGGGGCCTCCACCGCCGTCAGCGTCGATGCATCCCAGGCGTACATCAAAGTTGCCCGCGAAGAGGCCCACCGCAGGGGGCTTGACGGCCGTGTCAGCTACCATTACGGCGATTTTGTCGATCTGGCCGGTGACATCAAAGATGCAGACATGGTGACCCTGGACCGGGTGATCTGCTGCTATGACGATATGGAGAGACTCGTGGGGTTGTCGGCCGAGAGGGCCCGGAAGGTGTATGGCCTGGTCTATCCCCGCGATCACGGGGTGATCAAGGCAGCCCGTCCCCTGGTCAATTTCTTCTTTTGGGCCAGAGGGAATCCCTTTCGGATCTTCATCCACCCCACCCGGGCCGTGGATGCCCGGGTTCGCAGCCGGGGATTCACCCCCCGTTTTTACCGCAAGACCGCCTTCTGGCAGGTGGTGGTCTATGTCCGGTGACGGGACTCCCGGGTCTTCATGACCACCTGCTGGTAGGACACCCCCAGGGCCCTGGCCATCCGGGTCTTGTTGTGTTGATAGCGGGACAGGAGGTAGGGAAACAGGTCTTTCTCGAATTTCCGGTTGGCTTCCTTCCAGGTCAAAGGAACCAGGGAGTGGATATACTGCTCGAAATAGGGATTCTCAATGAGGATGGCTTTCCGGGGCTTACCCCTTTTCAGCCCCAGCCGCTTCTGGTACAGAAAATAGGTACGGGTGTCGATGTCTAAGTGTTTACACATTTCCGGGGCGTTCTTCGTTTTCTCCAGGTGAACGTTGAGGAGGCTCTCGTGAAAGATGTTCCGGATTTCCCTAAGGGTTTTGTTCATGGCGAAACCGAAGCGTTCGTGCCGGATGTCGACCCCCGATATCCGTTGATTCCTGTCCAGGAAATCGACATAGGCACTGAGCAGTTTTTCCCGGAATCCCAGAACGGGCAGACCCATCCGAACTTCTTTCATCAGTTCCTGATACCCGATGGAATAGAAATGGTCGGCGAGGGCGAACTCCTCCAGTTTTTCGTGAGACAGGCCCAGTTTCGTGTAGTCCTCAAAGGCCATGTCCCGCATTTCGTACCGGGTGGTGAGCCGCAGGGACTGACTGTGGTATTTGATGGCCTCCCGGTAATTCCCACACTCGTATTCCAGATACCCCAGGTTTTGAAGGGCAAGACTCATATTGTAGGCCGAAAGATCTTCCTTGATGAGATTCTTGAACAGGAATCTGGCCTTCTCCATGTCGCCCTTTTTGATCAACAACCACCCCTTATCATTGGTAACTTCAAGTTGATGCTTTATCAGATTGTGACTGGCGGCGACAGTCGCAGCCTTTTCCAGATGTTCATAGGCCCTTTGGTACTGCTTCAGGAGGATGTAAACGGAGGCCATGTGCCTCACCACCATCCCCAGGCGGATGGGATCCCCTGTCTCCTCATAATGGCTCTCACATTCCTCCAGGATCGCCAGGGCATCCTCCGGATGGGTGTATTTCTGGCACAGCCCCATATAGGTCCGGATGCGCCACCGGAGCTTCTCATTTCCCGTCAACCTCGAAGCGGCGCGAAGAATGGAGAGGGATTCCCTGACGTATCCCAGCTTTCTCAGAAGATCCGAGAGTTCTCCCCACACGTAGGCCGTCGCGTCATCGGAAAGGCGGTTCTCTAACGCCATGTTGAACGCGGAAAACGCTTTCTGGTAGTTGCCGTTGAAACCGTGGATGTATCCCAGACATCCTAAGGCTATACCTTTTTGTTCAGGGGACCCGCGTTCAAAGATGCGATGTACCTGGTCAATCGCCCCCTGGGGAGAAACCAGGTTTAGATGATACACATCCTCAGTTTTGTTCAGGTATTCCTCCCGCTGGATTCTCTTTATGAGTTCCCGATGCGAGGGAACGATTTGCAGTTCGGGAAGAAGGGTTCTCACATCCAGCGGAACCGCGTTTTCGGAAGCTCTGCTATGGTCCAACGGCGTCATAAATTGTTTTCTGATTTCCTGGCACTAATTTG
>JBHIEY010000128.1:0-5350 GCA_046861835.1 Fidelibacterota bacterium | reverse complement strand
CGTGCGACGGTATCGCACGGCGTGAGACTACCACCTCTCGATAGTTCCTGACATGGATATTGTGATCAACCGGGTCTGACTAACTGTTCTCGTTTGTCCCTGAACTGTTCTCGTTTGTCCCTGAACTGTTCTCATTCGTCCCTGAACTATTCTCGTTTGTCCCCGACTGGATCTCCTGGGTCGGGTCACTGGACAGGGGGTTGGCGAAGTCGCTGCAGCCCACCAGGCCAAACAGCAACAGCCCCATGGCGAGGATGATTTTGGCTTTCATAGTACCCTCCTTCCGGTTTTTGGGTGCCGGATAATACCTACAGATTGGGGGAAAAGTCAAGAATATTGGTACTTGGATTATCCAGAAAGCTGGTCCAGGGGGGCCATTCATACCCGTTTTACTCTGTATGATTCACCAGGTTTGTTTTGACCCCGTCATGGCGGAGGGGACTCTTCGATTCTCGTTTGATTGACGGGGGCTACAGGGGTCAGGCCGGAATCTTCTATAGAGGAAAAGAAATTGTTTGGGAGGTCGAAATCCTGCGGATTGCGGGAATTCGAGCGCGTTACGGGGAAAGGGGTTCTGCAGAAATCAACGAGGCCTGAAACCCCGCTCTATCCACGGCGGTGATTAATTGATCGGGGGATACTCTCCCCTGGTAGATGATGACGGTGGCGGTCTTTTCCTCAAGGCTCACGGTGGTGGAGACGACTCCGGAGAGTGCGTTGATTCGTTCCCGTACGGTGTTCACACAGAACTGGCAGGCCATTCCCTCAACCAACAGGGTAATCTTTTCCGTCTTTTGCAGGCGGTCTTCTTTCTTGTGCCGTCCGGCCGTGAGTATGGCCCTGTCAGGCACCGTCAGGTTGACGCGGATATATCCATTCCGTCCCGGTTCCGGGAGGGAGGCCGGATTCAGGTGATCCCGGTAGTAATGATTGAAGACGTTTTCCACGCCCACGGACAACTCAAGGCCTTCGGAGATTTCCCATCCTCCTCTCACGTTGAAAACAACGTAGCCCGGAGTATATTTCTCGCCATAGGACCGGGAATAGCGATTCTGCTCGGCTGCAGCTCGTGCGGAAATCTCAAGCCACTGCCCTTTGTCGGAATTATGGTACCTGAGTTTCGTTGAGGATTGAAGGGGGGCCATGAAGGGAAGGGGTTCCCCGGTGATTCTGTCCTCTCCCCAATCGTAGGAGACGCTGGTGGTAAGAAATAGCCATTGGGCGATCGAAAATCCGACAAAGATACTCCCCCCGTGAACGGTTGCCTCGTTGATGTTGACAAACCGTTTGACTCCTTTCAACCCCTCATAGGGACTCGCCGTTTCAGAGTCGACTTCCGCCGAAATCAGTCCAGACAGGCGGTGGGTATAGACCTCCATGCCCCAGTTCAGGCGATTTCGCATTCCGCGGAGTCCGGCACGCGCGTTCGTATTTGTTTCAGAGAAGAGGGTGGGAGTGCCTATCCGGTAATAACCGTCCAGCATGGGGGCGGCAATATAGCGTTCCACGGGGGTAGGAACTTTGAACCCCCTGCTTATCGAGGTGGTCAGCACGATATCGCTGCCCAGCTTGTAGAGCAGGGCGGCGGAGCCGTTGAACAGCGATTCCCGGCTTCTGAGCTGGTTCTGGGGGATGATGGACGCTTCCTCTTTTTCCGCATTCGATGTCACGTAGTTTGACCGGATACCGATCTCGGTTTTCAGACGGGGGGAGATCTTGAACTCGTCCTGGACAAAGATGCCGAATTCGCCGAGCGAAGAGTGAGGAAGAATATCAATAAAGGGTGACCGTGAACCGTTCTCTACGTTCACTCTTCTGGCGTTCATTTTCCACAGGGTGAAGTCTGCTCCGAATAAAAGGGTGTGGTTGTCGCCGGCGGACCAGGTGGTTTTCGCGCTGGCATTGTACGTATCGGAACGTGAATTTCCGGTGTACTGCCTGTTGCCCGGGAGGGTGTTTGTCATGGTGTGATACATGGGCTGGTATGACAGGTGAAGCTCGATCCTTCGAAAATGGCGGGCGGTGTTCCGGGCGACATAATTGAGGACAAAGGCGCTGCGCTTTTCCGTGGGAATGATGGTATTGGCGGCGGGCCAGCCGATATTTTTAGCGCGATAGATTTGAGTGCTGAGAGCCAGTTGCCGGTCTGATGACGGATGGTACCTCATCTTGAGGTGAACGTTACCCGATTCAAATCCGCTGTTTTCGACGGTCCCACGTTTTGTCTGGTAGTCACCATGGACGCCCCTGTCGACACTTGCGATGAGATCAAATCTGTTATTGCCTCCGTTGAAGGAAAGGGTTCCGGTGCGGGAATTCGATACACTCTTGTAGCTACCGGCATACCGGAATTCTGATTGAAACGCCGGACTGTAGCCGTAGTCTGAGCTCACCGTCGATATGGTGATAACGCCCCCCATATTGCCCGAGCCATATTCAACGGCGCCCGGTCCTTTCAGCACCTCGACATTGTCAATCATTTCCGGTTCAAGGGTAGCGGTACAGGCGTCCATTCCCATGGGACAGGCCTGATTGATCCTGGCGCCGTCCACGAGAACCAGGAGCCTGGAATCGGTCATCCCTTGAAGGTAAGGTTTTGTCCCCCATCCCCCCGGGCGTGAGGTTGAGACCCCCGGGATCTCTTTCAGGATGTCTGCCGTGGTGGTGGGCGCAAGCCGCGTAATTTCTTCGGACTGCAGCGTGATGGAAGGGATGGGTTCCCTGCTCTGGGGTCCCACCGTGATTTCTTTCATCTCAATGACGGTGGGAACGAGGCCAAAATCGAGGCGCACAGTCTCCCCGTCCTTCACAGTCACACCCCGGATCTGCATTTTGTAGCCGATCACGGTGGCTTCGAGTCTATACTCCCCGGGTGGTACACTGATAATCTCATAGAATCCCCTCCCGTCCGTTGCCGCCCCTTTGACGGTTCCCTGGATGAAAACGTTGGCGGCCGGTATGGGCTCATTGCTTTCGGCATCTCTTACGTATCCCCGGATGGTGCCGTTGGGTTGCCCGGGCGGCACGGCAGCGGAAAGTGACAGGAGGAATACCAGAAATGTCACGAAAGGGGTCATGATCCCCCTTTGCCGCGGGGGCATCAGTTATGCGGGCCGTTTGTGCCTGGCATAGTATCGCCGGACTTTGTTCCGGTTCCCACAGTCCTTCATATCGCACCACCGGCGTGACCGGTTTCGGCTCATGTCAAAAAAGAGCCACCCGCATCCGCGGTCATCCGCACACTCTCCAACCCGGTCAATTTCGCGGGAGGTGAGCAGGTCGGCGGCGGACCGCGCGATGGGCCACCAGATCCGGTCGAGGTCATCTTCGGCGGCACGCCATTGCCAGGTGAAGCCCCCTTGAGTCTGATCGAGTCTCAGATGGGACAGGGCTTCCGGAAGGAAACCGCTTAGAATTTCTAAGTCGGGTTCGTCCGGCTCGCCGCCGGCCGCCACTCTGGAGAAGATGCGGTAGACCGCCTCCCGGAGCGAAATGGCCTTCTCATAAACTCTTTTCGCCTTCAAAGGGTGCTGTTCCGCTTGCCGCAGAAGTCTCCCCCCGTCTTGTTCGTCCAGGATCCCTTTATCCCTGGCCCAGGAGACCAGATCCTTGTAGGAATGAACGTGTTCCTCCGGATGGTCGCTGGCATGCCATTCCAACGTGTTGGCGAAGTCCAGACAAAGCCAGCTTTCCTGCGGGGAAAGGGACCCCTGCTTGCCAGGGAGTGTCAAAGCCTTCGAGTTCATTGCTGTGCCGGGATTCTCGTAACCACCGAAAACCACTTGACAGGTTACGATTTACAGACTTAGATTCACACCGTCAATATGAAGTTAGGTAGTTACGGACGGAAAATCAAGGGCAATCGGGACGACCATTACCCGCCAAACACGGAGAGTGAAAGCAAGGGGAAAACCGGCAGTCGTTTTGTCCGGCGGCGGGAGGAAACGTTGCCGGCCTGGTTATCACAGAATTCAACGTGAACCGGGACAGGAAAGGTACGCATGCCAGAAGACTCGTCGAGGGACTAAGGAAGGCTTTCAAGGAATGGAGGTAGCAAGCGTCGGTCGTCGGGGTGAAAACGTTTACCGGTTCAGGAGCCTGAAGAGTGGCTACGAAGCGGACATTGAGGTTGACGATCTGGGGCTGGTCATCACCTACGCCGGTGTGTGGGAGCGGGTTGCGACGTTCAACCACGGGTGAAAATGGGGGTCCGGATGCCGTCTCCTTTCCGTGATCATCATGCAAACAGGCGATTTCGGCCTTCGCGCACTCACCACCCTTCTCCGCAGTCCGTGAGAAATGTTTTGCTGAACAGTGCCATCGGATTTATCCCGATTCCGCCCGGGGCTTTGTGAGTTCAATCCCGGCAGCTTTCTTGTTTTAGCCAATCTTCGTTTTCACGCCGTGAGAGCCCCCAGCGTAAGCGCCAAGACCGCGGGGTCTGACGGGAGATCTTTTTTCATGAACTCAGGCTGAACAGATTCGCGAAGTCACGGCCGCCGATGTTTGGTCCGGTCCGGTTCAGACCTGTCTTTTCGTTTCCTGCGCAGCGGTTGGTTCTTCCTGAGATTATCTTTTTTCCGGCGTTCAGCCCGTTCCTCGATCTCTTGCCTCTCCTCATCGGTCAGCCAGTGCTCTCCGTATGGCCCGCTCATTCGATGACCTCTTTTCCTGAAGAATGAGGTCCATTCCTTTCGCTCCGGCACGTGACGGAGACACACCAGAACCGTCGAACGCGGAGTAGCCCCTGGAGAGCCAGTTTGTGAAGCGATGGGGAGACCGCCCCCGGAGACAACTCCCCCCTGAAGTTCTTGGGTGATTGCGCGAACAAGCACTCCAAGGCATCCAAGACGCAGGATCTCCTCGCCAAAAAGATCGGCGTTCGCAGAAATACGTTGTGGCGCTGGAGGGTGGGGAGGGGAAAGCCCCACGAGGGTAACCTGATCAACCTGGCGGAAGTTTTCAAAAAAGACATCATTTGGAACGACCGGCATACGGAGATTGAGTTTGTTGAACGGGAATTAAAACCGGGTGAAGAGCTCCCGCCATCGGTGGACCGGCCGCCGGGGGCAATGTGGGCGCCACCGGATCTGGAAGGGCGGAAGATTCCTGTAGTCGGGTGGATAGCGGAGGGAACGACCGGATTTTTCTCGGAAGATGGATACCCGGTTGGCAGGGGAGATGAAGAGATTAGCAGGCCCTACGACCTGAAAGATGTTACGGCCTACGGTCTGAAAGTGACGGCGATCCAGGGAGAGAGCATGGAGCCACTTCTCAGGCCGGGGGATATCGTGATTTGTTCACCTGCGGCCACGGTAAGGAATCGGGATATGGTCGTGCTCAGGCTCGG
>JBHIEY010000127.1:0-5384 GCA_046861835.1 Fidelibacterota bacterium | reverse complement strand
CATACTCTGGCAAACCTTCACATCCTGGCCAACTATGCCGCGTCTCTTGATGTGACAGGGGTAACGGATCATTTTACCATCCACTGCGTCCGGAACAGGAAAACATTTAAGGCCCTCCCCGGTCAAAGAGCGTCCGTTCTTCCCATCCTTGACGCCCCCGTCGTGACGACGAAAGGTCTCCGGTATGTGTTGACCCGGGAACCTTTGAAACCGGGGGGACGGGGCATCAGCAACCGGGCCACCGGAGACTCCTTTTCCGTTTCCGTGAAAAACGGAAGCGTTCTCGTATTCATCCAGCATCCGGCGTGACGGAAACGCTTCACCCCGCCGACCTGGCGGTCATCCTGTCCTATCTCGTAATGCTCATGGCTCTGGGATTCTTCCGTTCCCGGAAGAGCCCCCGGAACGAGGACGACTACCTTCTTGCGGGGCGGCGGCTGACACTCATTCCTTTTACCGCCTCCCTGGTGGCCACATGGTACGGAGGGATTCTGGGGGTGGGAGAATTCACCTACCGCTACGGCATCTCCAACTGGGTGGTCTTCGGTCTTCCGTATTACGTGTTTGCCCTGGCGTTCGCCCTGTTTCTGGCGGAACGGATCCGCTCGGCGGAACTGACCACCATCCCGGACCGGTTTTACGAACAGTACGGTCAGGGACCCGGTCTCTTCAGCGCCGTCCTTGTCATGATACTCGCGTCGCCCGCCCCCTATATCCTCAGTGTGGGGGTGATTCTCGCTCTCCTTTTCAACCTGAGCTGGCCGGTCTCCCTTGTTCTTGCCGCCCTTTTGTCCCTCGTCTATATCTATACGGGGGGACTTCGTTCCGTCGTTCGTACCGACATCCTTCAGTTCGCCCTGATGTTTGCCGGTTTCGCGGCTATCGTCATCCTTTCGGTGAAACAGTTCGGAGGGCTTTCTTCCCTCACCTCTTCCCTCCCGCCCCAGCACCTCACCTGGCGCGGAGGGCACTCCTTTCAGACCATCATGGTGTGGTTCTTTATCGCTCTGTGGACGTTCGTGGACCCCGGATTCTACCAGAGATGTGCCGCCGCCCGTTCCGGCAACGTGGCGCGAAGGGGAATCCTCGTTTCCGTCGCATTCTGGGCACTTTTCGATTTTCTGACACTTGCCACGGGACTGTACGCCCGGATGGTCCTCCCTCACCTGGAGAACCCCCTCATGGCCCTTCCGTCCCTGGGCCAAGAGGTGCTGCCCCCTGGTCTCATGGGACTCTTTTTCGCCGGCCTTCTGGCCACCGTCATGTCCACCGTGGATTCCCTGGGCCTCATCAGCGCCATCACGTTCGGGAGGGACATCATGTGGCGGCTCAGGCCCGCCGGGGGTGACGCCGTCCGGTGGACCCGGTTAGGACTCATCGTAACAGCAGGTATCTCCCTTGTGCTGGCCTGGGCATTTCCCTCCGTGGTGAGGTTGTGGTATACTATCGGAAGCGTGGCCGTTCCCGGGCTCCTCGTCCCTTTTCTCTCCACATTCCGGAAGGAATGGAAGATCCCTTCCATGGCGACCATGATGATCGTGTCATCGGGAATCAGCCTGGTCTGGCTGGTGGTCGGGGTCATCCGCGGGGGGCATATCCCCGCCTATCCGCTGGGCCTGGAACCGTTTTACCCGGGCCTGGCCGTCTCGCTCCTCTGGCTCCTCGGCTCCCGGTGATTCCCACCATTCGTCCTTCCTGAAAAAAGGGGGGGGAACAAAACCGGAAAAGGTGCATATTTAAAGCGGATAACACGATGAAAAAGTCTAAAAAGCTCCGGAGCCATCCGTTCCATTCCCAGGCCAACCTGCGTCTCAAGGAGCAGTATCCCGTTACCGTGAGGGCGTCCCTCCTGACGGTGCTGGGGGTGTTGATCGTTTTCTTTGGAGCCTTTCCCAGGCCTCATCCGCGGCAGCGGACGGTTCAGGAAGCCACCGACATTGTGATTGAGCAGTTTGATATTCCCCCCACCCAGCAATATGAGCGGCCCCCTCCTCCGGCCCGGCCGGCCATTCCTGTGGCCTCAGAGGATGAAGATCTGGCCGATGACGTCACCATTGACGAGATCACGTTCGAGGAATTCAAGGCGTGGGACGAACCTCCTCCACCCCCCTCGGAGGGGCCCCGGGTCAAATTCATCCCTTATGATGAACCGCCCGAACCGATTGGCGGATACAGCGCCATTCAGAAGAACATCGAGTATCCCGAGATTGCCCGTGAAGCCGGAGTGGAGGGGACGGTGATCGTTCAGGCGTTTGTAAACAAGAATGGAAGGGTGACGGAAACCTTTGTTCTTAAGGGACTTCCGGGAACGGGGCTGGACGAAGCGGCTGTTGAGGCCATCCGGAAAACGCCTTTCAAGCCTGCCAAACAGAGGGACAGGCCCGTGGGGGTCTGGATTTCCATCCCCATCAATTTTAAGCTGAAGGTCACCACCTGACAGACGTCACAGACCTCGAGAGCCCTGCCGCGAAAAAGGCTCAGGCCTCGGCCCGGGCCTTTTCCATATCCTCGGTGTAACGCCCCAGGGTGGCGGCTCCGTTGCATTTCGCCCGGTGATAGAAAGCCCTCCGGGCCTCAGGGGCGTTGGCGGGGTCCCCATTCCAGGCCTTCAGAGCGGGCTGCTGAAGGGCCCTTCCGTACGAGAAACTCAACCTCCACGGTTTCGCGAGTCCCTCCGTGGAATTCATGGCGTTGAGGTGTTGGGTGGCGAGAATGTCGCTCTGACCACCCGAGAGAAAACAGATCCCGGGGACGGCCGCCGGCACGGACCTTAAGAAACAGACGAGGGTCGATTCCGCCACCTCCTTGACGGAAGCCTGCTGAGGACACTCGTATCCCGACAGCACCATATTGGGCTTGAGAATCATCCCTTCCAGGAAAACGCGGTTCTGGTGGAGCGACTCAAATACCGTCGCCAGCGTTTCTCGGGTGACGTCAAAGCTCCGCTCAAGGGTATGGTCTCCGTTCATGAGAACCTCCGGCTCCACGATGGGAACCAGTCCCGCTTCCTGGCAGAGGGCGGCATAGCGGGCCAGGGCGTGGGCGTTTGCCTCGATACAGCCCCGGGTGGGAATGCCGTCCCCGATCGTAATAACGGCCCTCCACTTGGCAAACCGGGCCCCCAGGCCCCGGTATTCCGCCAAACGATCCCGCAGACCGTCCAGGCCCTCCGTCACCTTTTCCCCTTCGAAACCGGCCAGGGGCTTGGCGCCCTTGTCCACCTTGATCCCCGGAATGATCCCCTTTTGGGACAGATAATCGGGAAAGGGGACGTTCTCCTCCACCGTTGACTGGCGCACGGTCTCGTCGAACATGATGACGCCGCTGATGAACGCTTCCACTCCCTCCGTGGTGAAAAGCATATCCCGGTAGGTTCGCCGGGTTTCCTCGGTGGAAGGGACACCGATTTGATCAAACCGTTTTTTTATGGTGGGAAAGCTTTCGTCCGCCGCCAGAATTCCCTTTCCCGGTGCCACGAGCCGCCGGGCGACATCCGCAAGTTGATCCCTGTTCATACCCGTTCCTCCTGTTTCTCAGGGTGATGTTCCGGGCTGCCCCTGGCCGATGTCGGCGAGCATGTCCCTGAACCAGGGCTGTCCGGCGTCGAAAGGCTTGCCTCCCCTGATCCGGGGGAAATCGATGAGGCCAAGGGCCCCATCCCGTTCGTCATCGAGCCCCACCACCCCGCTTTTCCCCTCGAGGGCACATTCAACGGCCATCGCGCACGACCGCATGATGAGGTCCAGATCCCGCTCATTGGGCGCCGCCGACCGGGCAAAGTAGCCGCTTTTCTGCACCAGGACCTTTTCCGCTTTGAGTCTCCGGGCGAATTGGTCGGCAAACCACCTCCCCGGGTTCAGGGTGTCCAGCTTCACGTGCCCAAAGGGGTCCCGCTCCACCGTCTCCCCTCTGGCCTCCTTCTCGGAAACAATGGTCTCCACGCCTGCGCCCTCGCTTAAGAAAAGGTTCACGCCGTCCTTCGTATCCATCCGTTCCAGGAGTCTTTCCGTTTCCCCTTCCATGTCGATCTTGAGTTCGGGAACGTACACGGCATCGATGTCCCACCGCTGGCGCGTCACGAGGATTTCCGGGAGAAAGGATTTCTTCGCCAGACGGGCCCGGTATTCCCTCGCCGTGGCCGCCGTCAACCACCCGCTGTGCCTCCCCATCACTTCATGAACAATGAGCTGACGGGTGCTCGTGGTGTTTTCATTGACCACGTTTTCAAAAAAAATGGCCCCCTGTTCCGCCGCCGTCCAGGCCCCCAACGTCTGCGTGATGGGAATGATGTCGTTGTCCACCGTTTTGGGAAGACCCACCACCGTGAGGGCATGGCCCCGGGATTCCAGGAATTTCAGCAGTGCCGCGGCCATGGTGTTGGTGTCGTCACCCCCGATGGTGTGGAGAATGGTCACGCCGTCGTTGATAAGCTGCCCTGCCGCCGCCTCTACCGGATCCTCGCCCTTTTTCACGTAGCCCCTCCGGACACAATCGTCCCGGTTGGTGAGCTTCACCCGGCTGTTGCCGATGGGACTTCCGCCAAACCTCAAAAGGAGATGAGCCCGTTTGCGCATGGCGTCGGAGAAGGAAATCCGGGACCCCAACAACAGACCCCGGTAGCCGTGGAGATAGCCGATCATATCGCATCCCGGAACCCGTTCCTCATAGGCCTGAATCAGGGCACCGATGGATGCAGAGAGGCACGGCGCCAGTCCGCCAGCCGTGAGAAACGCGATCTTTGTGCGGGGGGTCCGTACCATGAATGCTCACGAAATTTAGACCTGTTCGCCCATACTGCAAACCCGTTTCGCCGGGGAAAGGACCTTGATTGCGGGAAATGACAACCAATTGAGATATGATCACCTTATTATCTATAATTTTCATTGATTCCTTTTTTGACGGACTCTAAATTAGAAAAGGAGGAGCAAGAGAGACGGACCGGCACGGTCCAGAGACATGCGGCTCTTCCGGTCAGTACGGGACAGGACAATGAATTCCCCACCCATTCATGCCTTTTCCTGCGGTCCCGGCGTCCAGATTCCCATGCCACTTTCTTCCGGCAATAAATACCGTCAACTGCCTGTTACTGCGGTTCCCTCCCGGGTGTTTTGAGTTCCCACACTCGGGGCCCACTGTCCTGTTTGAGTCCGTGCGGAATGTGACCGTTACTGACCGGGCGAAGCCGTAGAAAGATTCCATAAGTGGTAATCCATTACCACCTATTTCACAGGGGGAGGTGTTGAGGAAGTGGCCAAGGTCAACTGCTGGGAATTCATGAGATGCGGCCGCGAAATCGGGGGTGTCCATGAAAATGATCTGGGACGGTGCCCCGCGTTCACCTACACCATGTTTCACGGCACTAACGGCGGTTTTCGTTCGGGTCG
>JBHIEY010000126.1:0-5400 GCA_046861835.1 Fidelibacterota bacterium | reverse complement strand
CATGGGAACCAGCTTGTGGACGTCCCAGAACTCAAACGGGCCGAAGAAATTCCAGTTCGGTCCCCGCAGAAACGTTCCAATCATGATGAGCATGATCCACAGGACGAGCCAGCCGAACAGGAAAATAGGGATGGCCACACGTCTTCCTTTGAAACTGTAATACCCCGATCCCTCCCGGTTGATATCGATATAAGGAATAGCCATGAGGCCGAGAATGATGAGGGTAGGAAAGACCACGCCGGCGAGCCACGGGTCGAAATAGACCAGCATTTCCTGCAGTCCGAGGAAATACCACGGAGCCTTGGAGGGGTTGGGGGAATCGGTGGGATTGGCAGGCCCTTCCAGGGGAGCTTTCAGGGCGATGGACCAGACGAGCAGAAGGGACATCACCAGGATCAAAGCGATGAACTCGACATACACCAGGTCGGGCCACACCAGCACCTTATCCTCAGGGTCGTGATATTCTTCCGGCGTCTGGCCATTCTCCAACTTCCTGTCGTTTTTGAGCGCCTGATTCATGGCGATCCAGAGGAAAATGAAGACGAGGAAAACCAGTCCCACAATGGGCACGTTGTCGGGTTTCAGGACAATGAGACGAAAGTTCTCATCGGTGACCCCGAAGGCGAAGAAGGCCACAAGAACCGCCATCACTGCCACGAATCCTCCGGGAGTCCATACGGCGTTCAGGTGCAGCCTCCGGTTCCATTTTTCAAACCAGTTACTGGGAGGAAAGAAGAACAGGAACGTGATCATCGCAACGGGGAGCATCACCGTGGGACGGAGAAGCTCGTTTGCTATGGTCTTAAACGTTTCCATTTACGGGGTAACAGGAGGCGAGGTCTCGATCAGGTGGGGCCCGATATCCCTCCATCCTTTCGAATGCGCCAGAAATGGACCCCCATGAGTATAAGGATAATAAAGGGGAGTCCGATACAGTGAAGCACGTAAAAGCGCAGGAGGGCGCCCTCCCCCACGAATCTCCCTCCCAGGAGGGCAAAGCGGGCATCGCTCCCGGCATGGATGAAGTTGATATCCCCCAAGCTCAACAGGGACGCGCCGGGGCCCTCGTGACCCAGAAAAGGGGTGGCCCGGGCCATGTTGGAGCCTACCGTGACCGCCCAAATGGCCAGCTGGTCCCAGGGAAGCAGATATCCCGTGAAACTCAAAAGGAGCGTCAGGGTGAGAAGAATCACCCCCACCACCCAGTTGAATTCCCGCGGAGGTTTATACGATCCTGTCATGAAGACCCTGAACATGTGAAGCCAGACGGTGATGACCATGGCATGGGCACCCCAGCGGTGGATTTCCCTCATAATGCCCAGGGGAACCTGTTCTCTCAGGTCCATGATGTCCGTATAGGCGTATTCGACCGTCGGGCGGTAGTAGAACATGAGAAGGATTCCCGAAATGGTGAGCACCAGAAAGAGGAAAAAGGAGAGTCCTCCCATGCACCAGGTGAACTTGAGTTTCACGGCATGCCGGGGAAGCCTCACCGGGTGGAGGTGGAGGAAAACGTTGTTCAAGATAGACATCATCCGCTGGCGCCTCGTGACGGGGACGCCTGTCCGGAAGACGGAGGTCCAAAGCTGGCTCCTGCCGATCCTTTCGAAGAGAGAGGGTTTCTTTTTCTCTTGAGGGTTAGGGGTCATCGGTTCCGGTACCTTTCATTGGCTATACAACCAACCGAGATTCAGGATCGTTCCACTGTCCCTTTTCATACTGGTATTTTTTCGTCTTGTCCACCTGGATCTGGCCGTCATCGGCCAGGACAATTCTGAACCGTTCCAGGGGCCGGGGAGCAGGACCCTCAAAGTTAATTCCGGACTTTCTGAAGCCGCTTCCGTGGCAGGGGCACTTGAATTTCTGTTCGTTCTCCAGCCAGTTGGGCGTGCATCCCAGGTGGGTACAGACGGTGGAGAGGGCGTAAATAAACTCCGGTGTGCGAATTACCCATATGCCGTAGCGCTTCTTCCACCGTCTATCCACTTCGCCCACTTTGTATTCATCGGGGAACCCAATCTTGAATGTCTGGGGAGGTTCGAAAAGAACATTGGGGAACATGAATCTCACAATCATGGTAAGGAAGGCCCCCGTGGCGGCGGCAAAGGCCACCCACGCCACGGTCAGCCATGAGAAGAAGGACCGGCGCGTCATGGCCTCGGGAATCGTTCCCTTCCCCACGGAAGCCCTGGGCCGGGGCGGGGTTTTCTTCTGGGCCAGATCCCGGTCGGAACCGCCCGTTGTCGGGTCGTGTCGAGTCTCGTCGGTCACCTTTTCCCCCGTCAAAGCTTCAAGGCGTTGATAGCGGCGTTGCGGATTCTCATGTCCACATCGCTTTTGGAAAGCTCGCGGATGGCGGCGTTAAGGGACGAGTCGTTCAGTTGCGCCGCGGCGTCGATGGCCACCAGCATGGCTTCGGTCCGCTCAAAGTTGTCCACTTCATTAAATTGGGAAAGATAGTTGATGTCCAGAAGGTTGAGGAGAACCCGTTTTCCCGAGGGATCGCCCAGTTTGGCCAGGGCGACGGCGGAATTCCACACCACGTTGGGCTCGGGGTCGTCGAGCAGCGATTGAAGGGATTCGATCCCCTGGGGGAACCCCATATTGCCCAGGGCGATGGCTGCCCGGTTCCGAACCAGGGGAGACCCGTGATGCACCATTCCCCTCACCCGGTCCAGGTTCTGTTCGCTTCGGATAATCCCCAGGGCATAGACGGCGTCGGCTACGACTTCTTCGGACTCATCGTCAAGGCAGCCCGCCACCGTTTCGGAAAAGAGCGCCATGCCGGTCTGGCCCATGGCCCGGATCAGGTACTGCTTGACCCGGGGGTCCCGGTCGTGGCGGGCATAGTCAAACGTGGAGAGCATCTGTTGAGCAAAACGGTCCGTGTCCGGGATCCTTTCCGGATTGGAGAGCAATCTGGACAGTTCAAAGGCCGATTGCCACCTCTTGGAGGCGCTGCCGATCTTAACATCCTGAAGGTAATCCTCCACGGTCTTGGGTTCGTGAGTCAAAAGTAACCAGATCCAGTAGAATACGAGAACACTGGCCGCTGTGATAAAAAACGGCAGAATAAAAAAGGAGTGAACGTTCACCCTTACCGGGGATTTTTCCTTGGAGGATTCGGTCACCCTCTTGGTACTTCCTTTTAATTCACCTGCGAAGACCAGATATTTAATTTACAATACTCGCCTCCTGGAGGGCAAAGGCAAATCGCTGCTACCGCTAACGGAACTTGATCTAGCCTATGGCGCGTTAGGCCGGTGTGGTACCGGGGAAGGGATTCGAACCCTCATCCGCCAGCTGGCGGACCAGATCCTAAGTCTGGCGCGTCTACCCGTTCCGCCACCCCGGTGTGATAGGAGTGGAGGCCTGCGCTCGTCAGGCGCCGTGGCATTTCTTATATTTTTTCCCGCTCCCGCAGGGACACGGTTCATTCCGGCCAATCTTTTTGCCCACCCGCACAGGCTGGGGCCGTCCCTGGGGGGCGGCCGACTGCGCCTGGGGCGACTCCGTTCCATCGGAGGGGACGGCCGAAAAACCCATTCCCACCGCTTCGGCATGCTGGGCCCTTACCGCCCTGGCGGGACGCCTCCCCCTGAGAGACGGGGCCCGTTCCATACCCTGGAGCTGGGTCCGGTAAAGCCTCCTCAACGTCTCCCGGTTTACGTCCCGAAGGAATTCCAGAAACATCTGAAACCCCTCCGACTTGTACTCCAGCAGCGGGTCCTTCTGTCCATAGGCCCGGAGGTTAATCCCTTCCCGGAGCTGATCCATGGCGTACAGGTGATCCTTCCATTTTTCATCGATGGTGCGAAGGACCACGTACCGTTCGAAGGCCCGCATCACTTCCGAAGGGACGAGACTTTCCCTGGCTCCATAGACGGCCCGGGCCCGTTCCATGATGATTTCCCGGAAGCGATCCCGGGTGACGTCATCCCGGGCCGTATGGTCCACTTCGATGGTGAGAGTGGACGTCAGCTCCTTTTCAATCTCCTCCCAGTTCCAGAGAGTGGCATCGTCACCCGAATCGGCGTGCAATTCGAGCAGATCGGATATGAATTCCTGGTGGATGGCGTCAATTTCTTCCCGGATATCCTCCTGCTGGAGAGCCTCGTTCCTTCGGCTGTAGACGACCTCTCTCTGCTGGTTCATAACGTCATCGTATTCCAGGAGGCGCTTGCGGATGGCGAAATTCCGGGCCTCCACCTTTTTCTGCGCCCGCTCTATCGATCTCGTCACCATGGGGTGGGTAATGACCTCCCCTTCCTCCACCCCAAGCCTGTCCATGATGCGGGCAATCCGTTCGCTGCCGAAAAGCCGCATCAGGTCGTCCTCCAGGCTCAGGTAAAACCGGGAGGATCCCGGGTCTCCCTGGCGCCCGGAACGTCCCCGGAGCTGAAGGTCGATCCTCCGGGCCTCATGCCGTTCGGTCCCGACGATGTGAAGGCCACCTTTCTCCTTGACTCCTTCTCCCAACTTGATATCGGTTCCCCGTCCGGCCATGTTGGTGGCAATGGTGACCGCCCCCGGTTGCCCCGCCCGGGCCACGATCTCGGCCTCCCGCTGGTGATGCTTGGCGTTCAGGACGTTGTGAGGGATTCCCCGCCGCTTAAGCATCCGGGACAGGGTTTCCGACACCTCAACGCTGACGGTTCCCACCAGCACCGGCTGTCCCCGGTGGTGACACTCGGCGATCTCATTCAGCACGGCATTGTATTTTTCCCGCTTGGTCTTGTATACCTGGTCCTCGTAATCCATCCGGATAACGGGTTCATTGGTAGGGATTACCGTCACATCCAGGCCGTAAATGGAATGAAGCTCCTCCGCCTCCGTCGCCGCCGTTCCGGTCATGCCCGCCAGCTTCTGGTACAGGCGGAAATAGTTCTGGATCGTAATGGTGGCCAGAGTCTGAGTTTCCCTTTCAATGGTAACGTTTTCCTTGGCCTCCAGGGCCTGGTGAAGACCCTCGCTGTAGCGACGACCGGGAAGAATGCGCCCCGTGAATTCGTCCACGATGAGGACTTTCCCCTCCTGGACAACGTAGTCCACATCCTTTTCATATAAGGAATAAGCCCTGAGCAACTGGGAAATGTTGTGAATCTGTTCACTCCGGCTGCTGTGAAGCAGACGGGCCTTCTCCGCCTCCTGTTGCTTTTCGGTGGGAGTCAGGGAATCGTCGGACTCGATTTCGTGGAGGAGCTCCCCCAGGTCGGGAATAACGAACATGTCAGGATTGTCGGGGGCAATGGCCTCCCTCCCCCGTTCCGTGAGGTCAATGACGTGGCTCTTTTCATCGATGCTGAAGTAGAGGTCTTCATCCACCTCGTGAAGGCGCTTGTCGCGCATGTAGTCGGACTCCACATGCAGGGCGAGTTTCTTGGTTCCCGCCTCCTGGAA
>JBHIEY010000022.1:0-19427 GCA_046861835.1 Fidelibacterota bacterium | reverse complement strand
GAACAGCGACACGGTGGACGACCTCCTCATTCCCTTTGAATCGGGCCATGTCATTTCCGTCTCCGTTATCCAGCAGGAGATCGACGTGTCGGAGTTAGGTATCGACGCCGGACCCCTTTCAGATCTCAAGTGGGCCGATTTCAACCAGGACGGTAGGAAAGATCTCCTTCTGGTGAGCGGCCAGCAGGGGTTGGTGACTCTGGCATACGGCTCGGAACTTCCCGGTCCTCCCCTTCAGGAATACTTCTCTGTTGCCGGAGGCGAAGAGCTGGGAGCCCAGATCTTTGCCGCCGTACCCGAAATCGTGGACGGCATCTACCTGGGAACGGTCATTGCCGGCGGCTGGACGGGTCGGGAGAGTGAAGTATTCTACTTCGAGCTGGGAGCCGTTCCGGAGTACCCCGAAGAGATTCTGGTGGACACCTATATGCCCCAGGCAAAACTGGAAGAACCGGTGGAAGAACTCCCTCTGCCCGCCATGGAAGGAAAACCTCTCCCACCGGGGATTCTTCCCACCTACGTCCTGCCGGTGAATCAGACCTTTGCCTATACCATTCCGGAAGAGGACGAGAGGGAATTCTTCAGCTTCCGCTGGATTGATCCCCCGCCCCGGGGAATGTACTTCCACTACGAAACCCGGTCCATCGAATGGGTCCCCGACGAAACACAGCTGGGAGCCTATCAACTTTCCTTCCTTTTGAAAATGAAGGTGGGGGAAACCATCGAAATCATCACCACCGATGAGGAGGGGGCCGTGACCTATCAGGTGGTTCCCGAACTGGCCACGGTGGAATCACGGTTCTGGATCTATGTTAACGATCCCCCGAAGATTGTCTCCTATCCCGAAGGAACGGAATTCGTGGCGGGCAGCCGGTTTATCTATCAGGTTGAAGCCATCGACAAGAATGTGGATGCCCACCTGCGATACACCCTGGAAAAGGGGCCGGAAGGGATGACCGTCGACCCCAACGGCCTCGTCACCTGGCAGACGGATGCCTCCCACGTCGACATCTATGAAGTGAGAATCGTCGTCTCGGACGGATTCGACCGGGACGCCCAAACTTTCAAACTGTATTCGAGAGGGCAGGTCGTCATCACCTCCTACCCGGAACCTGAAGCCACCGTGGGTAAACCGTATGAATACCAGATCCGGGTTCAAATTCCTGAGGACAAACGGGAAGAGCTCAAATTCTCACTCCTTCGACCCCCTTATGGAATGACGGTGGACCACACGGGTCATATCGCCTGGACTCCCCAGCCGGCTCAGGTGGACACGGTCGAATTCCGCATCGCGGCGAGCCACGGCATCGCCTCCGACACCCAGTTTGTCTCCATCTTTGTCAACCACCCCCCCATCCTCACCTCCATTCCGGATCCCATGACGAAGGTGGCTCTGGGCGATACCTTTGAATTTCAGTTTCAGGTGGACGATCCCAACGAATTCGATGTGATCCGGTATGAACCCCTTTCGCTACCGACCGGCATGCGTATCGACCCCTCCACGGGTAGACTCCTGTGGGTTCCCACGGAAGAGAACCTCGATTTTTCCACCGCCACCGTCCAGATAACCGACGGCCGGGAAGTGGTGGAAAAATCGTTCGAATTCTTCGTCAACGCCCCCATTCACATCGTCTCCGAGCCCATCACCCTGGCATCGGTGGGCGAAGCCTATACCTACGAGATTGCCACCTCCGATCTCAACCGGGGAACGCTCATGACCTTTTCCCACGTAACCCCGGTCTATGACGCCGAGAACACGAAAGTCTACTCCGTCCAGATTGAAGACGCCGTCTACCGGGAAAACATCGATCGCTACATCGGCGAGTTCAAGAGCAAGAAGTCGATCCTCGTGGAACTCGAAGAACCGGGGCCGGAGGGGGAAGAAACGGTGGCCCGTATTAACCTGAAACGATATGTTGAGGATGTCTTCTACGAGGACGACCGTCTCATCGTAGTGATCAGAAAACTGGGGGGACGATGGGTGAAAATCAAGGATGTGCTGTGGCACTTCTTCGAAGGGAACAAGGGGAAACCCCCCAAGGTGCTCGTGGAGCGCGTCCCCCTGACCCGGTACACGCTTCTCGATTTCCCCGATGGTATGTTCGTAGATGAATTGACGGGGACCCTTACGTGGACCCCCACCTTCAAACAGTACGATACGCACCGGGTGACCTACATGGTCTCCGATGGCTACACGAAGGATGAGCAATCTTTTGACCTGTACGTGAATCACCCCCCCACCATCATTTCCACCCCTCCCCGGAGAGCCCGCGTGAACCAGCTCTACAAATACCGGGTGGTGGTGGAGGACAAGAACAGTGACAGGACCCTCGCGTACGAACTTGTTAAGGCTCCCAAAGGGATGCAGATCAGCCGCGACGGCACCATCACCTGGATGCCGCAACCGTCCCAGATCAATAGCCGACTCTTCGCCGTCAAAGTGTCGGACGGCTATGCCGAAGACGTACAGGAAGCCAAACTCTTTGTCAATATCCCCCCCACGGTTATCTCCCAGCCCAAACCCGTGGCTCTCACAAACTTCGAATACCGCTACCGCATGGTGACCGAGGATCTCAACGGCGACCGGGTCAAGCTCCGGGTGATTAAGATCCCCAAGTACGCCCGGTTTGACCCCGAGACCGGTATGCTCAGGTGGAAGCCCCGCATGAATCAGCGGGGAGTCAACAATATCGTTCTGTCCGCCATTGACCAAAGGGGAGCCGCCACCTCCCACGAATTCCAGATCCATGTCTTTGAAGACCCCAGCTCCCAGCAGTTCGTCTCAACCAGCTGGCCCCTGCTCCTGGCTTTCGTGGGAGCCATGTTCACCGTGGGCGTAACCGCCCTTCGATAAGCCGCCCGTGACCCCTTCCCGGGGTCCGGATCAACGCACCCGGGACCACCCCCCATAAAAAGAGTTGGGACAGCTCATGAGGACAATGGGTACATGATAGAACGAGCTGCCCCTTTCTTACAAGGGAGGCACCGATTCGCCCAGATCGGCCTGTGAACGGAGGGGACTGCCTGCTGTCACCTCCCGAAGAGGTCTTCCCTGATCAGGAATGTCCAACCGTCCCACGAAGGTGGGAACCGTTCACAGACACAACTTAGACCGGCGCGGGATATTTGTCAAGCATTTTGGTCTTATATCAAGAATAATATGATGATCAGGGATAAATTTGGGCTTGTTCTTATGATGAATTGTGGGACCCTAAACGGTGTTCCGGGTGTCCGGGGCCACAAGAAACGGGGTGTGGATGTCGCCGGAGGAAGGGTAACTTCTCGAGGTACCGGCATGAAGAAACGGGCCAGTTGTACACCGTTGTTCATGATGGCGCTCATCCTTCCGGGGATCGTCTGGGGGCAGCTCGCCTCTTTGCAGCACGAGCCGGACCTTAAGTGGCGGACCCTCGTCACCCCCCATTTCTGGGTTCACTATCCCGCAGGATTTGAGGAGCTCGGCACCCGGGTAGCCGTCATCAGCGAGGAGTTATATGGACCCATATCGAGTTCGCTGAACTCGTTTCCGGCCCGGACCCATGTCGTGGTGCATACCCGGGTCGACTTCCCGAGCGGCGTCGTGTCGTTCCTCCCGTGGAGGATGGAACTGTTCGTCACGGAACCCCAGGGGAACGTCGCCGGGTCCGGCGATCCATGGCTCCGGGTCGTCATTGCCCACGAACTCACCCATATTGTCCATCTTCGCAAGCGGCGCGGACTATCTACCCTCACCGGTCCTTTTCTCGGAGAATTCAATGTGTTCTGGCAGAATATCGTCCCCCTGTGGTTCACGGAAGGGTTTGCCACACTCAACGAAACGCGCTACACGTCCGGAGGTGCCGCCCGCGTTCCCTATGTCTGGATGCAAATGGCAGCTCCCGTCCACGCCGGCACGCCGTGGCGCCTCGAGAGTACGAGCCACGTCTCGCGCAAAAGGATGCCCAGACAGCGGATGCCCTATGTCTCGGGATACTACCTGACCGAACGGCTGGAACGGGAATTCGGTCCGGGAACATGGTCGCGAATACTCGACCGCTATGCCGCTTTCCCGCTCCTTGGATTTCCCCGGGCGGTGAAGTCGGTCACCGGAACCCCCCTTGCGACCCTCTACCGGCGGGTCCTGGGTGAGCTTGCGCCGTCAGAACCGGAACTGTCCCCAGGGCCACCCGCCAGATTATGGCGACCCGCGGACCAACCCGAAAACCAGTACTCCCCCCGCTGGGTGGACGGGGACCATCTCATGGTTTATCGAAAGAGCTTTGACCAGCTTGACGAGCTGGCCCTCATAGATCGGCAGGGGGGGGCGAAAACCGTACTCGTAAGATCCCTGGCGAAGGCAGAGAATGGGTTCACCGTTGGAAAGCGTGTTATTGTCTGGGGGGAACTCCAGCCCCATCCCCGATTTTCCGCCACCATCTATTCCGATCTCAAGACCTACGATCTCAACGCCGCCACTACCGGCAGTCTCACGCGGAACGCCAGGCTCTACTCAGCCGACCTGGCCCCGGACGAATCCAAGGTCGTGGCGGTTCAAACCGATCTCCCCACCGCCCGGCTGGTGACGGTGGAGATGGAAACGGGAACCCTCCGCACGGCTTTGGAGATTCCCGGTGCCACACTCCTGAACCCCCGATGGTCTCCCGATGGAAACCGTCTGGTCTTTACCCTGAGGGATTCTTCGGGATACCAGAACATTGCCCTCCTGGATATCGCCACGGGGCAATGGCGGTATCTCTATCCGCCCGATACCTACCACGATAACAATCCGTGCTGGACGCCCGACGGGCGATTCGTTATGTATACGTCCGACCGGTCGGGAATCTTCAACATCTGGGCTGTCCGGGTGCGCACTGGAAAGAGATGGCAGGTGACATTTGACCCCCTGGGAGCCTTCACACCGGACGTTTCCCCCGATGGGGGGGAACTGGCGTTCGCTTCCTATTCCCATCTCGGTTTCCGGGCGGCAACCATGGCCCTGGATTCCACTCAGTGGGTGGAGGATGAACGGGTGACCCGGGTCAATATGCCGGGGGTGGCCGGACCCGCCGAAGCATCCTTACCTTACAAAACGGGCGACAGCTGGTCACCTCGACCCTACCGCCCCTGGCGTCACGTATTCTTGCCCCAGGGGTGGTTCCCGTATCCCTTCTGGGACCGGGGGGATCTGTGGCTGGCCCTTTTTGCCGCCAGCGGCGACCCCCTTCACCGCCACAGCTGGCGCGGCAATTGGGGACGATCTGCCCCCGGTTCCCGGCACTTTGCCGACTTCCTGTATCGCTATTCCGGGTGGTGGGCCGTGGCTACCCTGCGGCTGTATTCATTCCCCAACCGTGTCTCAGCCAACGGGCAGAGGGGATGGTGGCAGAAAGACGGCGGTGAAGTTACGGCCTCCGTTCCGCTCGTCACCGAAAGGAACGTCTATATCACCGTCATCCGGCCCTTCGTTCGATGGCGGTATTACCGGTGGAGGCCGATATCCGGAAGTCTTGTCCCGTCCCGTCGCCTCTACCGGGGCGTCCAGCTCGGCTTCACCCGGACCCGGGTGGCCCGGACTCCCCGGGATGTCGTTCCTCACCGGGCCGCGATCATTGCCGCCTTTGCCGACTGGACCGGGCCGGGGTTGGGGAGCGATTTCACGGGAACTCAGATCAGTGCGTCAGGCCAGTTGTTCCTGCCGACACTGATCCCCCACCACCAGCTGGAAGCGACGGTCATGTATCAGCACCGCACGGGCAATGTGAGCTGGTCGTCTTCGGGAGCCCTTCCCTTGGGTCACACCGATGACGGAAACACCCACAACATACGCCTCAAACTTGCCTACCATTTCCCCCTGGCTTACCTGGAATGGCCGGTTCCCGTACTTCCGCTGTGGATGGACTACCTGGACGGTGCCCTCTTTTTCGACTGGGGCTCCGGCTGGGACAACAACGGCGACAACGGACGTCCTACCGCCCGGAATCGCTTTTCCGCGGGAGTCCGGATTGCCGCCAGCCAGTTTTTCCTGGAACGTTTCCCCGTCCGGCTCGGAGCAAACTTCTTTTACCACTCGAAGGATAGGGCCTGGCGCTGGTCTCCTGTTGTGGAATTCCCCTTCTGACCCCCGAACCTACCGGGATCCGAGGGTCTTTTCCACCAGGGCCCAAAGGGCCTTTTCGCCATCGGGCGATGGGACGAAATCAATTCCCAGGCAATAGAGGGGGACTTCCCCGGAGGACCAGGGGCGGACCTTGAACAGATCCTTCTCCGTTGTTACGATAAGTTCTGCCCCGAGGGACTTCCCCCGGGCGGCCAGAGTCTGCACCTCCGCCCGGGAGTAGTGGTGATGATCGTCAAAGGCTTCAAATCCCACCATCTGGCCCCCGCACTGCTGAAGGATCTGCCGGAAGGAGTGAGGATCGGCAACGCCGCAGAAGGCGAAAATTTTCTTATTCCGGATGTTTGAAAGAGGAACCGTCCGGTTGTGGCGCACCTCAACCAGCCGTGCCGGTTCCATGGAGCTGGTGAATGTGGGAACTCCCCAGTGGGACGCCCGCCCTTTGACAGCGGGATGGGGACCCGTTCTTCCGTCAGGAGAGACAAGGTTCGACTTTGTCCAGAAGATCACGTCTGCCCGCCGGAGGTGGATCCACGGCTCCCGTAGCTTTCCGTAGGGAAGGAGCCTGTACGCCTCGGGCGGGTCCTGGCTGTTAAGGAGAACGATATCCACATCCCTTTCCAGGGCCCGGTGCTGAAAGGCGTCATCCAGGATCACCACATCCGGTTTGAACCGCCCCACGGCGACCATACTTCCCCGGTACCTGATTTCGTCCACAACCACGGCCACTCCCGGGAGCTGTCTTGCCGTGAGGTACGGTTCGTCGCCCGCACTCCGTTGGGACGCCTCTATTGTCTCTCCGTCTGAGACGACCAGCGTCCCCGCACTTTCCCTCCGGTAGCCCCGGCTGACCACAGCCACCCTGTAGCCTTTCTCCATCAGCTTCCGGGCCAGATAGATGACCGCCGGCGTTTTTCCCGTTCCCCCCACGGACAGGTTGCCCACGCTGATCACAGGGACGGGGAGTCGCCGGCTCACGAAGAACCCGACAGCATAAAAGAGATTCCGCCAGAAGATCATGGCCCAGTAGAAAAGGGCCAGAGGGAAAAGGAGGAACCTAAGTCTTGGAGACACTAAGGGCATCGGCCATTTCCTGGACCCTGTCGAGTTCGCGCTCCAACCTCCGGATGGAAGCCGCCTCATGAGGTCCGATCTCTACCGGGTCGCCGATGACGAAAACGGTTTTCCCCAGCGGTTTCGGGACCACAAACCTGTCCCAGTTTATGATATCCCACCGGCGAGTTGCCTGTCCCGACACCGGAACCACAACGGCCCCGGTCCGGGCGGCTGTTCGGACAGCCCCCCTTTTCGCCTTTCGCCGGGGGCCTCTCGGACCATCGGGGGTCACGGCCACGACACTGCCGTCAACGGACAACACATCCACCATTTTTTGATACGCCCGGGTGCCGCCGCGGCTGCTGGAACCCCGGATCATTCGCCACCCCATGGCCGTTCCCGTACGGGAGATGATTTCCGCATCGGGGTGCCATCCGGCCACGGCATAGTATCCCCTGCCGCGAAGAAAGTAAAATGGGAACAACAATCTCCCGTGCCAGCAGCAGACAAGAACCGATTTCCCGGATGACACAATCCTTTCAATGATCCCGGAGTTGACGACCTTGTGGCGGTTCAGTCTGAACAGCAACGCCAGGACGGGCCCCGCCAGGCGAAGTCCCAGCGGAAAGAGCAACCGGTTTCCCATCAGGGAATCTCCACCGTTCGCCCCAGCTTTTCCACAATGAGGGCGGCGGCCCTGCCTGCGGCCCCGGGAGTGCCCAGTTTTCCCCTGACCTCATCCAGCTCGGCCATGACCCGCTCCCGCCGCGCAGGAGAATCTATCCACCTTTTGAGGACCGATTCCACCTGCTCCCCGGTGGCCTTCCTCTGCAGGAGTTCGGGAAACACCTCCCGGCCCGCTATCAGGTTCGGCAGGGAAACAAAATCGACGCGGGCCAGCCGGCGGCCAATTTCCCAGCTCAACGGCGACATCCTGTACACCACGACACAGGGAGTCCCGTACAGGGCCCCCTCCAGTGTGGCCGTACCCGACGCTACCACTCCCAATTCCGCGAAACGCAAGACGAGTTGGGGACTCTCTTCCTCGACGGAGCAGAGGGACCGATCGACCCTCTCCAGCTCCACGCCGCGACCCTTCCCGATGACGGCCTGCACGGCGTATCCCCCATGCCTGAGCCTCCGGACGGCCTCCACCATGACCGGAAGATGCCGGTTCACCTCGTGCTGGCGGCTTCCCGGCATGAGCCCTACCGTCACCACCTCCGGTTTCAGGCCGTGCCTGCTGCGGAAGGTCTCCTCCGTCACGGACCCTTCCTCATCATCCAAGAGGGGGTGACCGACAAAGGTAACCGTGACCCCTCGACGGGCGTACCACTCCGGCTCGAACGGGAATATGCACAGAATCTGATCCACATGCCGCTTTAGCGCTTCCACCCTTGTCTCCCGCCAGGCCCATACCTGGGGCGGAATGAAGTAGGTGACGGGAATTCCCATCCCCGTTAACCTCCGGGCAAGGGTCAGGTTGAACCCCGGATAATCGATCAAGATGGCCCGGACCGGTTTTCTCCATTCGCACTGACGAAGGGTGCGGCGGAAAACCGACCGGAGAAAGAGGTATTTCCCCACAACTTCCGTAAATCCCACCACCGCCATCCGATCCGCGTGTTCCAGAAGTTCCACTCCGGCTTCACCCATGGCATCCCCCCCAATACCGAAGAAGGTAAGATCTCTGTCCCGTCCCATCAACTCGCGAACCAGGGACGCGCCATGGAGATCTCCGGACCGTTCCCCGGCCACAATGAGGATCTCTTTTGAACGGAGGGCCACGAAAGGGTTACAAGAATAACCTGATGACCAAAAGCCCCAGGAAACCCACCAGGGTTTGAAGGGTTCGTTTCTCCGTTTTCAGGGTCTTTGTCCAGGAAGCGGGAGGCGATCCGCTTCCCCCTTTCCACGGGGTGAGCCTCGGCACCAGGCGAGGCACAGCCCGGGCATACTCCCTGTACTGTTTTCCGAACAGCCTGCCCAGCGTCTCCTCCTCCAGCGACACGATCAGTCCGTACTGTATCCCGAAGAAGCCCAGGGTCACCGCCAGCATGATCCAGAGACGGTTTCCTCCGGCAAGGAATACAACACCGCAATAGATGAACAGGTTGCCTAAGTAAAGGGGATTCCGGACGTGGGCAAAAGGTCCCGAGGTACAGAGGGTCCTGGCCCCTACCTTCCGTGTCCGGGTGGCTCCCCCCGCGTGGCGCACACCGCTTAACCGGATCAGTTCACCCGCCGCGACCAGAACAATCCCGGGAGCCAGCAACATGCCCCTGCGGTCGGCGAAGTACAGAATGGCTACGGCCAGGGGAATGGGAGTATAACTTCGGTATCGGAAGAAGAATTCCCGAAGGCTCATTGAGTCAGGAGGGAGAGGGCCGGCGGGATCTCAATGTATATCCTGCTCAATCTTTTCCTGAATGATGGTGGCGATTCTTAGCGCCTCTCGTCCCTCTTCGCCCGTTACGATGGGGGTTTCACGGCCCTGAACCGAGCGGACGAAATTCTCCAGCTCAAGCTTTAGGGCATCCACCCTTTTCGGTTCAGGCTTTTCATAGACAATCTGACGGTGCTTGTCGTTGCCCTCCAGGGGGGCCGAGACCACGGCGTTCGGATCTTTTTCGTGGGCATCGAGAATGCGGTAGACTTCGGTCAGGCCCATGAGAAAGTCTATGGTGATGTACATGTCCTGCTGGAAAATCCTCAGCTTCCGAACATACTCCTTGGCAATGCGGCTCGATGTGATATTCGCCACGCACCCGTTTTGGAACCGCAGACGGGCATTGGCAATGTCCACCGACTGCGTCATGATGGAGACCCCCGAGGCGTGCACCGATCTTACCGGCGATTTCACCAGAGACAGAATAACATCCAGATCATGGATCATAAGGTCCAGCACCACCGGAACATCCGTTCCTCTCACCACATACGGAGCCAGCCTGTGAGTCTCAATGTACCTGGGAGCCAGCATCATGCCGTTCAGGGCGACCAGCGCCGGATTCAGCCGTTCAATATGCCCCACCTGAATCAGCACCGACTTCTTCTTCGCCAGGGCCATCAACCGGTCGGCTTCCTCTACCGTCTTGCACATCGGTTTTTCAATAAGTACGTGCTTCGCCGCTTCAATGCAGGTGGTCGCAACGGAAAAATGATCCTGCGTGGGAACGGCAATGATCACGGCGTCCGACGCTTCAAGGAGGGTCTTTAACGAGCCAAACCGTTTCGCTCCGGAGGCCCGGGATATGGCCTCTGCCCTGTCACGGTCCACATCGTAGAACCCTGAGCAGATGACTTCAGGATTCTTCTGGAGGTGATCAAGGTGGCGGCTGCCAAGGTAACCTACGCCGATGACGCCCACCTTTACGCTCTTGCCCGATTTCGACATGGACACCGCTGCAATTCGAGGATGGCTGTCCAAATATAGAGACTCCCTCTTACTTATGGAACCGTAATGTGGCGCGAGGGGTGGACAGGTCGTGGCCATTTTTGGCCTTGCTTTTGACCCGGGGAATGAACATATTTTTGCCGATCGACGATCTCGCCTTGCGCCTCCTCACCATGATATGAGCAACCAGGATTTCAAAGCGGTCTTCGGGTACCTGATTCTCACGGCAGCCGTTATCGGCGTTGTCCTTTCCTTTGTGGCTCTCCGTTATTACCTGGCCATTATCTTTGTGGTGAGCGGGCTCCTGGTATGGATGATTTACGTCAATTTGGTCCAGGTCCGGATTCACCGCCAGACAGGAGCCGTCCTGATCATTTTCGGGGTTCTTCTGGCCTCCGCCGTATTTATGGCGTTCGGTCTTGAACAGGACATGTGGGGAGGTTACCGTCTGAAACCGGAGGGGGCTATCCTATCGGTGGTTATTCTTCTGTTTGGGATTATGCCCGGACTTATCTTCTATTATTTCCATAAGCCTGCCGCTCCCGTCAGGCCGCCGGAGCCCGGGGCGGCCGGGCCTGCCGAAGCCCCGCAGGTTCCTTCCGCTGCTCCCTCACCTCCTCCCGAGCCGCCGGAAACCGCTCCCCCGGAAGAGTACGCCGAATGGGCCGAACAGGCCCTCCCTGAGGGGTACGAATACTACGATCCCGAAATGCTGGCCGCCTACTACGGGGAAGAATATGATGAAGAGGAGGAAGAAAACGACGAGAGCGGCTGACGGGGGTTCCGGAGCCTGGGGATCAGTGGCTCCCTGCAGGCCATTGGGGTGACCACTCTCCGTCCTTCCACGTCTCCATCTGTGGCCTCAAGAATGTAACCACCTCCGGATAGAGCGTCCCCGTTACCCGGACTTGACTCAGGAAAAACTTCCCCAGGACATCCCGGGGAATCCCGTTGTCCCGCCTGGAACCGCTCAGATAGTACCAGCGGAAATCCTCCGTTACGAGGCCGGCGACCTCACCCTTTGTCCAGAAGTGGTCGGGAGCACACAGTTCCCCTTCCAGAAAACAGGCCAGCCCGCTGATCCGTCCCTCCACGGCAGCCTGTTCCCCCGGGGATTTCCCGCTCCCGCTCAGGGCGGCCGCTGACACCGCAAGCGCCAACGCCAGGTAAAGTCTTCCCCCTGTTCTCATATCTCACCTCCTGTTTCAAGGATTCAAGGAAGTTGTACTCGCCGCCTCAAGCTATGATAGAAATGGGGTTTTGTCAAGAAGATCACGACATGAAGGGGCGTCCTCTTGCCTTTCTGTCCGTTACTCCATCACCACAGGACCACAGGCCAGTCTCCCTCCCCCGGCCCCTCCGGGAACGCCCGTGGTTCCCCTGTCGGCATCCTTGTGGACGATGATGGAACTGCCGTCCTCATCGAACAGCGTGAGCGGACCGGGTGACAGGGTGAAGCGACTGGTCCGGTATTCCAGAACCGCCACCCCTGTGTCGTCCGCTCTCAGATTCGGTAGATCCCCCATGTGAAACGGGTGATTGGCATCGGGATTGGACATACCGTATGGACCGGGATCAAAGTGTCCGCCGGCTGCCTTGAAATCCGGTTCGCACGTTCCCACCTCGTGAACGTGCAGCCCGTGAACGGAACCCGGTTCGAGTCCCCTCACCTCCACGGCTACCCATACCGTGGGCACTAGCCCCGAACCTGTCTGAATGAAGAGGGCTTCTCCCGAAACGCCGGAGCCGGACATCCCCTCGATCTCAGCACGAGCGATGAGAAGCGGGGAGCCGTCAGAGGCCCCAACGCCCACAACCGTTCCCCAAGCCAGGCTTCCCAGCATCACCAACTTTACGCCGTGTCTCATTGTTTCCCTCCTGTGGTTAATGGTGCCTCCCCTAAAAAAGGCTCTCCTGGCCGGGCGGTGGTTCCAGAACGGGGTCCGAGTCCAGAAAGGTTTTCAGGGCCCTCACATGGGCCAGGGCCGCGGGCCCAAGATCGGGCCGCCGAAGAACGGCGGCCGGATGGAGAAGGGGAAAGAGGAAGTACCTTTCCCGGGCAATGGGCTTTCCCTGAACCTCCTGAATTTTCACCGGCCTGCCCAGAAGCACCTGCAGGGCTATGTTTCCCAGGGGAGAGACCACCTTCGGTTTTATGAGACCCATTTCCTCTAAGAGATAGGGAGCACACGTCCTGATTTCTCCGGCCCGCGGCAGTCTGCCGGCAGGAGGGAGACACCGGGTCACGTTGGTAATCCACACTTCTCTCCTGTCGATCCCTATCGCCCTGAGCCATTGATTCAACAGGTCCCCGGCCCGCCCCACGAACGGCCTGCCCGAGGCATCTTCGTTGTCCCCGGGCCCCTGCCCCACAAGGACCAGGCGTGCGCCGGGATTTCCCTCTCCCGCCACTGCCCGGTTCCGGGAAAGATGAAGGGGGCACCGGGTACACGCCAGAATCCGTTGCCGAAGATCCTCCAACTCCCCGACACTATCGCCCATATGACTACCGGTGGGGATTCACCCGTTTTTCGACCTGCATCAACGCCATGTCGAGAACCAGAGCGAGAAGGGCCGCCGGAACCGCCCCGGAAAGGATCAGTCCCGTATCGTTCAGGCTGATGCCGGTAAGAACGGGCTCTCCCAGACCCCCTGCACCAATGAAAGCGGCCACGGTGGCAGTCCCGACGCAGATGACCGTGGACGTTCGAATCCCGGCCACGATGACCCGGGCTCCCTGGGGAAGCTCAAGATAAATCAGTCTCTGATACGACGTCAGTCCCTGGCTCTCCGCCACATCCACCAGGGCCCGAGGAATGTTCACGATGCCCGTATACGTGTTGCGCAGAATCGGAAGAATGCTGTACAAGAACAGGGCCACAATAGCCGGCTTGAATCCGATCCCCAGAAGGGGAATGAGGGCCCCCAGAAGGGCGACGCTGGGAATTGTCTGAACTGCATTGGCAAACCCCATGAGCAACGTCGCCACCCGCCGGTTCCGGCTCATCCAAATCCCCCCGGGAATTCCAAAGAGAATGGCCCCCAGAACCGCGAGCCCCGTCAGAAAAAGGTGCCGGACCGTATGTCTCGCGATGGCACCAACACCTCCGGGAGCAGCCCGTCCACCGATCCCCCTTTCCCGGAGAAAATGGGACACAACGGCAGGATAGTTTCCCCCTGCTTCGCTGGCTCTGAGGTTTAGCCTCTGCATCACACGATTCGTCAGATGCCCTGCCAAGGTGTTAAGGGCCTCCTCCAGACCGGGGAACCGTTCGAGTGTGTCCATGCGCACCAGGGGAGCCCCGAGATAGTCGGGGAAAAAGTGCCGGTCATCCTCGAGGATCCGCAGATCGTATCGAAGAATCTCGCCGTCGGTGGAATAGGCATCCGTCAGATCAATCTCTCCCTCCGCCATGGCCCCGTACGCCAGATGATGACGGATTCCCCGCACATTCTTGAAGTTCAGCCCGTAGGTTTCCTTCAGTCCACGCCACCCGTCCGTTCGCTCAAGGAATTCGTGCGTGAATGCCACCCGCAGATCGTCATGGCCTCTCAGCTGGGAATATGTGGCGATACCCCGCTGTTTGGCAACCCGTTCGGGAAGGACGAGAGCCCAACTGTTGTTAAATCCAAACGGGGACAGCCAGGTGATTCCGAACTGCCGCTGGAAAATTTTCCGGAGTTCCGTCAGGTCGCCCGTCTCCACATCCTCCGACTTCAGGATCACCAGTGCGCCCGTGCCCGAGTACTCCGGATAAAGATCGATTTCTCCCTCTCTGAGAGCACGAAATGCGGCGTAGGTCCCCTCCAGCCCGAACTTGCGCTTTACCGCGTAGGGGGTCTGTGCTTCGATCAACTGACTTAACATTTCCGCCAGAACATAGCTCTCCGTGAATGGCTTGCTTCCCACCACAATAGGACGCTCCGGCGCCGCCGTTGTCCCCGACACAATCCCCCATGCCAGAAGAAAAAACGTCCCCCCGTGCTTCACCCTTCCCTCTCCCTCCCGATGTGGTTCCCTCCTCCAACCGGTTCCGGCCGCGTCAGTTGCAGCAGTTCCCGCGTATACGGCGATGACGCGCCGGCCAGCAGTTCACGGGGAGCACCCGTTTCCACAATCTTTCCTCCGTTCATCACCACAATCTTCGTCCCGATTCGAAAAGCTTCGGGCAGATCATGGGTGACAAACAGGGTGGTGAACTTCTCCCTTTCCCTCAATCGAAGAAAGTGGGTCTGGGCCCGGCTCCGGGTGATGGGATCCAGAGCACCAAAGGGTTCGTCCATGAGGAGGATATCGGGATTCAGGGCAAGGGCCCTGGCCACCCCCACCCGCTGCGCCTCACCGCCGGAAAGCTGCGACGGATAGCGGTGACCGTAGACGTCATACGGGAGCTGAACCTCCTCCAGCAGCTCCTGCACCCTGACCCGTGTTTTCCCCCGATCCCACCCTGAGGCCCGGGGAAGAAGCGCCACATTCCGGGCCACGGTCCAGTGGGGAAACAACCCGATTTCCTGGATCACATACCCGATGGAGCGCCGGAGGGCAATGACGGGCCAGTTTGCCACATCCTTTCCTCTCACCTCCACCCGTCCCTCCGATGGGGTCACGGTTCCCGTGACCAGCTTGAGGGCCGTCGTCTTTCCCGATCCGCTCAGTCCCAAGAGAACCGTCGTCTCCCCCTGCCTGACATCCAGGGAAAAACTGTCCAGAGCGGTGACCTCCCCGTACCGCTTGGTCACCTCTTCAAAATGGATCACAGGGGTGTCTGTTGTGGGCACTCTTTTCCTTTCCTCTGCCTCGAGGGACAAATTTAACGGACAGTAACATCAAAATCGGTAACATTCCCCCAAATAAAAAAGGCCGCTGAAGCGGCCCGCGAGGATAACCCAGTGTGCCTACAGTGCCATGAAGAGGTTGTTGAGGGCTTCACCCCGGGTGGGATGGGCAAAGATGGCATCTTTCAGGTCCCGCCAGGTGAGGTTGCCCATCATGGCAATCTGGACCATGCACATCAGTTCTCCACCCTCCGGCCCCAGCATGGCGCACCCCAGTATCTGATCGTTGCCGGCATCCACCACCGCCTTCAAGAACCCCCGGGCTTCCCCCGTTTCCAGGGCCCGGGACATGCCGGTCACGGGAAGACGGGCTATCCGCACGGGCCGTCCGGAAGCCCGCGCCTCTCGTTCCGTCAGCCCGACCCGGCCCAACTCGGGATCCATAAACACCGTATAGGGCACCATTCTCTCCCCGGTGGTTGTATTCCCCCCCTCGAGAAGATTCGTTCTCAGAATCCGGTAATCGTCATACGAGATGTGGGTAAACATGGGGCCCCCTTTTACGTCCCCCAGGGCATAGATCCCTTCCGCCGAAGTTTCCAGCCTGTCGTTCACGAGGATAAATCCGCGCCTGTCGGTTACCACTCCCGCCCGGTCTAAATTCAGTTCACCGGTCCGGGGCGTCCGGCCGGCAGCCACCAGAAGATGGGACCCTTCCAGCGTCGATTCACCCTCCGCCGTGGCTACCGTTAACCTCACCGATCCATTTTTCCCTTTTGCCACCCGTTTCCCTTCCGCCTCCAGCACAATCCGGATACCGTCTTCCCTCAGGATAGCGGCCACCTCATCCGCTACATCCCGGTCCTCCCTCACCAGAAGCTGACCACCGCGCTGTACGATGGTCACCCGGGCGCCAAATCGCCGGAACATCTGGCCGAATTCGACGCCAATGTAGCCCCCTCCCAGAATCAACAGGTGATCGGGAATGGCGTCCAGTTCCATGATGGAGGTGGAATCGAGATATTCGACCGCATCGAGCCCCGGAAGATCGGGGACGGCAGGACCGCATCCCACGTTGATGAAAATGCGCTTCCCCTCCAGGGAGAGAATTTTTCCATTCCGGGTGTGAACATCCACCCCCTTGGGCCCTCGAAATGCCGCGTCGCCCATGATGAGGTCGAGTCCGGGCGTTGTCTCCAGCCGGCGACGGCTTCCGTCACTGAAACTCGTGACCATCTCCCGCTTCCGCTCGCGCACCCTCCCCATGTCCACACCGCCGCGATCCGTCATTACGCCGAACTCACGGGCCCGCTTCAGCATATAGGCCACCCGGGCGCTGGCCACCATCGTTTTCGTGGGCGTGCATCCTACGTTCACACACGTACCCCCCACATGCTCCCTCTCAATGATGGCCGTTGCCCATCCGGCAACCGCCAGATCCCTCGCCAGGGGAGCTCCTCCCTGGCCCGTCCCTATGACGATGGCATCATAGGTCATTCCACACCCTCGGGCTTGGGGGATTTCTCGACTTCCACTCTCAGGCGCCGGCTTCCCCGCGGCCAGAACCCGATCTTGTTTCTTATCATTTCATAGCCGGGAAAGGGATCCCGGTAGACCCACGCCACATCCCTTTCAATCGGTTTTCCCTGCCTCCCCTCTTCATCACGCAAATCGATCCAGAAACAGGTCCCTTTGTAACTGCAGGTGTATATCCTGTCCGTGACGGTTAGGAGATCCATGTTCACGTCCTGTTCATCGAAGTACAAATTCGATTCAAACCGCAGGGGACGGGTGCTGGAGGCGACAATCTCACCCGTGGCCCTGTTCCGGATTATGACACGCTTGCCGGTATTCATTGGATCTCTCCTCCTGTCGTGACATCGAAAGAGCCGGAAATCGATCCAGACATCAGGAGACAAAGTTAGGGGGACCCGTGCAGAGAATCTGACAGGGAGACGACACTTTCCGGGCCCCGAACCGGCGGGGGAGGAACCCCTGAAGGAACTAATCCCGCTTGTAGCGACCCATGACCACCGCCTTGCCAAGAATGTGCCCTTCCATGGCCCTCTCAAGATCCCGGTGGGTGGCCCCGGCATCGAGGCCCACGGAATCGACATCCAGGGCATAAAGGGTGAAATAGTAGCGGTGGTAACCGTGCCCCGGGGGAGGACAGGGACCGTAGTAACCTACCCTGTCAAACGAATCGACCCCCCAGCACACGCCGTGCCTGGATCCGTCGTCCAGCGACTCATCCTTGGCAACGTTCTCATCCAGTCTGGTGGAATCCCCCGGGATATCGTAAAGTACCCAGTGTACCCATGTCCCGGGAGGTGCGTCGGGATCGAGGCAGGTGAGGGCAAAACTCCGGGTTCCCTCCGGAACACCCGACCATTCCAGCGGGGGGGACACATCCTCCCCCTCGCATGTATATTTCGAGGGGATTACCTCTCCATCCTGAAAGGCCAGCGTGGAAACTGTAAACGCGTCCATAGGACCCTCCTGCATGGTGGTGAAAAGCAAACCGATGAATACAACAACAAAAAGTGGGGGACTGTATTTCACTGTCTCCTCACCATGATACACAAAGGAAAACTAAAAGGCAAGGATTGGTTGCCCGGCAATTTCCGCTTTCGATATTTGGGGCGATCGGTGTTAGATTGCCCACCATTTCAAACGGGGGCTCGACCCCCGCAAAAATAGCCGTATACACAACATGGCCATCACCGTCGCAGCCGTTGTTCTCGTCCTCTTGATCCTCTATTTCATAAGAGAAACGGCCAGGGATCAGGAACTCGATATCCCCTGTGTGGCCATCTATACGCCAAAGGAAACGGTTCTTGAAACCCGGCTCGACATCCCGGCTCCGCCGGAGATTATCTGGGAGACCCTCACTTCCCTCCGGGACTACCACCTCTGGTTTCCCTGGATCAGGCGGGTCCGCGTGACGAACGAATCCGTCCAGCGTTGGGCCCACCGCCACTCGTTTCAGCACTACACCATGGAAGTGGGAAGCCGGTTCCAGATCCGTCCCTTCGCCCTCTCTCCCCTTACATCGTGCCGCTTCATCACCCTGGATCCCCTGAAAAGACTCTCCATGGAAATGCGCTTTTTCCCCTTCATCAGGGAAATCGTCACCTTCACCCTGACTCCCTACGCCAACGTCGTCCAGGTGGACTACCGGTCCATCAGTCCGTCCATGTGGGGCTTTATCCCGCAGGCCCTCTTTTCCTGGCGCGGAAAGAAGGTCCTCAAGAACCTCCAGGCACGCCTTCCCGAGTTGCCTCCCGCGGAAGAACTGCCGGAAAAAGCTCCGGAAAAAGAGGAAAAGACCATCCCGGAAGAGCTCCTCGTTCAACAACTGGTAACCCGGGCTCTCAGGGAAGGAAAGGAAGTGCTCAACAGTATCCCCGACAGATCGGTCCGGGCAAAAGCCAAATCCGCCTACGTGAAAGCCGTTCGCTCGGGACAGGCTCCTCCCGATCACCCCCCGGCCCCGGCCGAGCCTGTTTCACAAGAAGGGGCCGAACAGGACCAGGAAACCCTCATCCAGGATGCGGTCGCCCGGGCCCTTCAGGGGGATATGGACGCCATTAACACCATTTCGGACCGCGTCCTGAGAGCCAGGGCCAAATCGGCCTATATGAAAGCCAAGCGCCGGGCCCCCTGAACCGGTCCCCTTCAGGAAAACAGCCCCGACAAAAAGGCGCGGATGTCCTCCAACTCCTCCACCACCACGTGGTGGCCTGCATCATACTCGTGCCATTCCACCTTAAACCCCTTCTTGCGAAGCGTGTTAAAGGAGGACTTTCCCATCTCCAGGGGTACAATGGCATCGAGTCTGCCGTGACCGGCAAAAACGGGAATGTCACGCAGCAGCCTGTCCGGGTTAGGCCGCCGTATCCCCTCTGAATCGATAACAAATCCGCTCAGGGAAACTATCCCGGCCACCCTCCCGGCATAGGCGAGGGCCACATCAAAGCAGAGGCTGGCTCCCTGGGAGAACCCCATCAGCACCGTCCGCTCCGGGGGCGTTCCGCTCCCGGCCAGGGTATCGAGAACGCCGCATATCTGCCGGATGCTCTCCTGCCTCTCCGCCTCCGAGCTCTC
>JBHIEY010000125.1:0-5442 GCA_046861835.1 Fidelibacterota bacterium | reverse complement strand
AACGTCCGGGTTTTGTGGACGTTGATGATGACCCCCTGGGCCGCTCGCCTGGAACCGAATGGAGCCTGAACCCTTACGCCAATCCGGGCCACAGATTCCAGGTCTCGGGGTATACGGTAGGTGAAAACTTTGTAACTGGAAATGGGAAAGGAGACGTCCGCAAACACGGTTATGTGTCGGAACCCTTCACTCCTGCGACTTTATGACGTAGACTTTCACTTCCCCCTTCACATCGGCGTGAAGCTTAACGGGAACGGTATATACACCCAAGGCCTTGATGGGTTCCTCCAGAAGAACGTCTTTCCTCTCCACCCGGAATCCCTTTTCTTTGAGCAGTTGGGCGATGGTCATCGCCGTCACCGATCCAAACACGCGGTCTTCCTCTCCCACCTGTACCGGCGCCGTCAGTTCCACTTTTTGAAGTTTCTTCGCCAGTTCCCGGGCCTCTTCCGCCTCTTTTCTCTCGCGGATTTCCCTCTTTTTCTTTTCGTCTTCCGCGGCCCGGAGGTTCCCCCCGGTGGCGGGAACGGCCAGACCCCGGGGAATCAGGTAGTTGCGGGCATACCCCGGCTTCACCTGCACGATGTCCCCGGCTTCACCCAGCCCCTTTACCGCTTCCCGTAGAATGACTTCGCCGGTCCATCCCCTCCGTGACATCCTTTCATCTCCCCTGGTTTTAGAAGTGCCGGATTCGAACAGAGAATCGTTCACCTCTATGAATAGAATTCCTCACCGGTGGCTGAGAGCAGCGCGATATTGCGGGCCCGCTTAATGGCCCTGGCAAGTTCCCGTTGGTGTTTGGCACAGGTACCCGTAACCCGGCCGGCGATGATCTTGCCCTGGTCGGTTACAAATTTCCGCAGAAGTTTGACGTTCTTGTAGTCGATCACCAGACCCCTGTCTTCACAGAATTTGCAGATGCGACGTCTACCCATCACTGGCATCGGTTATCCCCCCTCTTTTGTACTTGCTTCACTCACGGCCCTGGCCCGGGGCTCCTCCTCCAGGTGAACCGTCAAATACGCCAGGACGGCGGAGTGGAGTTCGAGCCATTTGTTGAACTCCTCAACGAAAGGCCCCTGGGGATTATCCCGCGGTTCTACCCCAACATGGAGAAGCACATAGGTGCCGTACTGCTGTCCCTGCACCGGATAGGCCAGTTTTCGCCTTCCCCACACGTAGGAGTTGATGATTTTTCCCCCGTTTGCCGATACCCACTCATCCACCTCCTTCTGGACTTTCTTGAGCCTATCGTCTTCGTAGCGCGGATTCACCACGTAAAGGGTTTCGTAATATCTCAATGCTCTTCCTCCTTTAGGAGTTTAGGGTTCGAACCATACGGTCCTAGAACAACGGTGCGATAACCAGAGACACCACCGACATGAGTTTGATAAGAATATTCAATGAAGGTCCCGCCGTATCCTTGAACGGATCCCCCACCGTGTCTCCCACCACGGCAGCCTTGTGGCTATCCGATCCTTTGCCCCCCAGGTGGCCGGCTTCGATATATTTCTTGGCGTTGTCCATGGACCCACCCGCGTTGGCCATGAAAATGGCCAGGAGGACCCCGGTGACGGTCACGCCCGCCAGGACGCCTCCCAACATTTCCGGTTCTTTCAAAACAAGGCCAAAAAAGACGGGGGTCAACACGGCCAGAAGTCCGGGGGCAATCATTCGCCTGATGGCCGCCGCCGTGGCGATGTCCACGCACCGGGCGTAGTCGGCCCGGCCGTTCCCTTCCAGAAGACCCTCAATTTCCCTGAACTGCCGTCGCACTTCCCCGATCATTTCAAAGGCGGCCCGGCCCACTGCCCTCATGGCAAAAGAGGAGAAAACAAACGGAAGCATCCCGCCGATCAGGAGGCCCGCGATGATGTCAGGCCGGCTCACATCCAAAGAAAGGTGATCTATCCCCAGTGCCCGGGCCGCCGTTTCCCGGTATGCGGAGAACAGAGCCAGCGCCGTCAGTGCCGCCGATCCGATGGCAAACCCCTTCCCGATGGCGGCGGTCGTATTCCCCACGGCGTCCAACCTGTCCGTTCGACCCCGTACCTCCGGGGGAAGTTCCGCCATTTCGGCACACCCTCCGGCATTGTCCGCAATGGGTCCGTAAGCATCGACGCTTAACTGTATGCCCGTTGTGGAAAGCATGCCCAGGGCCGCAATGGCAATACCGTAGAGTGCCGAAAAATGGTAAGCGATGACAATGGTCACGGCAAGGGTCAGAATGGGAAAGGCGGTGGAAGCCATGCCGTTGGCCAGACCCGAAATAATATTCGTGGCGGCTCCCGTCTGGCTGGCCTGGGAGATGGCCCTGGCCGGCTTTCGCCATTCCGATGTGTAATACTCGGTGAAAGTCCCGATTAGCACCCCGGCCAGAAGACCGGCAAACGTGGCCCAAAAAATATCGAGGGCCGTCACCTCCCGGCCCCCCAGAATCACTCCTTCGGGCACCCGGTTTCGAATGATGAAAAAGCTGGCCACGAGCATAAATACCGCGGCACCGTAGGCGCCCGTGTTCAAAGCCCGTTGAGGATTCCCCCCCTCCTTCGTTCTCACAAAAAATGTTCCCATCACGGAGACCACAATGCCCGTTCCTGCCAGAATGAGGGGTAGCATCACCAGGTTTGCCCTCCCGGCCGCTGCCGCCAGAACCATGGCACCGACAATGGATCCCACATAGGATTCGAACAGGTCGGCACCCATGCCGGCCACGTCTCCCACATTATCGCCCACGTTGTCGGCAATGGTGGCAGGATTTCTGGGGTCGTCCTCCGGAATCCCCGCTTCCACCTTCCCCACCAGGTCGGCACCCACATCGGCTGCCTTGGTGAATATCCCTCCTCCTACCCGGGCGAAGAGGGCAATGGATGACGCTCCCATGGCGAATCCCGACAGGAGGGTCATGACGCGGGCGAGGTCCACGCCGTCATCAAATCCGCCGTAAAGGGTAAACAGAACCCACAGACCCGTGACGCCCAATCCCACCACACTCATGCCCATGACCGACCCTCCGGCAAAGGCAACAGAAAGTGCGGGGTTCAAACCGGTCCGGGCGGCCTGAGTCGTCCGGTTATTGGCCAGAGTGGCCACCCGCATCCCGAACAGTCCCGCCAGTCCACTGCAGAGGGCGCCTACCCCAAAAGAGAGCGCCACCAGAGCCGTTCCCCGGGCCAGATTGCCCCAGACCAGAAGGATGGCTACCGCAATGACGAACACGGCCAGCACCCTGTATTCCCGGGCCAGAAAGGCCATGGCTCCTTCCCTCACGGCCCTGCCGATCTCCACCATCTTATCGTCACCGGGATCCTGCCGCCGGATCCAGCTCGACCGCCACCCGGCATACCCCAGGGCCACCAGGCCCGCTGCCGGAATCAGATAGACCCACGCCATTAAACCATCTTCTCCTTTCCCGCAATCCGGTTGAATTCGCTCATGGTTTTTTCCAGGCCCCGGCACAGAATCGATTCCACCGCTTCGGCTCCCCTCACTATCATGTCCCGGGCCCGGGATTCATCCTTCCGCCTGAACGGCCTCAACACATACCTTTCCGCCGGCCGGAGAGGTTCAGACGTGGCAATGCCCAGTCGAATGCGCGGGAAATGGGTGGATCCCAGATGGTAAATCACCGATGCCATACCCCGGTGGGAAGCATCCCCTCCCATGGGACGGATTCGAAGGACTCCCAGAGGAAGATCGACGTCGTCCACAATAATATGGAGGTCCGCCAACGCCAGATTCCACGCTTCCTGGATTTCCTTCACACCGATGCCACTCTGATTCATACCCACCGTCGGTTTGGCTACCACCACCCGCACCGCCGGCGTCTTCTCCCCGGAGACCATGAAGTCATGTTCGGCATACACATAGTGACCCCGGCCCGGCCGAAAGGAGAGACCCCACCGCCGGGCCAGTTCGTCCACCACCCAGAAACCGAAATTGTGCTTCGTGGCGGCATATTCTGGCTCCACGTTGCCCAGACCAATAAAGGCAATCACTGGGGGGATTCCTCTTCCTTCTTGCCCTCTCCGGGTTCTTCAACCTCCTCAGAGGGAGCCTCCGGTTCAGCCTCTTCTTCACCGGCCAATTCCACTTCCTCTTCCACCTCTTCCTCCACGACCTCTTCTATAATCTCTGCCTTGGGCGCCTGCACCGATACCACCGTGGCTTCGGGATTGGTCAGGATGTCCGCATCCCCCACCTCCAGCTCCCCTGCATGGATACTGTCACCCACGTCCAGGGGCGATACATTGACATGAACGGCCTCGGGAACTTCACTGGCCAGACAGCGGATCTCCAGCTCGGTAAGGGACTGAGTGAGAATTCCCCCCTTGCGAACCCCCTCTGATTCGCCGTCAAGCACAACGGGAACCATGATGTCAATCTTGTCCTGTAACCGGATGCCGTAAAGATCGACGTGAAGAACCTCATCCGTCACCGGGTGATACTGGAATTCCTTGAAGATGGCATGCACCTTCTTCCCCCCTACCCGGACGGCGTAGACATGGGATTGGGACTGGAGGGCGTCATGGAGGTGCTTCCGGTCGATGGTGAAAGGGATGGCTTTCCCCGTCGCGGAATAGAAGACACCGGGAACCTTGCCCTCCCGTCGGATCCGCTTCACCGCCTCTTTGCCCAGTTCACTCCTTTTTTCCAATTCCAATTTGAATTCGGTAACCATGACAACCCCTCGCTAAAATTCAAACAGGGCGCTGATGGACTCCCCGTTGTGAATACACTGAATGGCCTTGGCAAACAGCCCGGCCACCGATATGATCTCCAGCTTGCCAAACCTCCGATCCTCAGGGAGATTGACGGTGTCAGAAACAATCACGTGATCAATCTCCGATTCCATGATTCGACCGGGGGCGTCACCGGAAAAAATGCCGTGGGTGGCCACCGCCTGCACTTTGGTGGCGCCCTTTTCCTTCGCCGCCGCGGCAGCACTGATAATCGTACCCCCCGTGTCGATCATATCGTCGATGATGAAGACCTGCTTCTGATCCATCTCCCCGATCAGATGGGCAATCTCCGCTTCGTTGGGGGCCGGTCGACGTTTGTCCACCAGGGCAAACCCTACCCCCAGATGCTTGGCAAACGATTGGGCCATAGGGGCACTCCCCGTGTCCGGGGCCAGAATCACGGAGCTGTCCAGGGAAAGATCAAACTGCCTTAATCGTTCGAAAATGATCTGCCGGGCGTAGAGGTGATCAAAAGGCATATTGGTAAACCCCTGAATCTGCGCCGAATGAAGATCCATGGTCAGCACCCGGTTGGCACCCACGCTCCCCACCAGGTCCATCATCACCCGGGCCGAAATGGGCACCCGGGGCTGCTCCTTCCTGTCCTGCCTCCCGTATCCATAATAGGGAATGACCGCCGTGACCCGCTGGGCCGAAGCCCTCACGGCCGCGTCAATCATGAGAACCAACTCCAGAATAT
>JBHIEY010000124.1:0-5444 GCA_046861835.1 Fidelibacterota bacterium | reverse complement strand
GATCGATTTCTTGCAGAGTTTTTGCAACTTTTTCTGGTGGTCGTCCGGGATTGAGCTTATTTCTCGACAGGGATATATCTAATTCGAACTCGTCCCTTGTAGTGATTCATCCATCGTAACGAAGTGAAGATGGAAACGTAGGCAATCCCGCCCCCTCCGCTTTCTATTCCGCGGGAGTTCCGAAGATCAGGATATACTGGTAGGGAAGTATCTCAGGGGCTTGAAGGAGCCGGTAACCCGCCTGCGTCAGTTCCGACACGACGGTTTCGGGGGACAGTTTCATGTGATCGGGCGGTCCCACAGGGAGTTCCCCCTTGACGAAATCGACGATCACCACCCGGCCTCCCGGACGGAAATCGTCAATCAGATTCTTGAAATAGGTCACCCGGTCCTCGATATGATGGTAGGTGTTGCAGACAAACACCAGATCCACCGGTTCGGGAATGCCCGGATCGTCCGGTTCCACCACCATGCTGGTCAGGTTTTCCAGTTTCTCTTTCTCCGCCCGGTTGTTTAAATAGGTGACCATATCGGGTTCGATATCGGCGCCGTACACTTTCCCCCGGGGGAGGGCGCTGGCGAATCGCACCGAGAAATAACCTGTACCCGAACCGATATCCACCACCACTTCATCTCCCCGGAGATCGAGAAGGCCGATGACCTCTTCAGGCTTCTGCCACGCATCCCTTTCCGGGTTTTCGAATCTTTCCACCCATTTCTCGGCATTTTGGAATCGGTGCTGACCGGGGGTGTGACGGCGGGTTTCCGCGGTGTTGTCCTGTTTCTGAAAACCGGCGGGTGGGTGGGGGAGGGTCAGCAGGTGAGAAACCATGAAGAGGGCAGCGACAAAGCTCCGGGGGATCACATTGTTTTTCACGGCATGACCTCCAGTCAGGTGAGTTTTTCCGGGGGATAGTAGATCTGCTTCCCTGTCTCTCCCGGCTTACTTATCATCTGGAGATACACTTCGGGCTCGGTATGAACCACGTCCAGGTCGCCAAAGAAGGGGTGACTGTGGAGGATTCCCGCGTCCCCCCTCTCCTGGTGCTCGCACATAACGCCCCGGATGGTGACGTCCGACACGTACACCGTATCGTTTCTCGAGCTGAAGACCTGGATGTACGCTTCCGAGTCCTTGAACGAAAGATCGGCAGCGCAATTCTTCATCGTCACGATTCTACCACGGGAATCCCCGTATTCCACGGTCAGGGTATCCTTTTGAATACTCACGTGGGAGAGGGTGCCGTAGGTGGGGAGGTGGTAGACTTCTGCGCTATGGGCAAGGTGGTCGGGTGATGTGCTGGCAAGGGAGACCACATAGGCGGCGAACCGGGGCACCCCCCTTCTGAGATCGGGGGAGACGATAATATTGAACGTGAGTTCTTGAAATTGGGGAAGTTTCCCGTTTCCTCCCGGGAGAAAGTTGAAGGCGGTGACGTTGATGAGGGATATTCCCGGCGCCACATCGAGGGGGGTCAATCCCTGAGGCAGGAGGGGACTGACAAGGCCCGTTTCCACCTCAAAGAACGTGGTGAGGGCGAAATCGAATTTCCAGATGAGGGGTTCCCGGGTTTTCCGCGTCGCCTCGGTCACGGCACGCTTTTCCGGATTACCCTTCCAGAAGGAATCCGAACTCCTCCGCGGCCTCGAGGATGATCCCGGCAGCTTCATCCAGTTGCTCACGATTGTGTTCGGAGGTAACGAAGGCCCGGATCCTTGAGCGGTTTTTCGGGACGGCGGGAAACATCATCAGCGAGATATCAAGCCCGTGTTTCTGCAGATAGTCGCTCAACGGGATAGTCAGGCGTTCATCCCCGTAGATGACCGGGATGATCCAGCTGTGGGACACTCCCGTGTCGACACGCCCCTCCAGCTTCGAGCGGAGATAGTTCGCGTTGGAAATCACACGTTTGCGCTTCCTGTCTCCGTCGGGACCCGAGGCAAGTTCCAGAGACTTAATCAGTCCTCCGGTCACCGCCGGATCAAGAGCACACGAGAACATTCTCGACCGGGCGTAGTAGTTGACATAGTTGACGATTTCCCTGGGGGCAAAAAGAAATCCGCCCACACCGGCGAAGGACTTGCTGAAGGTTCCGATCAACATATCCACCTGCTCCAGAACCCCCAGCTCCTCGGAGACACCCCTTCCGGTAGGTCCTGCAACCAGAAGGGAGTGGGCCTCATCCACCAGAAGCTTGGCATCGTATTTCCGGGTAACCTGGAGGATATCCTTGAGGTTGCCGTAATCGCCATCGGTACTGAAAACGCCTTCGGTGCAGACGAGGATCCTGGCGTTGCCCGTATCGATTTTCTTCAGGACCCGGTCGAGGTGCTCGGCGTCATTGTGTCTGAACAGGGAGATCTTGCCCTGGGAAAGGAGGGCGCCGTCGATGAGGGACGCGTGAGACGAGCGGTCGAGAACCACATGATCGCCCTTGTGAATATAACACGACACCACACCCACGTTGGCGCCGTATCCCGATGAGAAGAGAGAGACGCCGTAGCCGTCCAGACCGAAGAATTCCACGAGTTTCCGTTCCAGGACTTTGTGGATCTGAAATGTCCCGTTCAAGACGGGCGAGCCTGTGGCCCCCAGCCCAAAGACGTCGAGAGCCTCTTTGGCGGCGTTCAGGACGTCCGGATGATAGGCGTAGCCCAGATAATTGTAGCTGGCCAGACTGATAAGGTCGAAGGTCTCGCCGGTGATCCGCCTGACCTTGACGCGGGGTTTCTGGGCGTGGAGATGGGGCACCTCGAACGTATACCGTCCTGCATCCACCACCCTCTCCCTCCACCGCCAGAACTGGCTGATTTCCGCGTGGTCTTTCCCCACACTCTGGGAAAACATGTCCAGGGTGTACCGGGCGTACGGTTCTTCTGCGGCCTGCTTTTTCGGTTCAGTTTCGTTCATGGATCGCGGGAGAAAAAATATATGGATTCTCTCCCGGGAATCAAATCGATTTTCCGGAGACGTTGGGGAAGAAGGGGAATGGGAGGGTCGACGATGGGGAAGCGACTGAGAAAGTTAAGTTGACATCTATGGAGTTTTGAAATATTTTTGTTGGAAGGGAAACGGGGAATGTTATGTCAAACCATACCGAAGTTCTGAAGAAGATCGCCGCCCGGATCCAGGCATACGAGGAGGGTGGCGGGGACATGGAGGAGGACCTCTGGCCACCCGCCAGAGAGGTCCTGAAAGAACTGAAGGAGATTCTGAACACGGCAGATCCGCCCCTGCCTGTCCGCCCCCCCGAGAAAGGGGCAGGCGGGGAAGATTCTCCCAACCGGGGATAACCGCCCCCTTTAAGGAAAGCGCGCCTCAGATGAATCGTGTAACCCCTTTTCTACTCGCACCCCTTCTCTCCTTTCTTCCTCACCTGGCCATGGCAGCCGATGCCATTGCAACGGTGGCCAAAACGCGGCCGTCCGCCCAGCTCAAGCGGATGGGGGAAACCGTCTTCGCCGATCTCTCTCCGGGCACATCGGCCTTCTCAGGGGATATCATACGAACGGGCGATCCCGGTTTCTGCATGGTGATCTATCTGGATGACAAGAGTATTCTCAAGATACGGGAATCGTCGGAATTCCAGTTCCTTGAAACCGAGAACACACGGACTCTGGACGTCCAGTTCGGCAAAATCTTGAGCGACATCAAGAAGGAGACAAAGAAACAATTCCGGGTGGAAACTCCCGTCTCGGTGGCTTCCGTCAAAGGGACACAGTTCTGGGTGGTGTCGAACCCGCAGGGGTTTGATCGCTTCTACGGGCTTGAGGGACAGGTGGAAATCCTGAACAGGATGAGCGGTCAAACCACCACCCTCGGTCCCGGCCAGATGACACTCTCGACGGCAACGGGACAGCTGGTAACGGCTCCGGCCTCCCCGGAGGAAATCCCCGAAGATCCCGAACGGGAGGTTGAAGAACAGCCCGAGGAAGAAATAGAGGTGGAACCTGAAATGGAAGAAGCGCCCGCGCCGGAACCGGAGGTGGAAGAGGCGCCCGAAGAGGAGGCGGCACCGGAAGAAGAACTGTTTGAAGAAGCCCCCGAGGCGCCAGAAGAGGTGGAAGAGGAGAGGGTGGAGGAAGAGGCCCCCGAAGAACCCGAACCGTCCGGCCCGGGACCGTTCAACATGGGACTGGGAATCGGATCGGCCACCATCGACGGAACCATCTACAACCAGTTCGCCCTTCGACCGGAACTCAGGTTCGGGAAGTTGGGTATCGGCCTGGACCTGGTGCTTTACATTGATAACGAGGGGAATATCCGGCCCGATGAGTGGGACGAGGCATCCGACCTGATCGACAAATTCCTCTATGTCCGGTGGGCAGAGAAGGCGGATCCGTTCTGGTTCAAGGTGGGTGCCCTCGAAGGGGTGACTCTGGGGTACGGCGGTATCCTGAACGGGTATTCCAACATGATGGAATTTCCCTCCGTTCGAAGGGTGGGCCTGAACACAGGGTTCAATTTTGCCGGCTTCGGAACGGAGATTTTCCTGGCCAACGTGAAAGATTTTTCCAGGGGCGGAACCCTCATGGGTCTCCGGGGAACCTACACCCTGTCGGAAAAGATTCCCCTGACGGTGGGGGCCAACTTTATTATGGACATGAACCAGTTTTCCGGGCTCGAGGACCGCGACAGGGATGACATTCCCAATATTTTTGACGCGTTTCCCCAGAAGGAATTCGAGCTGCCGTCCAGCTATCCCCAGGGAGCCTTCGGGCACGATCCCGGCGATGTTCTTTCCGGGGAAGACTATGCCGTTGACAGCGACAACGACGGCATTCCCGATGAGCTCGACTACGACCGTGACGGCGACGGTCTGACAGACTATTACCCCGCCGATACCACCCGGCAGTTCCCCCTGTCGTATCCCCTCGACCCGGATCCCTTCAGCCTGAAAGAAAACAGGAGCACCGCCACGGGGATAACGGTGGATATCGGGTATCCCGTCCTGAGGACAAGAATGATCGGTGCCGTCGTGTATGCCGAATACAACCGGCTCACCTTTCCCCTTGTGGAGGCTCCCCAGTTTCAGCGGCCGGAGAAGAGTGGCACAGGGATTACCGCCCCCGGTATCCGGGCTCAACTTTTCGGTTTCCTGAACCTCTCGTTCGAGTACAGAATTAAGCAGGACTATTTTGTACCTCAGTTCTTTGACCAGGCCTACGATCTCAACCGTGTGGTGGCCCGGTTTCCTTCGGGTGAGGAAGGTGGTGCGGAAGTGCTGACCAAGGATATGCTGATTTTCGAGGACTCGCTGTCGGTTCTGGATACGAAAGGGGTCTACGGATCGGCGAGTTTCAGCCTCCTCAATCTTGCCAGCTTCAGCGCCGCCCTTACACGAATGGCTGCGGAAGCCCCCGATACCACCATCGAGTTCAACTCCTTTTTTGCAAGCCTCAATCTCAATACGGAGAACATTCCAAAATTGAGCCAGGCATCG
>JBHIEY010000021.1:0-19637 GCA_046861835.1 Fidelibacterota bacterium | reverse complement strand
TACCAGGCGTCGAATATATCATCGTACATGGTGTTGGAAACGATGCCGTGGTGTTCCGGGTAGAGGCCTGTGACGATGGTGAGGTGGTTGGGAAAGGTCTTGGAGGGAAACACGGGAATCAGCGATTCGGCCTTTACCCCGTGTTCTGTTAGATAGTCCAGGTTGGGCGTATCGGTCCTGTCCATATAATCCCACCGGAACCCGTCCATGGATATGAGAACCAGGCCCGAGACAGGGGCGGCCTTTTCCGGACGTCTGCACGATCCAAGAAAGAGCCCGGGAATGACGATCCACAGGGGGAGGAGCCACCAGATGTGAGAGGAGCGCGTTGTCATGGCCATTCTCCGCAGAAAGGCAATTCTGCCATGGTGAATCCAGGGGGTAGGATGGTGTCCCCGGTATGCGGCAATCTACACCGGGACCCCGGAGGAAATCAAGCAGTAAGCAGCGATCAGGGAGAGTAAACTTCCCCCTGTGGGTAGTGGGCCGGGAAACGGTCCATCTGGATGGGATTGAAAGTAAGGGCCGGCAGTTCCCTTCCCGTGTGGTGTCCGCGGATCGCCGTTCCGGTGAGAATATTCCACTGGGAACCGGTTTCCCTGTCGGAAATCAGGAGACCCTGTTTCGGGTCGTATTGGGCGGTAAAGGTGAGGGTGTGCCCGTCGAGCGTCCGTTTCCAGGCGGTGGCGGTCCGTTGAGCCCTGTGAAAGGCCACCACAATGGGTTCGCCGTCGAACGTGTCGTTGATGACGGGAGTTTTTTCCAGGATATCAAAAGGATATAGTTTTGCCCGGTTCAGTCGTGATACCACCAGCCCAATCTGTCCATCCGGATAAAATCCCCGGTACGTCCCCATGAAACCGGTCCGTCCCAGACCGGGCAGGACGGTGGTCCGGGGGTAGGTCTTTTTCCACTCCCTCCAGCTGGTGACGGTGGACGGAATGAAGGTCAGTTTTGTTCCCTCATACGGGCCCGTCCGGGCCTCTCCCGTCACGTGGACCCAGAGGGAACCGGTTTGATGATCATAGAATACGAAGGAGCGCTCATACAGTCGTCCCGAATGTCCAAAGGAAAGCTCCGTCTCCCCCACCCTGCGGTCATACACGATGGCCGTCTGACACAGAGGTCACCAGCTGACGGCAATGGGCACCCCTCCCAGCGTGTCGTTGCCCAGTTCGTGAATGCCCATGGTGCGGATGGGATAGGCCTTGGCTTCGCCGTTGATGACCACCCCGATGACCGGGTCGCGATCGTGAACGAATCCCTTTTTCTCTGCCTCATCGGGGGCCACGAACCGGGGATGATCAAAAACGGGAAAGGCGTCCCGGGGAACGACCTGAATGCCGATCTGTTGCGATTTTCCCTGAGACCCCTTAGTCAGCCGGTCGAATAACCCCTGGGTCGTGGTGATAGCCGTTCCCGAGAGCAGGAGGGTGAGGAGGATAGGTTTCATAATTGTACATGTTATGACACACCGGGGAGATAATGCCAGGCAATTCCACACACGTGTCGGCGAGGTTACACTTTTTTCCGGCCGGTCATTCCTGGCGGTAGATATGGACGGCGTAGGGACCGAACGAATCTGTGAACACCCCTTCTTCCGCGTGGACCTTCCGGTCTTCTCCCACGACCTCAAACGATGCCGATACGGTTTCGGAGAGGGTGAACGTTACCGGGGCAGGGTCCTGCCGGCTTTCTTTGACGGCCAGAATGACCGTTTTCCCCTCAAGCCGCCGGACGAGGAGGTGCACGTCTGCCGAGGAGCTTGTCACCTCCTCGGCGGATTCCCGGGAAGCCAGGGTGGGGGTCAGGCTCTGGACCGCTGCGGCAGTGGAACGGATGTAGCGGTCCCAGGTGGGGTCGTCAAACGGGATGGTCCCTCCCAGCCGGGAGCCGGGGAAGTAAAAGATGCCCGAAGCTCCGTGGACCAGGGCCTGAAACGTCATGAAACGCGTTTCCAGGCTGTCAGGTCTCCGGGAATCTTCCAGGGGTTCTTTCTCTCCCAGGTCTCCCCTTTGGTAACCCTGCTGAATCATCCAGACGGGCGTGTCCGGTGCCACCCAGGATCGACCCGTATCCACATACCATCCGAAGTCTTCCGGCTTGCTCCTGGTAATGGTCCCCGTCCAGGGGAGTCCCATCCCCACGGGATAGAAGTCAAATCCGGTGATATCCCCAATACGGGCGTAGGTTGTCATGTCCGGCCAGCCGGGAGTTTCCCACCGGGCATCCACCGGTGCGAAATTGATCCAGACCTGAGGACGGCTGGGATGCCGGCGGATGGCCGTGGCCAGTCGATTCATCAGCGCAATGTCGATTCCATTCCAGGCCGGTTCGTCAACGATCCAGCCGAGGAAGTGGGGAGAATCGTCCACCGCATCTGTGGTGGCGGCGAAAAGGGCCTCCAGGTCGGTGTCCGGTTTTTCCGCCAGGGTCGAATCGATGGGCGCCCCGACAAAATAGTAAATCCCCAATCTGTCGCACTGGCGCCGGAGTTCATAGATATCGGGCTGATTGGTGATGGTCCGGTCAGGCCGGACATACTCGTAGTAGGCCACCAGGGCATTCAACCCGTATTGAGCAATGTCCTCGAAGGGATTGCGTCCGGTGGGAAAGGAAATATCGGGCCAGAAATAGACGCCGGTGGGAATGAGGGGAGCGCCATTGACAAAGAGACTCCCGTCCTCGGAATGGACCGTTTTGACCTGTCCCTCGTCCCGGGGTCCCTGGCACCCTGCTAGTGCGAGAGCGGCCGCGGCAAGATATCTGGCGGTCGTGGGGAACTTAACTTTCACGGTGCGAGGAAGGCGGCGTCTTTCCCGTCATGGCCAGGATGACGGCCGTGTTCTCTTTGAAGCAGGCGTGCTGCCTCCCGATGGTGAAAAGGAGGTGAATCATGGCTATTCCGTAGACCAGTCCGTGTAACCAGGAGGCCAGGATGCCCGTATCCACGGCCCCACCCATGATAAAGACGGTCATCACCAACAGCACATTGACGAGAGTGGGAGGATAAAGTTTCTGCTTGATGGCCACCGATTTCTGTTGATATTCGGAGGAGGCCTTACCCTCCCGTACGTAGTCCCTGACACTGGCTCCCGTGGCCACGAAAAAGAACATGACCAGCACTTCGGTGAACAGGTAGACAATGACCACAATGAAGCTGAAGGCAAAATGGTTGATCCCCAGGAGATTGACGCCGGCGTATCCCTGAATCCCTGCCGTCAGCAGTGACAGAAAAGATACGCCCGTCAGCACGTATATGAGGATCATGAAGAGATACATGGATTGTGCCGCGTCAAGAGGGTGTCCGTGTCACGTCGCCCGAAAATGGAATTTGACGACGTCGCCGTCCTGGATGATGTAGTCCCTGCCGTGGGTATGAATCAATCCCAGTTCCCGGAGGGCGGAAACGGATCCGTGGGCGAAAAGGTCCTCTGATCTGTAGACTTCCACCTTGATGAATCCCCTTTCGAAATCGGAGTGGATCACACCCGCCGCCTGAACGGCCGGAGTTTCCCGCTTTACCGTCCAGGCCTGGGCGTAGTTGGATTCGGTGGTGAAAAAGGTGACCAGGTTCAACAGAGTGTAGGCCTCCTGCACCAGGCGTTCCAGTCCCGTGGAGCCCAATCCCCATTCCTCCATGAAGAACTTCCGTTCATCTTCCGTGTCCAGAAAGGCCAGTTCCTGCTCCAAGGTGGCGCTCAAGATGAGAACGGATTCCCCTTCCTCTTCGGCCCACCGGAGCAACGCCCGGGTCTCCCGTTTGGGGTGGTGGGAAGTGGCATCCTCTTCGTTTTCATTGCCCACATAGAGGACCGGTTTGCGGGAGATGAGAAATAGCTTCCCGAGGGTCGCGGCTTCGTCTTCCTGAAATTCCAACTTTCTTGCGGGAATGCCGTCATTCAACTTCCGGGTCAGCCGTTCGAGGAACTCCTTTTCCCTTACTGCCATTTTGTCGCCGAGGCGGACCTTCCTGGAGATTCTTTCCATGCGCTGGGTGACGGTTTCCAGGTCTTTCAGGATAATTTCCGTTTCCACGATGCCGATATCCCTGACGGGGTCGAGGGTATCGGAGATGTGGCTCACCTGATCGTTGGTGAAGCAGCGGACCACATGGATCACGGCATCGACCTCCCGGATCTGGGCAAGAAACTGGTTTCCCAGTCCTTCTCCCCGGTGGGAACCCTTGATGAGACCGGCGATATCGACAACGCGGAGCGACGTGGGAATGACCTTTTCCGGTTTCAGAATCGCGGAGATTCCGGTGAGGCGCGGGTCGGGCACGGGGACCATTCCCACGTTCGGTTCCACCGTCGTAAAGGGATAGGCAGCGGTGGGAACCTTCATGTGGGTGAGGGCTGAAAAGAGGGTCGATTTTCCCACATTGGGAAGACCGACAATTCCGCTCTCAAGGGGCATGGTATTGGGAAATTAACCTTCCGGCGGATTCTTTCCATACGGGTTTTCTTTGTTCCGGCCAATTCCGGAAGATCATGGGTTCCCGTGTGTGGTGTATCGTTGAGAAGGGACCGGATATCCCTGTGGTTTTCATTGCCGCCACCCGGTGGCGGTACGTCCCCGCTCTCTCGGTCTCCGGTGGTCTCCTATTCCCTGGGGAGAGGATCAAGGTGAGGGGATCTACAGGGAATGACGGTCCCATGGTCGGCGTTTTCACGGAACGCGACCCTCTTGGACGGTAATATCTTTGAGTCTGGGCCATTTTGAAATAAATTGTCCGGGACAGGAGCACGGGATTCTGCCCGAATCCTCGGCTGCTGAGAAAGGAGCAGGGCCATGAATGAATGGGTGTTAATCCTGGGGTGTTCCACGGGTCATGGGGGTGCCACCTCAAGGAAACTGGCGGAAAAGGGATACGGCGTCATCGGCTTTCATCTTGACCGGGGGGAAATCAAACGTCAGGCTGAGGCCTTGAAGGAAGAGCTGAACGGTCTTAACGACGGCCGGACCCATTTCTTCAACACCAACGCCGCCTCCGTGGAGGTGATGGATGAATACGTCCCGAAGATCCGGGAAATCACCGGGGGACAACCGTTAAGACTTCTCCTCCACTCCATTGCCTTCGGAACCACCACCAATTTCTTCGGAGACAAGCCCGTCACCCAAAGGCAGATGGACATGACCGTTCACGTCATGGGGACCTCTCTGCTCTACTGGGTCCAGAAGTTGCTGGATGCCGGACTTCTGGCCCGGGGATCCCGCGTCCTGGGTCTCACGTCTGAAGGGAATTATCTGGCTATGGACGGATACGGTCCCGTCAGCGTAGCCAAGGCGGCCCTGGAGAGTGTTACCCGTCAGATCGGATGGGAATTGGGTAGACGGGGTATTACGGCCAACTGCATTCAGGCCGGGGTGACCCCCACCCGGGCACTGACCAAGATCAGCGATCGATGGGAAGAGTGGGTGGAGAAGACCAAGGCGAGAAATCCCATGGGCCGCACCACGCAGCCCGAGGACGTGGCGAATGTGGTCTATCTCATGCTTCAGCCCGAAGCCGATTTCATCAATTGCTCCATTGTGCACACCGATGGGGGTGAACACCGCTCGGGGCTAATTCTGTAGACCCCAGCCCACCCCCTTTCCCCCCTTCATTCGAACTGTCAATTGTATGACAGATTTGAGGAGTCCCTTCCTCATACTTTCCCCACGTTGGTGAGACTCTACGACAAGCTCAGGAGGATTTTATGAACATCCCTAACATAACCCTGACACGGGCGTGGGCATCCAAAAGAAGGGGGGCCCTTATTGCCTGGACCGCCGTTCTGGTCACGGGATGTGCCGGTGTCGGACAGACCCAGAGTGCAACACCGCCATCTTCCCGGCCCAAAGGGGAGGTTCCGGTGGTAGGAATGCACGCCTATACCCGGGCTCACGCCCGGTTCGAGACGCCCCCGGACCGTCTGGGGGGACCCCTGCGGGTGAAGGTGACACAGAAAGAGGGGAGTACCCGGTGGGTATTACCGGGACCGCGCTTTCTGGATCCAGCCGTATTTGGAACCCCTGATTACCCCGTGGGATTTGACAGGGCGCCCTTTCCCCTTCTCGGGATTCCTCTCGACTTGAGAAAGAGCCGGGGAGGGAAGTTCACCTTTGTCAACCGGGCCACCCCGTTTAGCGACTGGAGGGAAGTGGGCGTGGGTAGCATCGATATGGAGGTGGTGGATGCCACGGCTATCGACGGTGCCCGAACCAAGGATGAAGTTCGATTCGAGGCCACCTTTGAAAGTCCGGATGGGAAGCATGCATACCGGGTGACAGCGGGAAAGCCCATCCCTCACGGAATGGCCTACCCGTTCTTCGGAGGGGTGGTGACCAACCACCTTCTGCACGGCGTTACGGGAATCGGAACCCGGCTCATGCCCACCGAATTCACCTACGTGGCGTTTTGGGCCATCGGAAATGTCTACCGGGACGGGGAGCTGGTGAATGAGAACCACCTGATTCATGTGATGGTGACGGAGATTGTCCGGGGCGAAGGATACGCCCTCGATTTTGATGGGAGCGTGGGGGATCCTCCCACCGGGCAGACTCTCCACCTGATGGTCCCCCCGTTCCGACCGTCTCCCGAAGGACTTCAGCCATCGCCGGTGAAAAGCGGCTTCATCCCCTTTCCCTTTGTCCAGAAGCACATGATGGAGGCGATGAAGAAGGCTGAAGGACTCCCCGCCGGGGAGCGGGAGGAACGGATGGCCGTTCTGCAGGAAGTCAAAAACCTCATGGAACAGACAAAAGCGCACGTCATGGAGGCCATGAAGGAGGGAAAGATGGACGGGCAGCCGTTCTTTCACGTGATGTTTGGCAATATTGAGATAGAGTCCCTGTAGAGAGGAATGTGGCCGGGGTCTTCCGGGGCCCCGGCCTTGTCACCCCTTCAAAAGCGCTGCTGGTGAGTTGTACCGGGAAAACCCTTAGAGTTGTGTAGTCATCGCGAGCGGAGCGCGGCGATCTCATCGGGACTCGCAATGACGGTGTTAACGGTCATTCTTTCCAGCCTCCTTTTTGTTCCTTTAACAGCGAATCTTCCTTCCCCCCCGAAAGCGAAAACCACCGTTGTCCTGGTGGACATCGAATTCCGGCCCCAGAGAATCCTGTTGGGAGTTGGGGACACTCTCGAGTTTGTCAATAAAGACCGGTTCGAGCATAATGTGTACATCGTTCGCACCGCCAATCCCAATGCCGTTCTGATTCCGGCCCAGGCAGTCCCAGCGGGCGAGTCCGTCCGGATGGTAATGCCGGAAAGGGGCTTGTATACCGTTTACTGCACCATTCATGGGGGCATGACGGCCCGCCTTTCCACCACAGGCTCATTTGAGTTAACGGAAGCGGAAAAAAGGGAGGCGGCAAAGCTGGCTCCGTCCCTGCCGCCCATCGTGAAGATGGGAGAGGAGCTTTTCTGGGGAGACGCCCAGTGTTATCGGTGTCACAGATTGGGTGACCGGGGGGACGCCATCCGGGGTCCCGATCTCCGGGATATCGGTTTCCGGTCACGGTTCCAGGCCAGGGACGCGGGAGTGGCCTCAGGGACGGAATATCTGGTTCAGGCAATCGTGGAGCCGGAGGCCTACATTGTCCCCGGCTACACCCGTGACATGCCCAGGGTCACCCAGCCTCCCATCAGCCTGAGGGAAGAACAGATCAAGGCGGTCATCGCCTATCTTCAGAGCCAGGGGGGTAGAGTGGATACCTGGGCGGTGGACATAGAGAGGCGTCAGCTTGAGATCAAGCCCTCTTTCAATCCTTTCCAGTGGGGCGATTCTCAACGGGGGGAGGGCACCTTCAAGGAAGTGGGGTGCGCCAACTGTCACGCCGTGGGGACCCACAGGGGCGGCGTGGGACCGGAACTGACGGCCATCGGGGCCTACCGGGACTGGGCCTGGTTAGCGGAATCGATTCTCGATCCCGACGCGGAAATCGGGCACGAATGGACCGCTGCCACCGTTTATCCTTTCTGGGGAGAAGCCGTTTCGGGCATGTTGAGGGCGACCACCGACAGTGTGGTGACCCTCATGATCAGCGCGGGGGAATTTGAGTCGTTTCCCCGCGGTGAGATCGAGCGGGTGGAGATCAGCGAAACCTCCAGTATGCCGAGGAATTACGGGGAGATTCTCACCTTCCGGCAGATTGCCGATATTGTTGCCTATCTGGAAAGCCTTCGGGGTCAGAGGGACTGATGTTCAAGCGAGGTACATGCGATCGGCTGGCGGCTGACAGCTGACGGCTGACCGCTTGACGTCTAACGTTGATTACGAGCCTGTTTCGATTTCCAGGCGGTCGAGGCTCCGTCTTTTCTTGAGAAGCTCCACCATCTCATAGGTTTCCTTGGTGGGCCACATGTCAAAGGAGATCTGGGCCTCCTTCAGGGCGAAGTCATACCACCCTTTTTTGGAATAGGCGATGGCCAGGTTGTAGTGAGCTTTCATGAGGGTGTTCAGTTCTTCACGGGTAAGCTCATTGGGATTGGAAGGATACAGGCGAATGACTTCCCGGTATTCAAGGATAGCGTCGTCGACGAGTCCTTTCTGGTAGTACCAGTTACCGAGTTTCAGGTGACGTTCTGGATTGTCCTGGCAGGCGGAAACCAGCAGGAGCACGGTGAAAAGGGAAAGGAGCGTAGACAGCCGCATGGTTGAACCCCGTTGATAAAATATAGCCAGAGTGCCGTGAAAATGCACACACAATTTCCCGTGAGGCTCCCGGTCACGGGATCGACTCGGGGGGCGGGAATTCCCGCTGGACAATCCGGGGCTCTTTTGTCCGGAAGGCAAGAGAGAGCACCCCCAGGATCAAGAAGAGACCAATTCCCTTCAGCACGGTGGGAACCCCCACCAGGGGAATAAGGATGCCGCTCAAGATGATGAAGAAAAGGACAAAGGGCGCCGTCAGGCTATCCACCAGGGCAAAGTAGATTTTTTTGTCCCTCTTGCCGGCGAATTCGTAGATGAGACTCATGGCGGAGGTCCAGAAGCCTCCCTGGGCCATGCCGAGAAAGACGAAGATCAGATAGGTCTGGGCCAGGGTTTCGGCCAGGATGGCTGTGACCAGGGCCAAAAGATAGAAGCTAAACACCATGACCATGGCCCGTTTATGCCCGAACCTGTCTCCCACCCGCCCCGTGACGTAACTCCACAGCCCTGCCACCACGACCGTGATGGCGGTGAAGATACCCGCCTCGCTCATATCGAACCGGAGTTTATCGTAGCTGTAGGCGGCATACAGCGGTATGGCGGGGTAGTTGGCCGTCAGAAGGATGCGGCTGGTAAGGTAGCGTTTGAAATTGGCATCGGAAGCCAGAAGGTGGCGAATCTCTTTGATGAATTGGGGGAAGGTTTTCGGCTCGGACTTCCGTACTGTGGTGGTGGTCCGGTACGGAATAAAAAGGAGCGACGCCAGAAGGATGCACCCGGCATAGATCAGGAAGCCGTAACCAAAGTTGGCGGGAAATGGAATGGGACTGGCGAGCAGTTTCTTCACCGTGAAGCCCCCGATGGAGCCGGCCAGAAAGTTGAAGGCAAAAGATACGCCGAAGAAGGATCCCCGTCTGTCGGGCCGGTGAACCGTTTCCAAAAAATCCGCCCAGATGGGAAAGACGATGCCCAGGCCCAGGGTGAACAGGAGATAGCAGACATAATAGATGGTCCAGGCGGAAGGCCCGGAGGGTCTGAGGAACGCAAAGATAAATCCCGCCAGAAAGATGGCGGGGATGGGGAGTCCATGGACGGCCACCACGGCAAGTTTCAGATTGCGGATGTTCTGACCCAGGAAGGCGGTGACAATCTGGGGAGTGGCCGAAGAGATGACAAAGACCCCCGCCACAGAGGCGATAACGATGTCGGGGGCTCCCAGCCCTTTCAGGAACAGGGGGATGACGGCGTAGGTGGAATGAAATGCCATTCCAAATCCCCAGAACATTTCGTGCAGGGAATTGAGAACCAGGTTTCGCCGGTGGTCCGTGAGCGTGAGAGGGGTTTCGCTGCTCATGGTCCCTTTTTCATATGGGTTCTGGAAAGATAGACCGATGCCCCCACCAGGAGAATGCCCCCGGCCATCTGGGCCGGTTCCAGCATTTTCCCCCGGAATGCCCAGTCGATAACCACCGCCGACAGGGGCCAGAAGAGTTCATATATGGTGGCATGGGTGGCGGGGACATGTTTCAGGCCGTAGTAGTAGATGAACAATGCCAGGGTTCCGGTGGAGAAAACAATGGCCACGATAAGGAGCCACTGGTGCCCGGTGAGGGCCAGGATCCGGGGCCGGTCAGGTGTGGCGAAGAATATGACGGCAGCCACCCCGGTGGTTACCCAGAGCCTGAGACCGGTGAGAGCAAAAAAGGGAAGGCGTCTGAGGGCGTGCTTTCCCAGAACTGTGGAACTCCCCCAGCTGAAGGCGGCCAGCAGAGCCAGGAGGGCAGCCACCAGGGTGGGACCAGTCCATTCGGCCATGGGCTTGAGTCCGAAGGTCACCAGGTATCCCCCGACAAACGCCGTCCCTGCAGCAGCCAGATACCGGCGGCTCAGAGGTTCCTTCAATATGACGGCCGCGAGAGCAATGGCAAAAAGGGGTTGGAATTTCTGCAACAGCACCACAACCGACAGTTCAATGTAATGGGTATGAAACAGGGCGGCCGTATAGGATACGGTGCCCAGAATGCCCCCGAAGACCGCCACCCACCCCACCGAAATCCACGCCCGCTCCCCTAAGTTTTCTAACCGTTTTCTCCAACGGAAAAGAACGGGCAGAAATAACATCCCCCCCAGGGCATGCTCCAGAAGGATTATCATGAACGAAAACGATATGAGTGTGGAAAAGGAAGCAAAAGGGACGAGGGGAAGATTCTGACGGAGGAATCCGTCGAAACTCCACAGAACAGCGGCGAACATCACGGCCATGGGAGGGAGGTATCTCCATCCTTTCATGGGGACTGAATTTACACTATTTTATGTTGGAAAGTACCTTCATGCCTGTCGTCTATGAGATTCCGCCCAGGAAGACCCCCGGATCGGACAACGAGTATCTGGAGCAGATGACCAAGGCGATCTTCCAGGCGGGGTTCAGCTGGGCGGTCATCCGGAACAAGTGGGACAGTTTCCGGAAAGCCTTTGACGGTTTCGATATCGATAAAGTGGCCGCCTATTCCCTTGAGGATCTGGAGAGGCTTGCCGAAGACGCCTCCATCGTTCGAAACCGCCAGAAGATCGCGGCCACGGTGGAAAATGCCGGAACAATGAAACGGCTCATCGGCGAGTTCGGCTCATTTAAGGCATATTTGAGTTCCCTTCAGGGGGACTACTATTCCCGGGCGGAGGAATTGAGAAAAACCTTTCGCCATCTGGGCAGAACGGGGGTGTTCGTATTCCTTTACTGCGTCAATGAGGAGGTGCCCGGCTGGGAGGATCGTTAGTGTCCTGTTGAATAAGAGAAGAAGAAACCGTTGAAACGGTTCCAAAGCAAAAGTGTGATTTATTCGTTCATTCCACCCTGATGAATCAGGGTGCCGACCATTTTCCCCCGGCCTGGGAGCCTCCCCCGGCACCCGACTGAAGTCGGGTGTTGACTCTCAGGGCACCTCTATCCCAAGGAGACGGAGACCTAAAATGCTGTTGATTCCGGCAGGGGGTTGATGTAATTTATATACGATGAATTTTATCGTATTTAATTCCCCTCATGGTCAAGGGTAGAGCCGATGCCTTCCGGTAGTTCATTATTCTACTTTCCGGTGGTGGTGAACGACTGGAAAGCCAGGATGGTAGCCGGTCAGGTGTTTATCTGGTCTGTGGTGATCCTGTTGTTTGATCTATGGTGGTGGCTCCCCATTTTGGCCCTGGGATTCTGGTTACGGGTGGGATGGGGTCCCAGGTACAGTGTGGCAGCCAAGGTGGCTTCCCGGTGGCTCGTTCCCCTTCTGGGGAAAGAGGAAAAGCCCATAGCAGGTGCCCCGAAGCGTTTCGCTCAGACCATAGGGGCCGTCATCACCTCGACCGCTGGGATTCTTGTTCTGGCGGATGCCGTTGAGTGGGCCCGGGTGTTCATGGCTGTTCTGGCTGGTTTTGCCTTTCTTGAGGCTTTTGTGGGATTCTGCGCCGGTTGCGCACTGTATCGACTCCTGGCTCGAGCAGGGGTATTCCCGCCCGAGATTTGTGTGAATTGTGTTCTGGGAAAAAGTCACAGCCACGGGTAAGGTAAGACAAGGCGGCAGGTACCGTAAGGAGCCGCCGCGGGAATCGACCGAATCTCCCAAGGATCTTTTCAGCCTCATCGGGAACACCCCGGTGATTCCCCTTTCCCTGTTTAAGAGTGACTATCCTTCAAGCAGAGTCTTTGGCAAGGCGGAGTTCTTGAATCCCGGGGGTTCCCTGAAGGACCGCCCCATCGTCCGGATGCTGTTGAAGGCCCGGGAGAGAGGGGAGCTGGGCGACGGAAAAGTTATTCTCGATTCCACTTCCGGCAATGCGGGCATCGCGTACGCCATGCTGGGAAAGGCCCTGGGTCTGGAGGTGGAACTGGTCCTTCCGGGAAATGCCAGCCGGGAGCGGCTGACCCGGATACGGGCCCACGGCGCCCGGGTTATCCTGACCGATCCTCTGGAGGGCTACGATGAGGCCCTCCGGGAAGTGTCACGCCGGCACGAACGGCAACCGGACAGATATTATTTTGCTGACCAGTACGGCAATGATGACAACTGGCTGGCCCATTACGAAACTACCGGCCCTGAGATTATCCAGCAGGTTCCCGGCCTCACTCATTTTGTTGGAGGGATCGGAACCGGGGGATCCATCACAGGCATTTCCCGGCGATTGAAGGAGTATCGCCCGGACACAGTCATCGTCTCTGTGCGGGCCGAACGCTTTCCGGGAATTGAGGGACTGAAACCGTTGGGTGAACCGGATGACATTGTGCCCGATATCCTGGACGATACCTTCGTCGACCGGTATGTGGATGTGACGGCGGACGAGGCCCGGATGTTTTGCCACCGACTGGCGGATTCGGGACTGTTCGTGGGGCTTTCATCGGGGGCATACCTGGCGGGGGTGGCCCGGGTGCTTGAGGACGAACCGGAAGCGTGTGTGGTTACCCTTCTCAATGACACCGGAGAGCGGTACCTTTCCACGGGTTTATGGGAACTGGAGCGATGACCGAGGCCGTAGGATGTCCGGAGACGCTCCTTGAGACCGTCCGCCAGGCGGCGGCTTCTGCCTACCCGGCGGAGTGCTGCGGTTTCCTCTACGGTACGAGGAATGGGGCAGGGACACAGATAAGGAGAATCCACCCTGCAAAGAACGAGCACGGGGCGGACCGGAGACGCCGATACCTGATTTCGCCTGAGCAATACCTGGAGGGGGAGAACCTGGCGGAGGCATGGGGGCTGGATCTGGTGGGGGTGTACCACTCCCATCCCGATCATCCCTCCGCACCGTCGACATACGACCTACAGTGGGCTCTTCCGGAGTGGATCTATCTCGTTATGAGTGTGGAGCACGGGCGGCCTCGGGACATGGGCTGGTGGAAACTTTCCCCTGACCGTCCGGCATTTGTCAAGATACGTTTCGTTGGGGAGAAGATTCGTAATGCGTGATGCGTAATGGGCTGGTCGGTGGCTGAGTGTTGAGCGCTTACGGGTGAGTTTTCAATGAAAAACGCAATGAGAGGAAAGGGCTCCATGAGCGTCACCGTGAGGATTCCATCCCCTCTGCGCCGGTTTACCGAAGGACGGGCCCGGGTTAGCGTCGAAGGAGGGACGGTTCAGGAGATTCTGACCGTCCTGGTATCGAAGTTCCGGGAGTTGAAGCCCCACCTTTATGACCCGGATGGCCGGCTGAGAAACTTTGTAAATATCTATGTGCAGGGACGTGACATTCGCACCCTGGAGGGTATGGACACATCATTGGGGGAAGGCGATGAGGTGATGATCATACCGGCCATCGCCGGTGGAAAGGGGGAGAATTCACCCTTCGACCGGCAGGAGTACCTGCGCTACAGTCGCCATTTTGCCCTTCCCGAGATGGGGATGGAGGGACAGGCGAAACTGAAGGAAGCGTCGGTCCTTGTGGTGGGAGCGGGTGGACTGGGAAGTCCCGCCTCCTTCTATCTGGTGGCGGCCGGCGTGGGCCGGCTGGGTCTGGTGGACTTCGACCGGGTGGAGCTGTCCAATCTTCAGCGCCAGATTCTGTATGGGTCCTCTGACGTAGGGAAGCCGAAACTGGACGTGGCGAAAAGGCGTCTGGAGGATTTGAATCCCAACGTGAAGATCACCCTGCACCGCGAACCGCTGACCTCCGGCAATGCCATGGAGATTGTCAGGGACTATGACGTGGTGATTGACGGAACCGATAATTTCCCCACCCGCTATCTGGTAAACGACGTGTGCGTGTTTCAGGGAAAGCCCAACGTTTACGGCTCCATTTTCCGGTTTGACGGTCAGGTTTCTACGTTTGAGGCTTCCCGGGGACCGTGCTACCGGTGTCTTTTTCCGGAGCCTCCTCCCCCCGGCCTGGTCCCCTCGTGTGCCGAGGGAGGGGTGCTGGGGGTACTGCCCGGCATTGTGGGGAGTCTCCAGGCGACGGAGGCCATGAAATGGATCACCGGAGCGGGGGAAGTCCTCACGGGGCGGCTCCTGCTCTTCGACGCCCTCTCCATGACCTTCCGGGAAGTCCGGTTGGCAAAAGATCCCCACTGCGTCGTGTGCGGGGACCGTCCCACCATCACCGCACCCATCGATTACGAGGGCTTTTGCGGTATGCCGGGAACGGCGGAAACGGTTGCTGTGCCGGAGATTTCCGTGGCCGAGGTGAGCCGGAGGCTTGAAAACGGTGATCGCGTGGTCATCGTGGACGTCCGGGAGCCGTGGGAGTGGCAAATCGCCCACCTGGAACAGGCGGTCCTTATCCCCGTGGATGAAGTCCCGTCCCGTCTGGAGGAATTGGATCCTTCCTGGGACATTGTGGTACACTGCCACACGGGCCAGCGATCTGCCCGGGTAACGGAATACCTGATCAAACAGGGTTACACGAAGGTGAAGAATATGACGGGTGGAATCCGGGCATGGGCACGGGAGATCGATCCCGGGATGGCTTCGTACTGAGACCGGCAGAATGGAGAGCCCATCTCACCTGTTCAGATCGGTATAGAGATTCCGTTCCCCCTCGCTCTTCGCCACCACCACCGTTCCCACGCTGTCACTGAAAACATTCACCATGGTCCGGTACATGTCCAGCGGCCGGTCGACCGCCAGCATGGTGCCCACGATGAGAGCCGCCTGGGCGTTGTCGGCCAGGCCCACGGCTGCCAGCACGATAAAGATCATCACCAAACCGGCTGACGGTACGGCTGCCGCCCCCACGGAAGCGAGAAATGCCGTAAGGACGATGGTGACCTGGTGGCCCAGGTCAAGGGGAAAACCGAGGGCCTGGGTAATGAAAATGACGCCTGCGCATTCGTACAGGGCCGTCCCGTCCATGTTGATGGTGGCCCCCAGGGGAAGGACGAAGCTGGTGGTGCGGTTTGAGACCCCGACACTGTTCTCCACGCAGTCCATGGTTACGGGAAGGGTGGCACCGGAGGAACTGGTGGAAAAGGCGGTTGCCATGGCGGGAGCCATGGCCCGGAAGTGTTTCCGGGGACTCTCCCCGGCGAAGATAAGGAGCAACAGGGGAAGGACCAGGAGCAGGTGGAGGGTAAGACCCGAAGAAATGGTAACTATGTACAGTCCGACGGCTTTGAAAAGGTCAAATCCTGCCGTGGCCACCGCTTTGGCAATGAGACCAAAGACCCCAATGGGGGCGAGCATGATGATCCCGTGAGTGAGCTTCATCATGGCGCGGAAGGCGTAGTCGAAGAAGTTGAGGAGAAAGTCGCGAGGTTTCCCCGATAGCCGCGTGATGGCAAACCCGAAGACAATGGAGAAGAAGATAACCCCCAGGATATCTCCCTCGGTGGCTGCCTTCACCGGGTTGGTGGGAATCATCCGTATCAGAATGGTGGCCAGGGAGTCGGGGCGCTGAAGCTGGGAGGGATCGAAGGATTGGCCGGTTCCCCCGATATCGACACCCCGTCCCGGGTGGATCAGGTTGGTGAGAGTCAAACCGATGAGGATGGCGATCATGGAGCTCAAGAAATAATAGCCCAGGGTCTTGGCTCCCATCCTTCCCAGGGTCTTGCTGTCCCCCAGGCCGGCCACCCCCGTGGTGATGGAGGTGATGATAAGGGGAACGATGATCATCTTCAAAAGGCGCATGAAGATGGTTCCCAGGGGAGCGGCGATCAGGGCTTTTTCCCCGAGAATTATGGCAAAAAGGGCCCCCAGGATCATGGCGATGAAGATCTGCCAGTGGAGCTTCATTTTCGTTAGAGAGACCATGTCACCCGTTCAGTTCGTGGACTCCAGGGGTAATAATTTCGTGGACGTTTTCATGCGTCGCCGGACGGGGATGGAAGAGGAATCTAACGGAAATTTATGCGGAGGGCAATCAGTAAAGTCCGGCGGGGAGGCGGTGGAAATGTTGGGGAGATATCAGAGACCGAACAGAACCCTGTCGACGGCCATCTCTCCGGCTCCGGCAAAAAGGAGCGCAATGCAGGCGGCGAGAATGATGAAATCGAGTTCCCAACCGGTCTTGTCCTGCGCAACAAACGGAGCGTTCATCATTCGAATTTTGGAGAAAATGGCCCCCACCATGATGACCCCCAATCCCACAGCCGCCAGTTGCGTAAGAAATCCAACCAGGACAGCCGCTCCCCCCAGCGGTTCCACCACAGAAAGGAATTTCATAAGGGTAAGCATCTGGGGCGGCATCTGTTCCGACGGTTCCATCTTCCACATGGCCCACTTCATCCTGCCGTGAACCAGAAAGATGGCGCCGATGCCCGCGCGAAGTGCCAGAAGGCCCCAATCACTGAGTTGACCTATGGTGGTTAGCCACTGCATGGATTCCTCCTTTCCGTTACACCGCGATGTCCGGCTTTGAAACGGCCAATTTCCAGCCACGCGAGGTATTGCATGTTATCCTCCATACGAGCGGGGTGGAGAACGGAATTCGTTCAGGTGGGACAATCGGTCATCACTGCTGAGCGGCCGCCCGTTTGGGAAGGGCGGCTTCAAACCCGGGGATGAACCGGTCAATGACGTCGCGATTGAGGGAGACAAAGACATGGAGCCCCTGTTTCCGGGTGGTGATCAGGTTGGCGTTTTCCAGAATCCGGTAGTGATGAGACATGGCGGGCTTGGTGATATCGAACTCCCGATCGAAATCCTGGCAGCTCAATTCCTTCGTTTCAAGAAGAAGGCGGACAATGCGATAGCGCGTCGGATCCGCCAGGGCCTTGAATATTTTCACCGCCTGCTTATCGAAAGTGTCCATATTATTAAGTATTTTGTTAATTAGTGAACTACTTAAATATAGTGCCTTGATACGTCCCCTGCAACCTTTTCCCGTACCTCCCCGGCGTCCCTTCCGTTCCCGTTCTCGTCTCCCGTCGGGATAGGACTCCAACATCTGACTGGTGCTCTGTCAACCATATTTTGATGTATCACCCCCACCCTGGCCCTCCCCCGTGAAGGGGGAGGGAAACGATGAGCGTTCCGGATCTTTTCTCTCCCGGGGGGCAGCTGAATCCTCTTATGCCTTCCCCCTCGATGGGGGAAGGTAAGGATGGGGGTGAAAGGCACCCATCAAATCTTTGTTGACACGACACTAGTCTTGAAACATTACCCGGGAATCGCTACATTCTGACCGACCGGTCAGTCAAACCGGCGAAACAGGTGTCATGTCCGATAAGCGAACATCCATAGTGCAAGCGGCCATCCGGGTCTTCGCCCGGAAAGGACTGGAGAAAGGGAAAATCGCCGACGTGGCGAAAGAGGCGGGAATCGGGAAGGGAACCGTGTATGAATACTTCAGAAGCAAGGTAGAGATCTTTTCTGCCATCGAGATGTCCGTGACGGGAGAAATGATGAAGCTCTTTGACCGGCTCGTGGACCAACCCTTACGTCCCGGGGAAAAGATTCAGGTTATCATGGAAAAAGGGACCGATGCCATCTTTGAAATGGGGGACGCCGTCCTGATCATCACCGAACTGTGGGCCCAGGGGGCCAGGGGATACTGGCACGGACTGGGAGAATCGTCCCTCGCCGGAATGTACGGCCGGTTGCGAAAAGAAATAATGTCGGTGCTTCGTGAAGGGGTCACCGCGGGGGAGTTCAGACGGATGAACGTGGAGGGAGTGGCGACGTTGATCCTGGCGTTCATGGACGGACTCGTGTGGCAGTTCACCATCATGAAGGATGAGAAGCGGTTTGGTCAGGTGAGGCGGGAAGCCATTCGATCCCTTATGAAAGGTCTTCTCCAATGAAACGACATCAGCAGGAGCTGATTACCCTGGTGTTGGCTGCATCTTTCGGATCGTTACCCGGTCAGGCAGTGACGGAAATTCCGACGGGGGACGATATCGTTGCCCGGGTGAACGATATCATGGCTCCTCCGGCCAGCAAGGGGGTGGCGACCCAGACTATTCAGACTTCCTCCGGGGAGACACGGACGTTTGAATTCGAAATGTTTTCCGGCAACCGGGGGGAACAGACGCTGATCCGCTACCTCAAACCGGTCCGCATCCGGGGCCAGGCCTTCCTGATGCTGAATCACGCCGACGATATCTGGGCCTATTTCCCCCGGACCCAGCGTGTCAGGAAACTGGCGTCTCATGCCAAGAAACAGAAAATGCAGGGGAGCAATTTTACCTTTGAGGACATCGGTTCGGGAGAGGCGTGGATCCGGCAGTTTGACGCCGTCAACCTGGGAGAGGAGCGGTACAGGGGCCAACCGTGCTGGAAGGTGGAACTTACGGGGATTCCCGGAGAAAACCCCTCTTATGACAAAATCGTGATGTGGGTAAGACAGGAGGACTATTTCCCCCTTTACCTGGAGTATTACCGGCCCGCCGCCACCCTGATGAAGTCGCTGGTCATGGAAAACATTGAGAAGATCGAAGGGATACCCACCGCCGGGAAAATGGTCATGAAGAATCACCTCGATCATACGGAAACCATCATGTCCCTTTTGTCGGTAACCTACTCCTGGAAGCCTCCACGCGATTTCTTCTCGGAGAGAAATCTCAAACGATAGTTTTCTTCATGAAACTGCCGGCTGCCACCGTTCTTGTCCTGTCCGGATTTCTGGCGGGCCAGACCCAATTCTTTGGTTACTTCGAGTCGGAAATGGACGGGGTACGCTCCCGGGAAGCTGACTATCTTTTCGGATATACAAAAATCCGTCTCGATCTGGAGGCCCGGCCGGTAGAAAGGAGCCTTCTGCGGGCCAACCTGAATATTCAGAGATTTCACGGGCAGGAGGAGTGGAACCTGTTTGATTTTCTTCCGGCCCGCATCACCGCTCCACTTCTGGGAGCGGGGGTGGACACTTTTCCTTTCCGGCTTCCGGACACCCTCTATCTGGATAACGCGACCCTGAAAGTGAGGCTTGCCGCAGGGGATCTGACCGTGGGCAAACAACAGCTTTCCCTCGGTACGGGGTACGCCTGGAATCCGCTGGATATTTTCAACCGGAAGGCACTCTTGGATCCCAGCTACGAGCAGACGGGTGTGGAAGCCATCCGGGCGGAGATACCCCTGG
>JBHIEY010000123.1:0-5537 GCA_046861835.1 Fidelibacterota bacterium | reverse complement strand
TCAGAAACCTGGACATTGACCCGGACTTTGAGGCGGAAGAAGCCATCCGGCGCGCTTCAGTGGTGATTGACTGTACCCCCAAGGGTGTGGGACACAGAAACAAGGTGAGGTATTACAACAAGTTCGCCGATGGAAAGAAAGGGTTTCTTGCCCAGGGAAGTGAACACGGGTTCGGGATGAAATATGCCCGGAACATCAACGATGAGGCCCTGGAGAATAACCGTGACCAGCGTTTCGTTCAAATCGTTTCGTGCAACACCCATAACATCGCAGCCCTTACCAAGACCCTTGCCCTGAACGGGGGCGTCGACACGCTCGAAGAAGGGAGGTTTGTCTGTGTCCGCCGGGCTTCGGATATCAGCCAGGCCGGATCCTTCGTCCCGGCTCCCGAAGTGGGAAAGCACAGCAGTCCCTCCCACGGAACCCACCACGCCCGGGACGCGGTGGAGCTTTTCCAGACCATCGACTACCGTCCCAACCTCTATTCCTCTGCCATGAAAATCAATTCCCAGTATATGCACGTGATATGGTATAATATCCGCCTGAAAGAGAGGGTTACCGTCCAGGATGTCATCGACAGGTTCGATGCCAATCCCATGGTGGCCCTCACCGAAAGAACCACGAGCAGCAGCGTCTTTTCCTTCGGCAGGGACCACGGCCACTACGGGAGAATCCTGAACCAGACCGTGGTGGTCGTCCCTTCCCTGGCCGTCCACAACGACAGGGAAGTTGTCGGTTTCTGTTTTACGCCGCAGGACGGGAACTCCCTCCTGAGCTCCATAGCGGCAACCGAATTCTTTCTCCATCCTCATTCGTGGGACGACAAGATTCAATGTCTCTCCCATCTGTTCTTTACCGAAGTCTAAGCCGGTGGTGGGTCCCCCTTTCCCGGCCGCCGACCGTATCCCCCATTCCTGACACTCCGTGAATGCGGAAAACCGGCCTGTCCCGGCGGACTTGCACTATGCGCCTGTGACTCATACATTACACCCGATAGCCGAAGGGATGCCGTGAAAGTCATCGAGTTTCTGGAATCGTCGTCTACGACCCTCTTGAGTTATGAGATTATACCTCCTTTGAGGGGAGGGACCGCCCGGTTCATATTTGACCTGGTGGAAGAGTTGATGCCGTACGAGCCTCCCTTTATCGATATCACCAGCCGGTCGGCTGAAGTCTACGACGAAAAACTTGCCGACGGGACGGTCAGACGCCGCGTCCGGCGGAAACGGCCGGGAACCATAGGGCTGAGCGCCGCCATCAAAAACCGCTACAACGTGGAAACGGTTCCCCACCTTCTCTGCCGGGGATTCACGCGGGAGGAGACAGAGGACGCCCTGATTGAGCTGAATTATCTCGGTATTGACAACGTCCTGGCCGTCACCGGCGACGACACGGGAAGAGGGAATCCGGGAAATGAGGACGACACCGTGAATCGGTATGCCAATGAGCTCGTGGAACAGATCGTAAACATGAACCGGGGCATATACCTGGAGGCCCTGGAGGACTCGCATCCCACCGATTTTTGCATCGGCGTGGGAGGATATCCGGAAAAGCACCGGGAATCGCCCGATCTGGACGCCGATGTCGGGTTTCTCAAGAAGAAAGTGGATGCGGGAGCCCACTACATTGTCACGCAGATGTTCTTTGATAACTCTGCCTATTTTCCGTTCGTGGAGAGGTGCAGGGGGGCAGGCATCGATATCCCCATTATTCCGGGATTGAAAATCCTCACCTCTAAACGACATCTCACCATGCTCCCCGAAATATTTGACGTGAAAGTGCCGGAACCGCTGGCATCCCGGGTCCGGGAAGCCTCCGGAAAGGAGGTCAAACAGATAGGGATAGAGTGGGCCCTGAATCAGTGCCAGGAACTGCTTGAAGCCCGGGTGCCCTGTATCCATTTCTACATTATGCAGGATGCCGCCACGGTCACCCGGATCGTTTCACAGATCCGCTGATACCTTAGTTAATCCGTATGCCGGATCTTCTCGAACAGTTCCGCACCCATCTGGCGTCGACACAGATTATCCCCCGCGGATCCAGGGGGGTAGTGGCCGTGTCCGGAGGGGTCGATTCCGTCGTCCTGCTCCATCTCTTAACCGGGTGCAGCGAATCCATGGGGCTGGACTTGCATGTGGCCCACTTCAATCACGGCACCCGGGGCAGGGAGTCGGACGGCGATGAGGCGTTTGTGAAGGAACTGGCCGGGAAGTGGGGACTGAAGTGCACAACCTCAAGGGTGAAGGCCGGCGGAATACGCAAAGGGGAAAGCCCGGAAGCCGGGGCCCGGGAGCTTCGGTACGGCTTTCTGGAATCGGTGAGGAGCAAGGAACAGTGCGACTGGATTGCCACGGCTCACCACGCGGATGACCAGGTGGAAACGGTCATCATGCGCCTCGCCGAAGGGACGGGGATTCAGGGATTGAAAGGGATCCGGTCCAGACAGGGCTTTCTTGTCAGACCCCTGCTCCCCTTTGGCCGGAATCAGATCGAGGCCTATGCGGCGGCACACCGTCTCCCGTACCGGCACGATTCCACCAACGATGACATTTCCATTCCCAGGAATTTTGTTCGCCACCGGATTGTACCCGCCCTCCGGGAGCTGAATCCGTCACTCTCTTCCGCCGTTTCCCGCCTGGTTGCCAATGTGGAGGAGGTGAACCGCCTGGTTGAGAACGAAGTGGAGGAATGGTATTCGCGGACCGTCTCCCTCCGTTCCTCCCGGGAAATGGTGGTGGATGGGAAACGCCTCATGGAGTCGCCGTCCGTCGTTCGCAAGGGTCTCATCCGCCGGCTAACCGGTGGAAACGATAACGGCGGTGTCTGGCGCCGGCGGGTATGGAACGATCTGGATGATTTTCTTCGCCGGTCGCGAACGGGACAGCGGATGGTTCTGCCCGGGGGATGGGAGATGCTCAGGGACAGGGACCGCTTCCTTCTCCGCGAGACGGTGGGCGGGGGAGAAAATGCCGGCAGGAGGGTCGAAATCAGGGCGGGGGAGAGGACGAGGCTCACCGTTGGGCCTTTTGAGTTCACGTTGGATCCCGTGCCTCGTCCCGGAAAATTTGATCCGGATCCTTCGGTGGAGTATGTGGACGGTTCCCTCCTGGACGGGGCCGATCTGTGTCTGAGAACCTGGCAGGCGGGAGACAGGATGAAACCTCTGGGGCTCACGGGCTTTAAGAAGGTGAGCGACCTGTTGGTGGATGAGAAAATTGACGGATTCACGAAGGAATCCCAGTTCGTGCTGACGGTGAATGGCGAAATCGCCTGGCTCTGCGGAATCCGGTTGGACGACCGGTTCAAGGTGACATCAAAGACCCCCGAAGTGGTCAGGCTCGGCTGGCGCCCCGTCCAGCGATGACCGGGGACAGGGCATGAAGCAGATCATTACGGAAGAAGAGATCCGGACCCGGATCGGGGAACTGGCCGGGGACATTTCCCGGGACTACCGGAACCGGACGCCGATTTTCATCGGCGTATTGAACGGGTCGTTCGTTTTCATGGCCGATCTCGTGAGGGAACTGACCGTAGATTGCGAGGTCGATTTCATCAAACTTTCCAGCTACGACGCAGGGGGGTCGTCGGGCACCGTTCACCTTCTCAAAGATATTTCCGCCGACGTCACCGGTCGTGACGTGGTGGTGGTGGAAGACATCGTCGACTCGGGCCTGACGGTCAATTTCCTCAGGACCCGTCTTACGGGCGCCCGTCCCTCTTCGGTGGCCTTCGTAACTTTGCTTTTTAAAAAAGAGGTAGCGCGCTTAAATTTTAGGTTAGACTACGTAGGCTTCGAAATCCCCCCGGATTTTGTCGTCGGATACGGATTGGACTATAACCAGAAATGGCGAAACTTAAGGGGAATATACCGGTTAGAGGAGAATGACGTCCGGGAGGAAAAAGGACAAGAGTAGAAAGGTGGCCTGTTCGTGGTAGACAGAGAGAGGGAAGAGAGATCCCGTCGATCCGGAGATCACAGGACCGGACGCCAGCCGAAAAAGGATGACCAGAATTTTCAGTGGAAGCAGGCCGGAAAGACCTCTGTTATCTGGATTGTCATTCTCATTGCGGCCATTTTTCTGTCCTCCCTCTTCACCGGAAAGGGGAGAAACGAGCCGGAGATAGAGTATTTTCAGTACCGCGACTATCTCACGTCGGGGTTGATCAGCGACGCCACGGTGGTGGAGACGGAATTCCACGGCAAACTGCGGGAGGAGACAAATCTGGTGGATAAGGGGGAGGTGGTGGACCGGATCGACCGCTTCGTGGTTGTTCTCCCCTTTGTGAATGAATCGGTCATTGAAGAGTGGGATTCCTACGGAGTTCGCTACACGTTTCAAGAGCGGAAGGTAGACTGGCTCGGCTACCTTTTGAGCATGGGACCTTGGGTTGCCCTCATTCTCTTCTGGTTGTTCCTCATGCGACGGATGCAGGGAGCCGCCGGTGCCCGCGGCCTTTTCAGTTTTGGCAGGAGCCGCGCCAGGCTCTGGACCGCCGACGAGCCCGAAACGACCTTCAAAGACGTGGCGGGGTGCGAGGAGGCCAAACAGGAGCTCACCGAAATCATCAATTTTCTGAAGGATCCCACGCGCTATCAAAAATTGGGAGGGAAGATTCCCAAGGGGGTTCTCCTTCTGGGCCCCCCGGGTACGGGGAAAACGTTGCTGGCCAAGGCGGTTGCCGGCGAAGCCGGCGTTCCGTTTTTTAGCCTGAGCGGTGCCGATTTCGTGGAGATGTTCGTGGGGGTGGGCGCCTCCCGGGTCCGCGATCTATTCGACCAGGGAAAGAAGCACGCTCCCGCCATCATTTTTATCGATGAGATTGACGCCGTGGGCCGTCACCGGGGTGCCGGGCTCGGTGGGGGACACGACGAAAGGGAGCAGACCCTCAACGCCCTCCTGGTGGAAATGGACGGCTTTGAACCCAACACAAACGTCATTCTCCTCGCCGCGACCAACCGTCCCGACGTTCTCGATACGGCACTGTTGCGTCCGGGACGGTTTGACCGGCAGGTGGTGGTGGATGTGCCCGACGTGCGGGGAAGAGAAGGGATTCTCAAGGTCCATACGCGGGACACCCCTCTCGACGACGACGTCGATTTGAAAGTGCTGGCAAAGGGGACACCCGGTCTGGTGGGTGCCGACCTGGCCAACCTCGTTAATGAGGCCTCGCTGCTGGCCGCCCGGAGAAACCAGAACAAGGTGTCCATGCAGGACCTGGAAGATGCGAAAGACAAAGTCATGATGGGTGTGGAACGGAAGAGCATGATCTTGAGTGACGACGAGAAGAGACAGACGGCCTACCACGAATCGGGACACGCCCTGGTGGCGGGACTCCTGCCCAACGCCGATCCCGTTCACAAGATTACCATTATTCCCCGGGGAAGGGCCCTGGGGCTCACGGCCCAACTCCCCATGGACGAAAAACACAATTATACCGAAAGCTATATCAAGACCCGCCTTCTCGTTCTCTTGGGGGGCCGGGCGGCCGAAAAACTGGTTTTCAACGAATTGAGCACGGGCTGCGGAAACGACATA
>JBHIEY010000020.1:0-19948 GCA_046861835.1 Fidelibacterota bacterium | reverse complement strand
ACGAGCAATCCAATCCTTGCCGGAATAAGCAATTTCGCGCAGTTCATCCAGCTCAAGATTGTCCGGATGTATCATGTGGGCGGCTGCATCAATGATCCGTTGCCGAAGGGCCACACCATCCACCAGAAGTAGTTCCACACTGCGCACAACCGCTGCTGCCTCCTCGTAGGCTTTCCTGAGGTCCGTGTACGGGGGTTGTTCCATACTGGTCCCGCCGGGCACCCGGTTCAGAATGGAGGCGGTCCGAAGGCTGTCGGTTGACAGTATCTCCCCCACGTCCCCCCGCCGCTTTGACAGACGGACAAGGGCGTCATCCATGGCCGTTACCATCTTCTGAACCTCCTTGAGAAGCTTCAGCGAATTCTCAAGCTCCCTGCCCCAGGTTTCGCCCCTTTTCAGAGTCTCTTCCACCTCTCCTGAGAACAGGGCCCACCGCTCCTTCACGGAACGGTAAAGGTCCCAAACCCGGTTTTCATCCCCCGAAACGGCCACGCCCGTCAGGAGATAGTCCACCCTGTCCACCAGAAACGTTAAGGAATCCATCCGGGCTTCCAGGGCACCCCCCGTTTCTTCCAGCTGTCTTCGTATGGTGTCGGCCCTGGCGTAGACGGGAAAATGCCTCATGGTTGTATCCACCCCGCCGAATTCGCGGAGGGTTTTCTCCCATTCCCGGGAGCGGCGGGACACATCCCTGTCCAACGAGCGGACAGTGCTTGCCAGATCTCGCCGGACTCTTGCCACTTCCTTCATATTGTCCTCGAAGGACGAGAAGGTTTCGGCGGCGTGCTCCAGGGTGTCCAGTTCCGTCCGGGTTGCCTCCAGATTTTTTTCCAGGATCAGAGCCAGATCCCGGGCCGCCTCCCAGTTGTCGTCCCGCTCCGTAATGACGCCTACCGATGTCAACAGGCCCCTGGAAAACAGTCTCGTATAGTCCTTATGGTCCCGGGTCAGATCAAGGAGCCTCTCGTTCAACTTCTTCACCGACTGACGGTATTTCCAGAAGTCCTTTTCGACAGACAGAAAAAGGGGAGAACGGCGGGCGGTTTCCGGGAATAGTTTCTTGAGGGTCTTTTCGACCCGGCGGTACTCACGTTCGGCGTTTCTCGCCGATGAAGCAATACCGGACATCCGCTTTTCAAACCGGGTCCGGGCAAGCGATGCCTCCTGGCCGGCCGCGGCAGGAAAGGGGTTGCCGGGACCCATCCATATCACGGCCGCCGTTAACGCCGTTTGAGTCAATCCCCGGCTCAACCGTTGAAGCTTCACGAGTCTCGTGGACATTCAGCGATACCGGTACCGTCAGGGAGGAAAATCAGTTCCGGGAGCCGGCCAGGGTAACCATGATGGCCTTTTGCACGTGCAGACGGTTCTCCGCCTGATCGAAGACGAGGGACCGGGGCCCTTCAAGAACGGCGTCCGTGACCTCCTCACCGCGGTGGGCCGGCAGACAATGCATGAAAAAGGCCTGATTCCCGGCCGCCGCCATCACCTGATCGTTCACCTGGTAAGGACGAAACACCTCCTTTCTCAAATCCCTGTCGGACTCCTGGCCCATGCTGGTCCACACATCGGTGTAGACAACATCGGCCCCCCGCACCGCTTCCAGGGGATCGCGGACAAGGGAAATCCGGCTGAGGCCCGCGTTCCCGGCAGATTCCACCGTTTCGGCATCGGGCTCGTATCCCTCGGGACAGGCGAGCACCAGGGTCATGGCAATTCTCCGGGAAAGGTTGACCCACGAGTTGGCCACATTGTTGCCGTCGCCCACGTAGGCTATTCTCAGACCGTCCAGATTCTTCCGGCGTTCCCGGAGGGTGAAGATATCGGCCATGACCTGGCACGGATGGTTGTAGTCGGACAGTCCGTTGATAACGGGGATGGAGGCCCACCGGGCCAGTTCCGTCACACGGGCATGTTCAAAAACGCGGGCCACCACCAGGTGGTTATAGCGGGAAACCACCCGGGCCACGTCGCGGGGTTCCTCCCGCTCTCCCAATCCAATTTCCGACGGCCCCAGAAAGATGGCGTGGCCGCCCAGTTGATTCATTCCGGTCTCGAAAGAGATGCGGGTCCGGGCCGACGGTTTCTGGAAGATCATGGCCAGGGTTTTCCCTTTGAGGAGGGGGTGTTCTTTCCCCGTCCGGGTTTGGGCCTTCAACTTGTCGGCCAGCTCGAGGACGGCGAAGATTTCCCCGGTCTCAAAATCTGTGATGTGAAGGAAATCCCGTTTCAACTCGTTTCCGGCCGCCGGCTTCGGGCCATCGGCCGGCGGATTCTCGCGGCCGATCGCTGATCGCTGAAAGCCAGCTTTTCAAAGAATATACCGGCTGAGGTCCTGGTCCTTGACGATGTGACGGAGTTTGGTCTTCACCATCTCCTTGGAAATGGTAATCGTTTCCGCGTCTCCCGCCGATTTTTCGAAAAGGATATCCTCCAGGAGAGTGGTCATGACGGTGTGAAGTCTCCGGGCACCGATATTCTCGGTCGACTCGTTGACTTCGGTGGCGATTTTTGCGATTTCCTGAATGGCCCCCCGGGTGAATTTCAGTTTGATGTTTTCCGTTTCAAGAAGGGCCGTATACTGTTTGATCAGGGCGTTATCCGGGTGGGTCAGGATCTTCACGAAATCGTCTGTAGTAAGGGAATCCATTTCCACCCGTATGGGAAACCGGCCCTGGAGTTCCGGAATCATATCTGACGGCTTGGAGGTATGAAAGGCACCGGCGGCGATGAAGAGGATATGGTCCGTTTTGACCACCCCGTATTTGGTGATGACATTGCTCCCCTCCACAATGGGGAGGATATCCCGTTGGACGCCCTCCCGGGAAACATCGGGACCGGCACCGCCTCTCTCGCCTGCGATCTTATCGATTTCGTCCAGAAAGACGATGCCCGAATTCTCCACCCGGATCTTGGCCTGGCGGATGACCTCCTCATGGTCGATGAGTTTTCCCGCCTCTTCCATCGCCAGAATCTTCCGGGCTTCCGTCACGGTGGTTCGCCGTCTTTTTCTCCTTCGAGGGATAGCGCTTCCGAAAATCTCTTGAAGATTGACCCCCATCTCCTCCAGTCCAATGGGGCCGAAGACCTGCATAAAGGGAACGGATTCATCGGCCACATCGATTTCCACCAAACGGTTTTCGAACTCTCCCGCCATCAATCTGGCACGAATTTTCTCCCGGGTCCGTTTCCGCCGCTCCCGCAATTCCTCGCTCTCTGAAGATCCTTTTCCCGTACCGTTACCGGGAAACAGGATATCGAGAAGCCGTTCGTTGGCCATTTCCTCGGCTTTGACCGCCACCTTCTCCTCCATCTCCCGTTTCACCATGGAAACGGCAATATCCATGAGATCTCTAATGATCGATTCCACATCCCGTCCCACATACCCAACTTCCGTGAATTTCGACGCCTCAACCTTGATAAAGGGGGCGTGGGCAAGATTCGCCAGGCGCCGGGCAATCTCGGTCTTGCCGACCCCGGTGGAACCGATGAGGATGATGTTGTTGGGGACCACCTCTTCCCGGAGATCGTCTCTGAGCTGCTGACGGCGCCACCGGTTCCGCAGGGCGATGGCCACCGATTTCTTCGCATTCTCCTGACCTACGATGTAGCGGTCAAGCTCCGCCACAATGTCCTTGGGCGTCAGGTCATCCATCATTTGCTTAGAGCTCTTCAATGGAAATCTCCCTGTTGGTATAGATGCAGATATCGGCGGCAATCTTCAGAGCCCGTTCAACGATCTCGCGGGGTGAGGTGACGTCACAGCTGATCAGGGCCTGGGCCGCCGCCTGGGCATATCCGGCGCCCGATCCGATGGCAATCACCGGACCGTCAGGTTCCACCACGTTTCCATCCCCGGAAACCAGATAGCTCTGTTCAAGATTCATAAGGGCCAAAAGGGCGTCTAAATTCCTCAAATATTTGTCGGTGCGCCACTCTTTGGCCAGTTCCACCACCGATCGCTGAAGCTGACCTCCGTAGGCCTCCAGCTTTTCCTCAAACTTCCCGAAAAGGGTGAGGGCGTCGGCCGCCGCACCGGCAAATCCCCCCAAGATATGGGCTTTCTGCGAGGTGAATCTCCTCACCTTTACCGCCTTCTGCTTCAGACGCATATCTCCCAGGGTTACCTGACCGTCACCCCCAATGGCGGCCCTCTTCCCCAGTCGAACACCGATAATGGTGGTCGATTGAATCTTCATTTGGCCTGACCCAGAAACCGGAGGAACTCCCCGTCGGTGCTCAACACCAGTACCGTCTCTTCATCCAGGGTTTCCTTGAAGATTTCCATGGTCTTGAAAAAGCGGTAAAACTCCGGATCCCGGCTGTAAACGGAAGCATAGATATCCGCCGCCTCCGCATCGGCCTTTCCCTTGATTTCCTGGGCCCGGCGGTAGGCCTCGGACGTAATCTCCTTGAGCTCCCGTTCCTTCTGGCCGTTAATGCGGGCCGATTCCCCCGCGCCCTCGGACCGGAACTGTTCCGCAATTCGCTGACGCTCCGAAATCATGCGCGAGTAGACTTCCCGGCGAACCTCTTCCACGTAGTTCATCCTCTTGAAACGGAAATCGAGTATCTCGATGCCGAGGTCCTCTGCCCGGACCTGAGCTGCGGCCAGAACTTCCCGGGCCAGCTTGGCCCGGCCGCTTTCGATGGTCTCCTGCCTGGCCGGTTCCTGTTGCCCCGCTTCCTCCGAAACCTGAAACTCCCGGTTGGTGGACCGGACCACCTCAATGAGGTCGTGACTGGCCACCACATCCCGGGTTTCACCGTCGAGTATGTCGTCGAGACGACTCTGGGCGGCCATTTCCGTCCGGAGACGCTGGAAGTACTTCAGCGGATCGGCAATCCGCCACCGGGCATACGTGTCCACGTAGATGAACCGTTTGTCCCGGGTGGGAACCTGATTGGGGGCGCCGTCCCATTCAAGAAACCGTTTGTCGAAGTAGTTCGCCTTCTGAATGAATGGGAGTTTCATCTTGAGTCCGGGGGTAGCAATGGGCTTCCCCTTGGGCTCTCCGAACTGGGTGATGACGACCTGCTGGGTCTCATTCACGACAAAAAAGGACCCCCCTAAGACCAGGATGGCCAGCACCACCACGATGATCATAACAATGCGAAGGGCAGCTTTCATGGTTTCACCTCCTTGGTCAGGGGTATCTCCCTGGTGAGGGGCAATAGGGGTAAGACCCCCTTGAGATCCTTATCGAGAACGATCTTCTGCTTTACCCGGGGATAGACCTGATTCATGGTCTCCAAATAGATCCTGCGCCGGGTCACATCGGGTGCCCGGCGGTAAGCCGCCAGGAGGGCGCGGAACAGTTCGGCGTCTCCCTTCGCCCGGTTTATCCGGTCTGTGGCATACCCTCGAGCCTGCTGGATCGTCTGCTCCGCCTCGCCCCGGGCCCGGGGAATCACCCGGTTGTAATCGGATCTCGCCTCATTGATCATCCGTTCCCTTTCCTGCTGAGCCTGGTTCACCTCGTTGAAGGCGGGCCTTACCGGATCGGGAGGATTGACATCCTTCAAGACGATTTGATCCACCGTGAGACCGGTTTCATACTGCCTGCACAACTCCTGAAGTTCCTGCTGCGCCGTGGAGGCAATCTCCTGCCGACCGATGGTCAAAACCTCGTTGACGCTCCTGTCGCCCACTACCTCCCGCATGACCGCTTCGGTCATGTCCCGGAAGGTGTCTTCCAGATGCCTCACCTTGAACAGGTATTTGTAAGGGTCCGTCACCCGGTACTGTACCGTCCATTCCACCACCGCCACATTGAGATCCCCCGTGAGCATGAGGGACTCACCCTGCATCACACCGCGGGCATATTTTGTTCTCACACCCGCCCGTTCCGTTCGGAAGCCGAACTCCTGCTTCAACTGTCTCTGGACCGGCACCTTCTGCACCGTCTGAATGGGCAGGGGCCACTTGAACCGCAGTCCGGGCTCCGCCAGGCGGGTGAAGCGGCCGAACGTCAATATCACCCCCACCTCTTCAGGCTGAACGGTAAAAACGGCGCTCCAAAGAAGGAGAACGGCCAGCACCACCACGGCAATCGTTACCCACCCCACATTCGGGGTGGGAATGGTGACCTGCCTGTCTCCTACTATGATCCTACGGGCCATTCTTCACCTCCTCATCACGTTGTCCTTCACTCGAAAACGGTTTCCCGTGTCACAATTCCCTTCTCAGCCGCGCCACCGGAATCTTCATCTGTTCCCGGTATTTCGCCACCGTGCGGCGGGCAATAACATAACCTTTTTTCTTCATAATGTCTGCAAGCTTATCATCGGAATACGGGGCCCGCTTGTCCTCGCCGTCAATGACCTTTCTGAGTTCCTCTTTCACAATCTTTGTGGACACTTCCTCACCGTCAGAGGTGGCCATTCCCTCGGAGAAGAAATACTTTAGCTCAAAGGTTCCGTAGGGCGTCTGAACATACTTGCCCCGGGTAACTCGGCTGACGGTGGAAACGTCCATGTCGATCTTTTCGGCAATATCTTTTAAGATCATCGGTTTCAGGATCGACGTGTCCCCCGAGAAAAAGTCCTTCTGATGATCAATGATCGCCTTCATCACTTTAAGCATGGTCATCTGCCGATGTTCCACCGCCTGGATAAACCACCGGGCTGCTTCAAACTTTTTCCGGAGAAACTTTTTCACTTCCGGATCGCGATCGTCGCCGGACCGGAGAAGATTCAAATAGACCGGCGACATCTGAAGTTCGGGAATGCGGGAATCGTTCACCGTCACCACAAGTTCGCCGTCAACACGTTCGACAATGAGATCGGGAATGATGTAATCGGCATCTGTCGTGGGAGCCCCTGCTCCCGGCTTCGGGTTCAGACGGGATATGACCTCCATGGCCCGGCCCAATTCCTCCTGCGAACACCCCGTCTCCTGCTGTAACTTCTCGAACCTCCGGTTGGCGAAATCGTCAAAATGATCGGATACAATTCTCAGAGCCAGGTCACTCTGCCCAGTTTCTTGAAGTTGAACCTGGAGGCATTCCTGGAGCGTCCTGGAACCGATCCCCACCGGATCCAGTGTCTGCACTTTCTTGAGAACGTTCTCAACGTCGGCGACGGAAACCCCCAGCTTGTCGGCGATCAGTTCCACGTCGGTGGCCAAATAGCCCCGTTCGTCAATGTTCCACGCAATTTCTTCCGCAATCAAGCGCTGTTCATCCGACAGATCCATCATCCGGATCTGACCCAGCAGCCCATCGATGGGATCGGGCCGGTCGGGAAGGGGGATCTCGCGGCGCTCCTGGCTCCTGTCGTAGCGGCTCCTGATGCTGAAATCATCGGGACTGTTGGTCAAATCCTCCCAATCGACCCCGTCATCGCCCGGGTCTGTCTCGTTTTCTCCCGCCCGTTCCTCCCCCTTTTCCGGCGGGGGTTCCCTCACCTCCAGGAGGGGATTCTCGGCCAGTTCTTGAACTATCCGCTCCTCCAGGTCAACCGTGTTCACCTGGAGCAGTACCGTCTGAAGGATCTGCTGGGGCGTCAGTTTCTGACGCTGTTCAAGTACCTGCTTGAGTTCCGCCATCTAATTCAGCCTGAATCTTCTGCCCAGATAAAGCTTTCTTGCATCCGGGTCGTTTGCCAGGAATTCCGCCGTCCCGGATTTGAGAATCTGCCCGTCATAAAGAAGGTACGCCCGGTCCGTGATGGAAAGCGTTTCCCGGACATTGTGATCGGTGATGAGGACGCCGATATTACGCTCTTTCAGGGACCGCACGATGCCCTGAATATCCTCCACCGCAATGGGATCGATTCCGGCGAACGGTTCGTCCAGGAGCATGAAATCGGGTTCCAGGATCAGGGCCCGGCAGATTTCCGTCCGACGTCGTTCGCCTCCGGAAAGATTATACCCCTTGTTCTTCCGGATGGCCGTAATGGAAAGATCCTCAAGAAGGGATTCCAGTTTTTCCTCCCGCTCCTGTCGGGTGAGGTCCGTCATCTCCAGGACAAGCCTGAGATTGTCTTCCACGGAAAGTCTGGCAAAAATGGACGGCTCCTGGGCCAGGTACCCAATCCCTTCCCTGGCCCGCCGGTACATGGGAAGCTGGGTGATATCCTTTCCTTTGAGAAAAACGTGTCCGCCCGTCGGTTTGATCCTCCCGGTCATGATGTAGAACGTGGTGGTTTTCCCTGCACCGTTGGGACCCAACAGGCCCACTATCTCTCCTTTCGTCAGTTCCAGAGTCACTCCCCTGACGACCATTCGCTTCCCGTAGGCCTTTTTCAGATTCTCGGCCCGAAGGATGCTATCGCCGCCTCCCCTGGTTTCCATCGATTACCGCTCCGTCACTCCCCAGGGCTCGAAAATCTTCCAGTGGGTGAGATCCACGTTGGATTCCAGGCCGATTCCATATAGGGTGTCGTGGGTCTCGGTGGTGAGCATCACCGTGTCCCGGGTGGTTATTTTCTCCGCTCCGTTATCCCAGTAAAGGGAATCGGTATACAGAGTGACACCGCTGTCGGAAACGACCACCACATCTCCCAGGGCAAGAAGGTTGTCCGTTGCCTCAAATACCCTGGCCTCCCGGGAGGTTAATGTCGACATATGTTTCTCCCGGGTGGAAAAGAAATCGGCGGTGACATGTTCATCGAGCGTTACTTCCCGCGTGTCGTTGTATTTGGCCAGATGACCCGACTCCACGACCGCCCGCTTCTTCCCTTCCCGCGTCAGAATGATGGTGGCATTCCAGCTTTCCTGATCGGGAAAGTCGGCCCGGGTCAGACCCGTCCGGTCGTTCTGATCACGGGAACATCCCGCCAGGACAACAACCAGAAAGGGTATCACCAGACGTCCTCTCACAGAATGCCCAGCTTCAGGATATCGTGGATGTGGATAATACCGTCCGGCATATCGCCGTACCGGTTGTCCTTGTAGACAAACAGACTGGTGATGGAGTACTTTTCCATGATCTCCAGGGCGTTGATGGCCAGGGTATCCTGCGTGACCCACTTTGGGTTCCGGGTCATCAGAGAGCTGGCCGTTTTGTTCATGATATTGTCGTCCTTTTCCACCGCTCTCCGGATGTCCCCGTCCGTGATGATGCCCGCCAGCTTGTTATTCCGGTCCGCCACAATGGCGACGCCCAATCTTTTTTCACTGATGGTGAGTAGCGTGGACTTCATGTCCATATCCACCGTCACGATGGGCAATTCATCACCCGTATGCATGATCTCTCTGGCCGTTAACAGAAGACGTTTGCCCAGGGATCCCCCCGGATGAAGGAGGGCAAAATCCTCCTGTTGAAATCCCCTCTTTTCCAGGATCGCCACGGCCAGGGCATCCCCCATGGCCAGGGTGGCGGTGGTGCTGGCCGTGGGGGCCAGATCGAGGCTGCACGCCTCCCGTTCCACGCTGGTGTCGATGACGACTGTGGCCGTGGAGGCTATGCTCGATACCCGCCTCCCTACCAGGGCGATCACCGGAACTCCCAGTCGACCGAAGGCGGGCATAAGCTGCACGATTTCGTGGGTTTCCCCGCTGTTGGAAATGACGAGAATGACATCGTTCCTGGTCACCATTCCCAAATCACCGTGTATCGCTTCGCCCGGATGGAGAAACTGTGACGGCGTCCCCGTACTGGCCAGGGTGGACGCAATCTTCTGGGAGATCAGCCCCGATTTCCCCATTCCCGTCACCACGACCCGGCCGTGGCAGCGGAAAATGAGTTCCACGGCCCGGTCAAAGGATTCATCGAGCCGGTCCTGCAGCTTGGATACGGCTTCGGCCTCGATTCTGAGAACCTCTCGGCCAACCTTTATGTTGTGACTGTGACTCATGATCCCTCCTAACCGTCAAGGGATATTTCTTGTTGAAGTTTTTCTACGGTGGACTCGTATATCTCCTTTCCCTCCAGAATGACTTCCACCGCTTCCCGGAACGCCCCCTCGCCTCCCCGGGCCCGGGTGGTAAATCTTGCCACCGCTTTCACCATGGGGTGGCCGTTGGCCACGGCCACGGGGAGTCCCACCCGTTTCATGATCTCAAGATCAATAATGTCATCTCCCACATAGGCCGCCTCATAATCCTCAAACCCGTAGCGCCTTTTTAATTCCTTCAGTACGGCCACCTTGTCCAGCTGACCCTGGTAACAATCATCGGCCAGCCCGAGTTCCCTGGCTCGCTCCTCGGTGGCAGGAGAATACCGGCCCGATACGATGGCGACTCGCATTCCGGCGGCTTTCGCCAGAGCAACACCGGCTCCGTCCAGTACGCTGAACCGCTTGAGCTCCAGACCGCCGTTTCCCGCAGAAATGGTCCCATCGGTGAACCCCGTCCACATCGGTCAGAATGATCTTAACCTTCCGGATGGCTTCCTTAAGTTCCCGATCCACGACTACCCCCTGTGCCTTCCCACACGGCTGATCGAATATCCCGCAACACTTTCACAAGATCTTCCGTCTTGTCCAGAGGCCACTGGGTGGGCCCATCGCTTCTGGCGTGCTCCACGTCATCATGGACCTCCATGAAGATGGCATCACATCCCGCCGCCACCGCTCCCCGGGCCAGAACGGGAATCATTTCCCGCTGGCCCCCCGTCCGGTCACCCAAACCGCCGGGCTGCTGGGCACTGTGGGTGGCATCAAAAACGACCGGACAACCCGTCTCGTGAAGAAGAACGATGGAACGGAGATCCGTCACCAGATTGTTGTACCCAAAACTGTACCCCCGTTCCGTGAGCAAGATCCGGTGGTTCCCCGTGGAAGCGATCTTGTCTCTGATGTGAACCGCGTCTGCCGGCGCCACAAACTGACCCTTCTTCACGTTGATACACTTTCCCGTCCTCCCGGCGGCCAGAAGGAGATCCGTCTGCCGGCACAGGAAAGCGGGAATCTGGAGAATGTCCACCACCTCCGCCGCCCGTTGGGCCTGCTCAGGCAGGTGAATATCGGTCAATACGGGCACTCCCACCATCGCTTTCACCTCGTGAAGGATGTCCAATCCTTCCTCTATCCCCGGACCCCTGAAGGATCCCCCCGAGGTCCGGTTTGCCTTGTCAAATGATGACTTGAACACGAACGGAACCCCCAACCGGTCAAATATGGCCTTCAGGGAATCGGCCATTTTCAACGAATGGTCCCTCGACTCGATCACGCACGGACCGGCGATGAAAGGGAGATCCTTCCCTCCGAACTCGATGTCTCCTGCCCGGACGGTCATGATCCGTCACCAAACCGGAGGGAAGCTTTGACAAAATCTCTGAACAGGGGATGGGCCCTGTCCACCCGGCTCTTGAGCTCGGGATGAAACTGACACGCCACGAACCAGGGGTGGTCCGGGAGCTCGATGATTTCCACGAGGTTCAAATCAGGATTGATTCCGCTGAAACAGAGGCCCCCTTTCTCCAGCAGCGACCGGTACTTGTTGTTCACCTCGTACCGGTGACGGTGGCGCTCGGAGATTTTCCGTCTCCGGTACGCCCGGAACGTTTTCGTCCCGGGCCGGACTTCGCAGTCGTAGGCGCCCAGTCGCATCGTGGCCCCTTTTCGCCTGACCTTTTTTTGATCGGACATGAGATCAATAACGGGATGACGGGCATTCCTGTTGAATTCTGTGCTGCTGGCGTCCCGGAGACCGCAAACATTGCGGGCGAACTCAATGACGGCGGTCTGCATGCCCAGACATATTCCCAAATAGGGCACCCGCTTCTCCCGGGCATATTTGGCACACAGGATCTTGCCCTGGGTGCCCCGGTCGCCAAATCCGGGCAGGACCAGGATCCCCTGCACCCCTTCCAGATGACGCTCGCTGTCTCTGTCCGACCTGATCTTTTCGGTATTGATCCACTTGATTTTCACCCTGGCGTCATTCTCCACACCCGCATGAACAAACGCTTCCAGAACGCTCTTGTACGCGTCCGGGAGCTCGGTATACTTGCCGCACAGGGCGATGGTGGTCTCGCGGGACGGGTTCTTGTAGCGCCGGACAAACTCCTCAAGCTTCGATATTTCCGGCGGCTTCCTGTCGAGTCCAAAATGGTGACTGATGATTTCCCCCACATTCTGACGGTGGAAAAGGAGGGGGACTTCGTAGATGCTTTCCACGTCCCGGGCCTCCACCACGTGAGTGGAAGGAACGTTGCAGAAAAGGGATATCTTCTCTTTGACCGACTGGGAGATGGGATACGAAGTGCGACACAACAGCATGTCCGGCTCCAGGCCGATCTCCCTGAGCTTCATCACGCTGTGCTGGGTGGGTTTCGTCTTCAACTCCTCACTCGCCTGAACATAGGGCAACAGGGTGACCTGAACAATCATGCAGTTTTCTCTGCCCAGTTCGAGACGGACCTGCCGGATGGTCTCCAGAAAAGGCTGGCTCTCAATGTCTCCCACCGTGCCCCCCACCTCGCATATAACGACGTCGAACCGGCGGGGACGGTTGATTCCGAAAAGGCGGCTCTTGATTTCATCCGTTATATGAGGAATCACCTGAATGGTTTGACCCAGATAATCCCCCCGCCTTTCCTTGCTGAGAACAGACTCATAAATCTGTCCGGTGGTGGCATTGTTGTCCTTGCTCATATCCACGGCAATAAAGCGCTCATAGTGACCCAAATCGAGATCGGTTTCCGATCCATCGTCCAGGACAAATACCTCCCCATGTTGATAGGGATTCATGGTGCCGGGATCGACGTTCAGGTAGGGATCCAGTTTCAGGATCGTTACCGCCAGGCCCCGGCATTTCAATAAATACCCTATGGAAGCCGTGGCAATCCCCTTGCCCAGACCGGAAATCACGCCCCCCAGAACGAAAATGTATCTGGACCGCTTGTCAGGCAATTCCCATGATCTCCCGGATTCGATCCAGATCCCGGGGCGTGTTGACCCCCAGGGAATCGGTGTTCGTCGATACCACCCTGACGGGGATTCCCCCTTCCAGGGCCCTCATCTGTTCGAGATCCCTCTCTTTCTCCCGGGGGGCGGGTTCCATCTGTGCCAGATTTAGAAGGAAGTTTTTCTGGTACCCATAAAGTCCCACGTGCTTGAGGCAGTCTTCGGGGAATTGGCTTCCCGGTCCCCTGCGAAAAAAGTCCGTGGCAAATCCATTCTCATCCACCCGGACTTTCACCACCTGGGGATTGCTCCAGTCGCCATGACGGAACCGGCGCGTCCCCGCCGTGGCCATGGGTGACGGGGTGTCACCCGACAGCGCGTCCACCACGGCGTCGACTGTGCGGGGATCAACCAGCGGTTCGTCGCCCTGGATATTCACGACCAGGCGAACCCCCGGGGAGCGACCGGCCACCTCCGCCACCCGCTCCGTTCCGGACCGGTGGGAACGGGATGTCATGACGACCGGAATATCCAGCCCTTTGAGGGCCTCCATCACGCGGAAACTGTCGGTGGCCACCACCAGGGAATCGAGAGCGCGTGATTCCCTGGCCCGGGCGTACACCCGGGCCACCATGGGGAGGCCGTCCAAAAGAGCGAGAACTTTACCGGGAAAACGGCTGGAACGATACCGGGCGGGAATGACCCCCAATACCTTTCCGTCTGAGATCTGGGGCATTATGACGTGTCGACGACTTTGGGCACAATGAAGAATTCACCGTCCGACTCCGGGGCATTCGAAAGGGCCTCCTCTCTGGATAATGAAGCACCCTCCTCGTCATTCCTGGTGACATTGATGAGATCAAGAACGTGACTCAGCGGTTCCACACCGTCCATGTCGAGCTCATTGAGCTGGTCCATATACTCCAGAATGGCGTTGAACTGGTCGGTGTATCTGGACACTTCCTCCTCAGTAAGTTCCAGGTTGGCCAGGGAGGCGATCCTGAGGACCTCTTCCCGGCTGACTTTTGGTTTCTTTCCCATGGGGTCGTACCCGCCTTACAACTTTCGTGCCATTTTGAATTTAGGTGTCTCCCCGGGGCAAATCAAGGGAAAGGAAGGGGGAGAGCCTACTCGTATCTCAGCGATTCGATGGGATCGAGTCGGGCCGCCCGGTAGGCGGGGTAGCCTCCGAAAAGGGTCCCCACCGTGGAGCATATGAGAAGACCGTAGATGACCCAGTCCACAGGGATCTCCGCCGGAACATGGAACAGGAGGCTCACCACATTGCCACCGAGAACTCCCAGGGCGATCCCCACCAGACCCCCGAACTCGCTCAAGAAAACCGCCTCCATGAGGAATTGGGTAAGGATGTTCTTCCGGGTGGCGCCAACGGCCTTCCGTATGCCGATTTCCTTGATCCGTTCCGTCACCGACACCAGCATGATATTCATGATGCCGATACCCGCCACCACCAGGGCGATAATACTGATAACAAAGGCAAACGCCTTGACGCCCGCGGTGAAACGGCCGAAGGCTTCCATCAGCGATTCGTTGGAGGTAACCTCAAAGTCATTGTCGGCCTCCGGAGGAAGTTTTCTTACGGCCCGGAGAATACCGATGACCTCATCCCGCGTCCGGTCGTACAGCTCGGCCGATTCCGCCTCAACGGTGATGACCACACTCGTTCGCGGACTCGCGTAGTTCTCCATAAACACCGATATGGGAATGGCCACAAAGTTGTCCCGGCTTTCGCCGAACATCTGTCCCTGCCGTTCCGCTGTTCCGATAACCCGGTACCGGCTTCCTCCGATGGTAACCGACTTTCCCAGAGGATCTTCGAAGGGGAAAAGAATATCGACCACGTCCATGCCCAGAACGCATACCTTCCGGGAAAACCGGATGTCGTCTTCTGTGATGTTCCTCCCTTCACCGATATAGGTATTATAGTTATGGAGGGTCCACGGGTCGCCTCCGTAGATCACCACGTTCCGTTTGGTGGTCCGGTTTTCGGTCTTTACCGTCTCTCCCCACTGTGTGTCCCCCGCCGAGAGGGACTTGGGCAACCGGGCCCGGCGCTTCAGTTCCTCGAACTGTGCCAGGGTGATATTGGGACGGTTCCGGTATTTCCTCCGGGCATGCCATCCCACCTGAATGGCGGGATACTTCTGGACGGCGAAGGTGTTGGAGCCAAAAATGTTCAGTCCCCGCTGAATGGAACTCTCTAACGTCCGGATGGCCGTCATGACACCCACCACCGAAAAGACGCCGATCACCACGCCCAGGAGGGTCAATCCCGACCGGAGTTTATTGGCACGAATGGCCTCCCACGCCATACCCAGGCTCTCGCCCGCCTCCTGGCCCACAAGGCGGACAACGGTGATGACGGAGCGGCGATACCGTCTACTCATATCTCAGTGACTCGATGGGATGAACCCGGGCGGCCCGGTAGGAGGGAGCCAGTCCCGATACGACACCGACGACCAGCGACAGGACAAAAGCGAACGCCGCGAGCCAGACAGGCATAACGGAGGGGAAGACGAAACGGTCAATGAGGCCGCTCCCGATGAAGGCAAGTCCCAGGCCCACCACCCCTGCTAAACCGCATATGAGGACCGCTTCGGTGAGAAACTGGACGAGAATGGATCTCCGGGTGGCCCCCAGGGCCTTCCGGATCCCGATCTCCCGCGTCCTCTCTTTGACGGAGACAAACATGATGTTCATGATGCCGATCCCCCCCACCACCAGAGACAAAACGGTGATAAAGACACCGGTGCCGCCAATGGCCAGTTTGATGGCCCGGTATTGACTTCTGAAGGCCTCCTGCTGGTTGATGGCAAAATCATCCTTTTCGAGAGGCTTTAATCCCCTCAGACGCCTCATCACCCCCGTCAGTTCATCCTGGGCTTCTTCCATGCGATCGGAAGGGACTTTCACCTGAATCTGGGTCCACCCTCTCCGGGCAAATATTCTCTGGAATGTCCCCAGGGGGATGATGGCCCGGTTGTCCTGACTGAACAATCCGAGGAACTTGCCCTGTCTTTCCACGACACCGATGACACGAAAGGGGTGGGGACCAAATCTCACCCTCCTGCCCAGGGGATCTTCACTCTCAAAAAGCTCTCTGGCCACATCGTACCCGAGGATACAGACGGGAGCTCCCCCGCGGTTCTCCCCGGGGGTAAAGAACCGTCCTGTCTCAACGGTGAACGGCACCGTCTGGAGGTAATCGGCGGTGGTGCCCACCGTTCGAACGGACTGCACCTCCCTGTCCCGATAGGTGACGGAGGCCGTCCGCGAGAGAACGGGCGCCGCCGCAAGGGCGTACCGGGAAAGTTCGAGGATTCTGTCTGCATACTCCACCTCCAGGTTTTTCCGGTTCCGGACTTCCCACCACGCATCCCTCCCGCTGAACCACTTGTGCTTGGAAATGAAAAGGACATCCCGGGACATAAAGGCAATGCTCTTTTCAAAAGCCCGGTCAAGACCCGAAATGAGTGTCCCCATGAGGGTGACGGCGACAATCCCAATGATGACCCCGAGGGTGGTGAGAAACGCCCTCAAGCGGTTGGCCGTCACCGAGGAAACGGCCATCTTCATGCTTTCAAACAGGACGTTCATGGAACCCCCTTGGGAAAGGCGACTCATCAATGGTTGTGGATCTCATCGGTGATGCAACCATCCAGAAGGTGGAGAGTCCGGGACGCCTGTTCGGCAATGTACTGCTCATGGGTGACCAGCACGAGGGTGTTGCCCCGCTGATGAATAACCTGCATGGTTTCCATAATCTCACCGCCCGTCTGGGAATCAAGGTTACCCGTCGGTTCATCGGCAAGCACCACAGACGGGTCCGTTACCAGGGCTCGGGCGATGGCCACCCGCTGGCGTTCGCCGCCGGACAATTCGTTGGGACGATGATGCATACGGTTTTCCAGGCCCACGCTCTTCAGTGCCTCTTCGGCCCTGGCCCGCCGCTCATCCCGGGGCACCCCCCGGTACACCAGGGGGAGCTCCACATTGCGCAGGGCCGTCGCCCTCGGGAGGAGATTGAACGTCTGAAAGACAAATCCGATCTTCCGGTTCCGGATGGAGGCCAGCTGATTATCGTTCATCGTGTGGACCAATTCCCCCTCAAATTGATAGGTGCCCCGGCTTGGAACGTCCAGACATCCGATGATGTTCATGAGGGTCGATTTGCCCGAACCTGAAGGTCCCATGATGGAAATGTATTCGTTGGCCTTGATGGTCAGATCAATATCCTTCAGGGCCTGAACTTTCTGCCCCTCACCGATTTCGTAAACCTTGCTGACGTCCTCAAGAACGATGATGGGAGACCGGTCCACGGCTTCCCCGCGCTACATGCCCCGCCGGGGAGACGGCTTTGTCCTTCTTACCACCGGGGATCCGTCCTCAAGCTCCCGGGATATGGCCTTGTAACTTCCCGTGATGATTTCTTCGTTCTCGGACAGACCTGAAAGGACTTCATAATGGGTTTCACTGGACAGCCCCACCTGAACCTCCCGCTGTCCGGCCGTCAGAGGTCCGTTTGAAGTGTCAACCACCACGAACACCACCTCGACCATTTTCTGCCGACGGCCCCACTCCCGGCCGGGCCCGGCGTTGTCCCCTCGTGAACCCGGCCGGTTTCTCGCCGGGACTCGTCTGAATCTCGATCCCGATGGCCCCCGGGACCGGACCGTCAACGCCTGAATGGGAATGGCCAGGACATCGGGCCTGACATCGGTGATAATATCCACCGTGGCAGACATCCCCTGCCGGATGCCCGGGGGAACATCCAGAAGGGCAATGCGAACATCAAAATTCGTCACCTGCTCCTGGGTCCCCACGGCTGTGGTCTGGGCCACGTGGGCAATCTCCTTGACCACGCCGTGGAAAACCGTATCCTGGAAGGCATCGATATGAATCTCCGCCGTGTCTCCCAGCGACACGTCCACCACATCGTTCTCATTGACCTGCACCACCACCTCCATTTTGCTCAAGTCGGCTATCGTCATCAGGACGTCGGCCTGGAACGTGGATCCCAGGGCCATTTCGCCCTCCTCCTTCTTCACCTGCGTGACAATCCCGGAACTGGGAGCCAGAAGGGTGGTCTTCGACAGCTCGTCCATGGCCGATTTTAGAGCCGCCCTCGACAGCTCCACTTCACTCTCCGCCAGCTGATACTGTGCCGTACTCGACTCCAGTTCCTGGCTGGAAATGAGGGCCTCGGCATACAACTTTTCGGCTCGCTCCTTCAACGCCTGTGCCTTGACCAAACTGGCCTCCGCCGCCTTCAGCCGGGAATGGGCCTGCTCCACCGCCGCCTCGTAACGCGTCCGGTCAAGGGAAATGAGGTGTTGACCCACCCGGACCGAATCCCCTTCCTCCACCAGAATATCCATGATCAGAGCACTGATGTTCGCGCTGATGTTTACTTCCCTCTCAGGCTGGATCGTTCCGGAAGAGGTAACCATGTGAATAACCGTCTGCCGGGAGACCGTGGCGGTCTCAACCTCAACCGGTTCCACCTCCGACCTCACCACGTTGAACCAGACGATGACCCCCGCGATCACCACAACGCCGACAATGAGCAGAGCCTTTCGCCCCTTCTTCATTCTTGCCATAAATTCCCCTGCCGCTTCCTTGTATTAACGAGTTCCTTTACGGTTATCCGGTAGATAAGAGTGCACCCCAGCCTGTTCCCCCACCTGAATCCTCTCCCTGCCTTGACGCATGACCCGGTACTTGCGAATCCCGCTGAGTCCTCTGTCGTTCTCCGGTGACGATCCAGGTTAGCTCTTTCCCATGAGGGCCTGAAGCTGAGCGTGAAGAATCTTCCTGTCGTAGATGGCCGTCACCAGGGAACTGTTCGCCCTCAGCACCGACAGTTGTGCGTCCAGAACGTCCAGAATGGTGGCTGCCCCCAGATGGTAACGCTCCTGAGCCAGCCGGAGGTCTTCCTCCGCCGCCTGTTTCGTCTGCTCAAAGACGGGAATGGTTTCATCAAGGTTCTTCAGCTGCCGTAGAGTGGCGTCAACCTGGACTTCCAGGTCTTTCAGCAGGTTCTGGTACTGCTCCTGTAAGATTTCGTGTTCAATCCTTGCCCGGGACACCTGTGTCGGCCGTGACAGACCCCGGAAGAGGGGAAACGATACAGAAAAACGGACCTGCCGCCTCCAGTTGCGCTCCAGGTCCGAATAGAGTTCGTCGAAAACGTCGGCAAAGCCGTCGTAACTCACGGAGGCTGAGAGGGTAGGGAGATAGTCCGCCCTGGCCACCCTCACTCTCAGCTGGGCTCCCACCAGTTCGCCCCGCTTCGCCACCAGAGAGGGGTTTCGGTTCTTGACTTCCTCCATGGCAGCGTCAAAAGAGAGGGAAAAGGGCGGGGACTCATCATCGGGCGAGTCGACCACTGTAAACGTGGAATCCAGGGGAAGGCCCATCACCCGGGTCAGTTCGTTCAGGGAGTTCATCAGCGCCGTCTGCTGGTTCATGAAATCGACCCTCATTTCGCCAACACGGACCTGCTGCTTGAGCAAATCGGACCGGGCCACCGCCTCCACTTCATACTGTTGTTTCACGAGGGCCAGCTGCTGCTGTGCCAGACGGACAGACTGCCTCGCCACCTCCACCAGCTGCCTATCCTTGAGATACTGGTAGAAGGCCCTTTTTACGCTCAACACAACGGCCACCTCCGTCTGTCTCTGGCTTTCCAGAGCCACCCCGTAGCGGTTCCGGGCTTCGGAAATCTGATTCCACCATTTGCCGCCGTCGAAGATATTCTGGGACAGAAACAGGCCTGCCGAATAGTACTGGCTCTCCGGTATGGGAAATCCAAACTGGGGATTGAAATAGGTTCCCTGATTGGCGAATGCCGCCGAGTAGGTGACGGTGGGAAGTATGGTTGAGAGGGAGCCGCGCCTGTCACTTAAGGCCGACTGCGTGGACAGTCTCGCCGCCCGCATGTCATGATTATTCTCGAGAGCGATGGCAATGCATTCCGAAAGAGTGTAGGGAGATTGTCCGTACGCTAACGATACCACCAGGAAAACCGCGAAAAGAACGCCGGTGACGGGTCCTGCGGGATCCCGCGGTCTGGCCCTGGAATCAGACTTGTTTTGAACACTCATGGAAACCTGTCCCTTTCTTGGCCCTT
>JBHIEY010000122.1:0-5570 GCA_046861835.1 Fidelibacterota bacterium | reverse complement strand
GGTCGATCAAGGTGTTGCGGTAGTCCACGGTGTACAGGTACCGGATATTGCTGACAATCCCTTTCACCACGGCCTCATTGCCCGGCCGGAAACCGAGAAGGACATAGTCTTCGCCGTAGGTCAGCCCCATCTCCCTGTGGGCCACCTGATCCAGGGCATCCTTGGCCATGAACTGCCCGTCGGGCCACAAACAGGTGGCATAAACCCGGTGGTGCCGGCGGAACAGGTGCCTGAGAATAGCCACGGCCATGGGATGGATTTCCGGAGCCGTACTGGGTCCATACTCAAAGGATACGAGGACATTGGACCCTTCCGGGAGGGCCTCAATGGCATCAAAGACCATCTGCGTCGTAGGCGTGGGGCGGATGGGAAGTCCCAGGGGCTTCAGCAGAGGTATGAGGACCACCACGGCTATCAGCATGAAGACCACCCGGCGGTCGGCCCGGCCCAATCTCAAGAGAATCTGAATGAATCTTTCCATTCTACCGTTCTCCCATAAATGATTTTTCAATCCCCAGGATAACCCTGAGACTGGTCCCCACCATCCCGAGGGCGATCCCGATCATGATAGCCCGCGTTCCGGCGACGTTGGGATACAGATAGATCCACTCCTGGAGAGCCGGCAGGAACAGAAACGCCGGCCTGTCCACGGGCCAGCCGGTGGCTATTCCCCCGAGGGTGACCAGCCCCAGACCTGCCACCACCGTCAGAAGGGTCGCCGTTCTGTTTTTTGCGAGCGTGTTCACGAGAATTCCCAATCCCAGGACCAGGATGTAGGCAACAAACCAGCCCGAAATGGTGCTCCCGATGGGGACCCGTCCCAGCATCAGGATAATACCGGCCCCCAGCAGCAGGGTGGCTTCGAAGTTGCGAATGCGGAAGGCCCGGTACGAGGCAGACGCCACGAAAAAGGCCAGGAGGGCGAACATGGTGGCGGAAAGAGGGGTGAACACGTAGTCAAACATCCATTTGAACAGGGAACCCTGCGCCAGAAGGTGGGCACCCCATTCCTCGGTTTTGACCTGGACCGAAGCTCCCGCCGCCTCCAGTTCATCCGCCAGCGAACGGGCCGCGGCGGACGTCAGCCGGACGCCGCCGACCCGCCTCATCTTTCCCTTTTCGAGAATCTTCAGGGCGGGCAGCACCTCCTCCGCCGGAACCCTTTCCACCCGGGCAACCACCTCCGCCACCCGGGCGGGAGACGCTCCCACATCCGTAATGGAAACATAGTTGGCACCGCGAAACAGAAACCCCGCAAAGAAGGCAAAGGCAAACCCCAGTATGGCCGTCACACTGTACTGCCAGTCCTTCCGGCGGCGCAACACTTTCAGCCCCTGGAGCTTGAGGAGATTCAACGCACCCAGGATGATGGCGAAACTGGCAATAATGTCGTACCACTGCGTGGCATCATCCTGGATGAAATGGGAAACGGGATTGGTCTTGTCCTCCTCCAGGGAAAGAACCACCACCGCCGGATCAAACCGGCCGCGAAGTCTCTCGAAATTCCCCGACCGGGCCGTCCGGACCAACACAAAATGGCGGAAGCGGACCGTGTCCTGCTCCGGGTGGGCATCGTGATACTCAAGAGCCCCGGCCAGGTTGGGAAACGTTTCTGAGCCGATGGCAATCTCTCCGTCCTCTATGGGGCGAACCAGAAGAGAGTCCAGGGGAACCTCAATCTCTCTGGCGATCTGCTCCAGAACCTGGCGCGGACGATCGCTGACAAGCCGTTCCAGAAGAATTTCGTAAGATCCCACAAACCACCCCAGCAGGGTGAAGACGCCCACCGTGAAAACGATGGCGATGGGAACCTGCCGTTTCCAGAACATCGGTTTCCTCCTATCGAACGGTCAAGAACCGGGTAATGTCGGTGGCTATCACCCCTAAGTCCTGAAGCATCGTAAGAAGGACCACAAGGACAACGGACGCCATGATAACGAACTTGCCCATGTCCTGGCCCTTCAAACTTCCGATCAGGGGAGGCCGGCGGGAGAGGTACGCACTGGCCGCGAAGAATTCTTCCCCTATGAGCGTGTAATCGCAGGCGGTGATGAAAAAAGGAATCTGAACGAGGGACCCCGTTCCCGCCACCTGAATGGCTCCCACCGAATTGCCCGTTTCCGCCAGAATCAGCGATTCGGCAAAGAATTTTCCCTGGTAAAATATGGCCGCCGGCTTTCGCCTTACCATGATTCCGTCCACGCCGGCGGCGTAGGCAAACTGATCATCCGTCAGGTAGTGGACCATGTCGTCTTTGAATCGCTCGGGATGACCCTCCGTCAGGTACGATTCCTTGCAGATTTCCCTTCCCGCTTCCATCACGATGGACCGGGCCACGGGGACCTCCAGTTCCGTTTCGTACCTCGCCGTCATCCGGGCGACGTGACCCAGAATGATGACCCCGGCCACCGTTTCCACCTGGTCCATATCCATGATTCCGGGAACGAAAAGAACGGGCTTACCCATTTCTGTCGCCCTCCCTACGGCTTCCTCAACCGCCTTCAATCCCGGGATCGGCCTGAGATAAATTTCTTCACCCCTGCCCGCCTTTCCAATGAAGTAGAGAATGGTGCCCGACAGGACGACCACGCAGACAAACGTCACCAACCGGGCCGACAGGAAATAGGGATGCCCCAGTAACCAGTACAGGACAAACAGGACCAAAAGTACACCGCCGACTGCCAGTGTCTGTCGAAGATTCATAGCGACTTCCCTTCACGTTTCTTCTTTTCCTCCTCCAGGCGCTCTATCTCCTGGATCAGAAATTCCACGTTGTTCCGGTCCTCCAGAAGTTCCACCACCTGATAGTACCCCTCACTCTGGACGAAAGAGGTGATGATGGGCCCAAAGAATACGAGGGTCTGGGACCCGATGAAGGAGAGGGGTTTGACCATTTCCAGGTAGAAAACGGCGGGAACGCTCATGCCGTGGTCTACAATCTTCCGGGCCACCCGGGTGAGAACGGACCGGTCAGGAGTCTCCGTATACTTTTCCGTGGCAAAGAACTTCAATCGGTTTCCACCAGTTCCAGGTTGGCCCGGGGAAGGGTGGCCACTTTCCCGTTACCGAGTTTCACCCTCGCCACCCGGACGCGGGCTTCCGAATGGAGAGCCTCGAGACCAGGGGGAAGTTCCACCACCTCCCCCAGGATGCCGAAATAGGGGGCCCGGATTACCCGCACCAAAGACCCTACTTCGATTCCCGTGGACGTGTCGATCTCCCGGTAGCCTCCCGGCAACTCACTCCCGGCCAACGGAATGATCACCTCGGGACGAATCACGCCCGCCCGGATCTGCGTGGCCCCATTAATGGAAGCCTCCCTTCCGTTATGCTCTTTGAGAAGATCAAATGTACGACCGGCCATGGGTATTCTCCCAAACCCTTCCGTCACCACCAGCGTGGTGGGAAGGTCCTCGGAACCCGTGATGGCCACCCCCAGGGTGTAGCCCAAAACATCCTTCAATGCCTCGTAGTCAAATCCTCCGGTCACGATTCCCGAGACCCCTACCTCCTGGGCCTTGCGGTACCCTTCGAGCGTAAGATAGGCGCCCCCCACCACCACCTTGTCTTTCATGGCACCGGTGATAACGTCGGCATCCACCGTACTGTCATTGCCCTCATCCAACACCACGATTTCACCCCGCCTCTCGCCTCCGATTCCAAAGATTCCCTGAAGAAAAGCTGCGTCCGTTTCGATAACCACCCCCTCTTCGGGGATTACGTCGCTGACCACCCCCCGTATGTAGGCGTCGATCTTCACCGCCAGGGGTGGCTCTCTCACGACCACCTGACCCGTTACGCTCGACACTGACTCCACCGTTCCCGCCACCGGGGAGACGGCCCGGGACCTGAAAAGGCCGAACACACCTCCCGTTTCGGCGATCACATCCCCCTTTTTGACGGACGTTCCCTTCGTGACCACCATGAAATCGGGGACGGCCTCAGGTTCCACGTTCAACAGGCTGGCAACATTGACCATGCGGACATTGCCGGGGATTTGAGTGGAAGCCACAATGTCGTCAGGGAGAACGGAATCCCCCTTCTTCACCTTCACTTCGCCCCTCATGGGAAGGCGTCTCACTTTCGTCACCCGGGTTTCATGCAGAACCTTAAGTCCCGGTGTATACGCGTGGGCCATCAGCTGTCGTCGTCCGTTTCCGCCGGATCCTCCGGGTACTCGTCCACGGCCCGGCTCCACGCCTTGAGTCTTTCCACGCGGGGTCCCCTCTCTTCGGGCAGATCGATGGGTCTCCCCCGCCCGTCAAAGATGATGCCCACGACACCCCCGTAAAGGGTGGTTTTCACCGGTTCTCCGGGGCCCCGTCCCAGGTCGACGCCCTTCTCGGGCGTCAGGGTAGCGGGAATGGGCTCGTAGGGGGCTTCTACTCTCACCATTTCCCCCGGGTGAATTTTCTGCTGCCACCGCGTACCGTCGGGGAGTTCCAGGACGGCGTCCATTAGGGGTTTGTTTCCCCTCGCCTTTCCCACGGGAGCGACGCACGTGCCGAGGCGAATCAGACAGTCCTTTTCGAACACCTGAAAAGCGGCCCGCTGGGCGCTCTCCTTGATGACGGCGTCCGTGATATTGGCGAGAACGCCCAATTGAGGCATCATGAAAATGGAATCGACGGCGAGCCGGGTGACCCCCTCGGGCTGAAAGGCATCGATCAGCATCCGGGCGGCTTGCTGTCTTCTCGGCGCATGGGAAAGAACGCCCCCTGAGCCCACGATGAGATCCAGGTCCATCATGTTCACCAGGGTCTCCCCGGTCCCTAACTGTTCGAATGCATCGGAAATCGTCCGTTCTGTCTGGATCCCCTTCAGGCCCACGGCAAAGGATTTGTGCTGGATGAGGGACAGCCGCAGGGCTTCCCGGGCAATGGCCTGTTCGATCTTGAGTTCTTCAAGGGAGTGAGGAATGGTGGTGGGCCGGATCATCTTGTTGGCGATGCGATTGGTGAGGTCCTCCTCATCCGTCTCCATCGGCACCCACCGGAGAATGTTGGGAAGGGTCGCTTCCGCCAGAACATTGCAGCATGAATAGCTCATCCCAAGATTCGCACTGACCGTGCGGTTGAACACTCCCTGGAAGACGGAAAAGATATCCGTTGTGGCGCCTCCGATGTCCACTCCCAGGGCCGATATGCCTTCCCTGGCCGCGATCATCTCAATCAGATACCCCACGGCGCCCGGGGTGGGCATGATGGGGGCGTCCGTCCAGGACATGAGCTTGCGGTAGCCCGGGGCCTGGGCCATGACGTGCTCCATGAAGAGGTCGTGTATCTTGTCGCGGGACGGCTTCAGGTTTTCCCTCTCGAGGATGGGACGGATGTTTTCCACCACGGACAGGTCCGAAGATTTCCCCAGGGTCTCCTGGATGGAGTCCCGGGCCCGGTTATTCCCGGCATAGATGACCGGCAACTTGTAATCCCCTCCGAAACGGGGCCGGGGCCTGGCCGCATCCAGTATCTCCGCAAGTTCCACCACGTGGGATACGGTGCCTCCGTCAATCCCTCCGGAAAGGAGAATCATGTCGGGACGGAGCTGCCGGATGCGCGCGATCTTCTCAT
>JBHIEY010000121.1:0-5577 GCA_046861835.1 Fidelibacterota bacterium | reverse complement strand
TCCTTCATGTTGGACGTTGGACGTTAGACGTTAGATGCCTTTACACTCTCCAGGTCCCCCGGTCTCCCACTCTCATCCCTCCACCTCCCATGTGTCCGCTCCGAGAATGAGTTCGGCCAGGTCCCCCTCCCCCAGCGTCTCTTTCGCTTTCTCGATCTGTGTCGCCAGCATATCCTCGTAGGCCGGTTCGTCGGACCGGTAAAGGACCCCTATGGGCTTGGGAAATCGGTCATCATAGGTAAACCGGGCCAGAATCACCGCCAGGTTCTTATCCGTTTCGTCATGGACGACCAGATCGTCCACCGACCCGTTCTTCCCGAGGGTGACCACCTGGGGCGTGAACCCATCCAGGTGAATTCCCCTGTCCCTGTTCCTCCCGAAAATGAGAGGTTTGCCGTTCTCAAGCACCAGAACGTGGTCCGCTTTCTCATCCTTTTCCGTCAGGTTACGGAAGGCACCGTCGTTAAAAATGAGACAATTCTGATACACCTCAAGAAATGACGTCCCGTGGTGCTGGTAGCACCGCTGGAGCATCTCCTGCAGGTGCTTTCCGTAGACGTCAATAGAGCGGGCGACAAACGTGGCGGAAGCCCCCAGGGCCACCGCCGGAGGATTGAAGGGTCTGTCCAGGGACCCGAAAGGGGTGGACTTGGTGATCTTTCCCAGCTCAGATGTCGGAGAGTACTGCCCTTTGGTGAGACCGTAGATCTCGTTGTTGAAAAGGACAATGTTGATGTCCAGGTTTCGCCGGAGGATGTGGAGGAAGTGGTTTCCCCCGATGCTCAGGGCGTCCCCATCTCCCGTTACGACCCATACCGACAGGTTGGGATTGGCCAATTTCACGCCGGACGCAATGGCCGGCGCCCGGCCGTGGATGGTGTGGAACCCGTAGGTGTTCATATAGTAGGGGAACCGGCTGGAACACCCGATACCGGAAATGAACACAAACTTCTCCCGGGGCACCCCCAGATCGGGAAACACCTTCTGGGTCTGGGCCAATATGGAATAGTCCCCGCATCCGGGGCACCAGCGGACGTCCTGGTCGGATACGAAATCCTTCCGGGTCAAGGGGGTCTTTATGGTGATTTCGGTCATGGCATACTCACAGCATCGATTTGATCTTTTCCTCCACCACGGACGACCGGATCGGTCTCCCCCTCACCAGGTTTAACCCCACCGCGTCCACCAGGAATTCGGACCGGATAAGCCTGATCATCTGTCCCAAATTCACTTCGGGAACCAGAACCTTCTGGTATTTGACGAGGATTCCCCCCAGGTCGGAGGGGAGGGGATTCAGCCATCTCAGGTGAAGATGGGCCACGGAGAGGCCGTCATCGAGGGCCCGTTCCACGGCGGTGCGAATGGACCCGTAGGTACTTCCCCATCCCAGAACCAGCAGGTCTCCCGTTGCCTCCCCGAAAACTTCCGTGGGGGGGATCTCCCGGGTCATACCCGCCACTTTCTGGGCCCTCAGTTGGGTCATAAGGTGGTGATTGTCAGGATCGTAGCTCACGCTACCCGTGATATGTTCCTTTTCCAGACCCCCTATACGGTGCTCCAACCCCTGGGTTCCGGGGAGGGCCCACCGGCGGGCCAGGGTGGTTTCATCCCGCTCATAAGGGTGGAACTGATCGTTTTCCCCTGCCGGGAATTCCACAGGGATAGGGGGGAGATTGTCCAGATCGGGTACTTTCCACGGTTCCGACCCATTGGCCAGGTAGGCGTCGGAAAGGACAATCACGGGGGTCATGTACTTGACGGCAATCCTGCACGCTTCATAGGCGACGGCGAAGCAGTCCCCGGGGCTGGCGGCGGCAAGGACGGGGGCGGGACAATCGCTGTTCCGTCCGAACATGACCTGCAGGAGGTCCCCCTGCTCGGTCTTGGTAGGCATACCCGTGCTGGGACCGGCCCGCTGGATATCGAAAATCACCAGGGGAAGTTCGGTCATGACGGCCAGACCGATGGTCTCGCTCTTCAGGGCGATCCCGGGGCCGGAGGAAGCGGTGACGGCGAGGTTTCCGGCGTACGCCGCCCCCAGGGCGGCACCGATGGAGGCGATTTCATCTTCGGCCTGAAAGGTCTTCACCCCGAAGTTGCGGTAACGGGACAACTGATGGAGTATATCGCTGGCCGGCGTGATGGGGTAGCCTCCGAAAAAGAGGGGAAGGCCCGACACCTTGCTGGCCGCTACCAGCCCGAACCCGAGAGCAACGTTCCCGGTGACGTTCCGGTAGGTTCCGCGCTCCAGAGGAGCCTTCCCAACCCGGTAACTGGCTGCAAAGATTTCCGATATGTCCCCGAAATGATACCCGGCCTTCAGAGCCCGGCCGTTGGCCTCGATGAGTTCCGGTCTCGAGGCGAATTTCCGCTTGAGCCACTCCAGGGTGGGCTCCATGGGCCGGCCGTACATCCAGTACATCAGTCCCAGGGCAAACATGTTCTTGGTCCGCTCCACGGTCTTGGAACTCAGGTCCATCTCCTCCAGAGCGTTGGCGACGAGCCGGCTGATTTCGATGTCATACACCTTGTATGCGGAAAGGGTATCGTCCTCCAGGGGATTGCTCTTCCAACCGGCCATTTTCAGGTGTCTTTCGGTAAACGTGGAGGAATTGGCGATGATCGTTCCCCCCGGCTTCAAATCGTCAAGATGGACCTTCAAGGCGGCGGGATTCATGACCACCAGAACGTCCAGCTGGTCTCCCGGCGTATAGACATCGTGGCTGGAGAACTGGAGTTGAAAGGCGCTGACGCCCGCCAGGCTTCCGGCGGGAGCCCGGATTTCCGCGGGATAGTCGGGAAAGGTGGCCAGATCGTTGCCTATGCGGGCCGTGGTGTGGGTGAACCGGTCCCCCATCAGCTGCATGCCGTCCCCCGAATCGCCTGCGAAACGGATGACAACGCTGTCGGCCTGTTTGACCTCTTTCTTCGCCATGAGCGGGGAAACTTAGCTCACACCCGGGCGGGAAACCGACGACTCGATTTCATCTTCGTCCATCAATTTAGTGCCCAGGATAGCGATACACAACGGTTAAACGCCGTCGGTCGACCCATGTTTCGCGAAGAGCCCCTGATCTTGCATCTTGTCCCGGAGGGGGCTAAACTCCATTGTATGGCTAAGTCCCTAGCTACCGGTCAGCTTTCCTTCTTTCCCGACCTGTTCCAGAGTCCCTCCCTGCCGTCCATTACCACCCTGCCTCAGTTCGATAAAGCCCTCGATAACCTCATCAAGATGAGCGACCTGGGGGCCTTTATCACCATCACCGTCCACGGCGTGGAGAAATCGTATTCCGTCCATTCCCGGGAGCTGGAGATCCCCGACGACTTCATTCTTGACGAGAAGGTTGACACGGTGTCGGATACGTTTCATCTCTTTCCGGAACAAATACGGACCCACCTGCGCAACCGGGCCTACGACGTGAAAAGCTTTTTCAACCGAAAGAATTCCTTCAAGACACCCTTCGGCTTTTTTCTGTACCGTCCCTACTTCCGTATCTGGCAGAGATTCGTGGAGGAACGGAAAGAGGAGATCGACGCTTTTCTCACCGACAACTTGAAAGGGCGGGTTTACGGCCAGTGGTTTCTGAAGGCCTTCACCAAAGGGTACCGGTTTCTGGAAACCGTCCGCGACGACACCGCTCCCTGGGAATTCCTCCCCACCCTCCGCCTCTCGGAGATCCGCCGGGTGAGAAAGGAAATCAAGGACGCCGGTCTGACGCTCCACTCCCTGGACAAGACCATCCCCGAATTCCCCCTGAAGGCCGTGGTCCTCAAGACCATGCATTTCCCCGTGACTCTGAACGAATACCTGAACCAGCTTCACATCCAGTACACCTTCCGGTCCGTTCATCTCGACTACTTGAAGGATCTCAATATTCAGACTGTGGAGGACGTGAGGCGATTCAGCCAGGGTCTGGCGGACCGGGTCTGATCGCCTCCCTTTTCCCCCGCGCCCGGGCAAACAGGGACTCAAGAAAAAAGGGTCCGGCCAGGGGGGACCGGCCAAAAGAGTCCCGTTGACCCGGGCCCCCGTTTTCAGCTAAATTGTGTCCGATGGTACCGGAAGAGATGAGGCGACTGACCACCCTGAGTCACGGTTCCGGTTGAGCCTGTAAGCTCGGTCCCGAGGACCTGGCCCAGGTTCTGAGCCAGCTGCCGGTGGTCGACGACGAGCGGGTGGTCGTGGGGTTTCACGGCCACGACGACGCCGCCGTGGTGCGCCTGGAAGGAAAAACGGCTCTGGTCCAAACCGTCGACTTCTTCACCCCTATTGTGGACGACCCCTACGACTTCGGTCAGATTGCGGCGGCGAACGCCCTTTCCGACATCTATGCCATGGGCGGCAAGCCCCTTTTTGCCCTGAATATTGCCGCTTTCCCCGCCAAAGGGTTTTCCACCGAGGTGATGGCCCGGATTCTCAAAGGGGGGATGGACAAAGCCCAGGAGGCAGGGGTATCCATCGTGGGGGGGCATACGATTGATGACAGGGAACCGAAATACGGCCTGGTGGTCACCGGCCAGGTGGACATTGACCGGATGATCAGACATTCCACGGCACAGCCGGGTGATGTCCTGGTCCTGACCAAGCCGCTGGGAACGGGCATCATATCCACCGCCATCAAGCGGGAGATGGCTTCCCAGACCCTTATCGAGACGGCCACATCCGTTATGACCACCCTCAACGACCGGGCCGCCCAATTGATGACGGAATGCGGCGTCCATGCGGCAACGGATATCACGGGATATGGCTTCCTCGGCCACCTTCTGGAATTGTGCCGGGCGAGCGACGTCTCGGCCGTGATTCCTTTCGACAGGCTCCCCTTTCTCGATGGGGTGGAAGAACTCGCCACCCGGGGGGCGATCCCCGGAGGAACCCGGCGAAACTTGACGTTCGTCACCCCCCATGCCCGCTTCGATTCCGCCTTAAAAGATCACCACAAACTGATGGCTGCCGATGCCCAGACCTCCGGCGGACTCCTTCTGGCCCTTCCGGAGAAAAAAGCCCACGATTTTCTCACGCGATTCAACGACGGCGTCCCCTTTTCCGCGTGTCAGGTGGGAACCGTTCGAGCCCGAGCTACCCCCACGATTTCGGTTCGACGTTCCTGAGAACGGTGCCCGCTTCCCCGCCCCACCCCCCGGACCAGATAACACGTGAAATCTGGACGCAAGCTATCGTAAATTAAATAAGACAAAAAAGCTCCTATTTCCCATGTTTCAAAAGCGATCTCTCTTCAGTCTTCCCACGGAATCCGGGAGGGTAACATGACCTACATTATCGCGGAACCGTGTGTGGGCGTTTGCGACACGGCGTGCGTGGAAGTATGTCCCGTCGACTGCATCCATTTCACTCAAGACGACATGGGGGAGGAGGTAAAAAAGAAAATTGAGGCGGGCGAAAGTATTGAAGGTCTGCAGCTTTACATCAATCCCGAAGAGTGCATCGATTGCGGCGCATGCGAACCGGAGTGTCCGGTGGAAGCGATCTTTGAAGAGAGTGAAGTTCCCGAAGAGTGGCACAAGTATATTGCCATCAACTATGAACATTTTGGTCTGACGCCCCCGTAGCCGTGGGAA
>JBHIEY010000120.1:0-5596 GCA_046861835.1 Fidelibacterota bacterium | reverse complement strand
CTCCCTGGACGTAAACGGAAAGTTTTTGTTCCAGTGTGGAGCGGGCTGCCTGCCGGTCGGTTTCGGAAAGAATCCCTGATTCGAGGATCTTTTCCAGGGCCCGGATGCGGAACCTGTCAAGTCCCCAGGTCTGGCGGGAGAGCTGGTCCGCGTGTCCCCCGTATTTCACCACCAGGGGTTCATTCACATACAGAACGGGAAACCGGGCGGTAATTCGAAGCCACATATCGTAGTCCTCGCAGACCGGGAGGGTCTCGTCGAACAGACCCGTGTCGTCAAAGACACTTCTGTGAATGAGGACGCTGGATGGGGAGATGCAGCATAGGGGGAGGCACCGGGAGAAGATCCATCCCCCCTTTTTGGCGTGCCGTTTCCCGGGATTGACCCGGCGGCCGTCGCGGATCCAGATTTCATCCGTATGGCAGATTTTCATGGAGGGGTATTGCCGGAGGGCGTCGGCCTGGCGCGACAGTTTCCGGGGAAGCCAGGCATCGTCGGAATCGAGAAACGCGATCCACTCTCCCGACGCCGTTTCGATCCCCCGGTTCCGGGCCGCGCTCACGCCGGTGTGGGGCTGGGTGATGCAGGAGATCCGGGGGTACCGCCGGGTCATCATGGCGGGTGTTTCGTCGGTGGAGCCGTCGTTGACAACAATGATTTCATGGGGTCTGAACGTCTGGGCCAATACGGAGTCGAGAGCCCGCTGGAGTAGGACAGCCCGGTTGAAGGTGGGAATGACAACGGAGATCTTCATATCCCGGGCCTTGAAGCCGGCTACGGAGAAGGCTGTGGCGGGGGACCGATGACCGACATAAAGAGGGCAAGGATCAACAACTGGATAAACCAGCCGATGACGCACACCCCGACGGCTCTCCAGGTACTGGTATAGTCGAGGGCCTGCCGGACGGCGATAACCATGGCCACGAGCATCCAGATAGCGGCCACGGGGAAGACGAGGGGCCTCAGGAACGTGAGGATGCCCAGGACGCGAATCAGGCCGGGGGAGCTGGCGAAGCCGATGGTGCGGAGCAACTGCCCATAATCTGCCCGGGTCTGGGGCTCGGGGAGGATTCGTGTTCCGATGAAGTAGGTCAGGTAGGCCCAGACGAACCATCCCACCAGGGCCACGATGGTTCCCGCCACCATGGCTGAAAAACCGCCGGTATCGAAGCTGCCGATCCCGGCCGCCAGGCCGGAGAGGACAACGACGGTCATGGCCTGTCCCATGGTATTGGGATCGCCCTCCACTTCCTCGTAGAGAGAAATATCGAGTCTGGCAGAACGGACGATGCGATCGGTAAACTCGCTCATAGTTTCTCCCGAAGGTACTGAGCCAGCCGGTCCGAAGCCACTCTTTCCTGGTCCATGGTGTCCCGGTTCCGGACGGTGACGGATTGATCTTCCAGGGTCTGGGAGTCAACGGTGACGGCGAAGGGGGTTCCCGCTTCGTCCTGTCTCCGGTATCGCCTGCCGATGGATCCTCCGTCGTCATAGAAGGCGGAAAAGTCACCCCGCAGGTCGTTGAAGATACGTTCCGCGATATCGGGCATGCCGTCCCGGTTGACCAGAGGGAAAACGGCCACTTTGGTGGGGGCGAGTCTGGGGTTGAGTTTCAGGACGACCCGTTTTTCTCCCCTCACCTCTTCTTCGTGGTAGGCGTCGGTCAGGACCATGAGAACGGGACGGTCCACGCCCGCGGACGATTCCACGACGGCGGGGGTGATATGGGTATTGGAAACAGGGTCGAACCAGGTGAGTTTCTTGCCGCTGTATTCCATGTGTCTGTCCAGGTCGTAGGTACCCCGGTCGGCGATTCCCTCCAGTTCCGCCCAGCCGAAGGGGAATTCGTATTCCACGTCGTAGCAGTCGAGGGCGTAGTGGGCCAGTTCGTCCTTCTCATGCCGGCGAAGGCGAAGCCTCTTTTCCGAAATGCCGAGACTTTTGTACCAGTCGAAGCGGGCCTGAACCCAGTAGTCGAGCCACCTTTCCGATTCGGCCGGCTGGACAAAATATTCCAGTTCCATCTGCTCGAATTCCCGGGTCCGGAAAAGGAAGTTGCCCGTGGTGATCTCGTTACGGAAGGCTTTCCCGATCTGGGCGATTCCGAAGGGGATTTTCATCCGGGCGGTGGAGAGGGCGTTGACGAAGTTGACGAAGATTCCCTGGGCCGTTTCGGGTCTGAGGTAGACAAGGGATGAAGAATCTTCCGAGGGGCCGTAGTGGGTTTTGAGCATCAGGTTGAACTGACGGGGGCGCGTCCAATCTTTGTTTCCGCATTTAGGGCACGGTTTCTCCAGGTCGACGGCATCGGCGCGGTAGCGGGCCTTGCAGTGCTTGCAGTCCACCATGGGATCGTGGAATTCCTCAATGTGGCCGCTCGCTTCCCAGACGCGGGGGTGCATGAGGATGGCGGAATCCATTCCCACCACGTCGGCCCGGGCGGTAACCACATCCCGCCACCAGATCTGTTTGATATTGTTCTTGAGTTCCACCCCCAGGGGTCCGTAGTCATAGGTGGCTTCCAGTCCTCCGTAGATTTCGGAGCTCTGGAAGATAAATCCCCTTCGTTTGCAAAGGGAAATAAGTTTGTCCATCGTTTTATTCATGAGGGGAGAGATGGAGACATGGAGAGATGAAGAGCAAATCTCCAGTTTTCCAGTTTTGTGTCAATCGAGCTCTTCCAGTTCCCTTTCGATGACGTCGTCGAAGGATGTTTTGGTGGTTTCGGGCGGCGGGGCGGGAGGCTCTTCTTCCCGCGAACGGTGTCTCAAGTAGGCTACCAGAAGGGTCACACCGGCAAGAAAGACGGCGGCGGGTGCCAGCCAGGCGGCCAGATTGAATCCCCGGGCTCTGGGTCTGGCGAGAATCCGTTCCCCGTAAATGTTGACGTAATAGTTGATGATTTCCTGCCGGCTTTTGCCCTGGTAGACGAAATCGCGAATTTCCTTTTCCATTTGGGCGTCGCCGTGTTCGGCCACGGTACCGTGGAAGCAGGAAGCCATCAACGTTTTCTCCAGATCCCGGATCCTGGCTTCCTCCTTCTCGGAAGCGAAAAGAGCCAGCGGCAGGATCAAGAGCAACAGGCCGGTGTTGAAGTTCTTGGTCATCTTTTCCTCGCTCACGATTTCCCGGTTTCCTCTTCGTGGACCTCCCGGTCCACGGTATCGGTGCGGTGTTTGCATTCGGGGCACTGGTAATACGATTTCCCCCCGCCTCCCCGGGGCGTTCTCTCTTCAACAAAACGGTGTCCGCATTGTTCGCATGCGTGAAGAACGGGCCTGTACCAGGAAGCGTAGTCGCAGTCGGGATACCGGCTGCAACCATAGAAGACCCTCTTCTTCTTGCTGGTCCGCTCCACGATCTCTCCCTGGCAACCCGGTCTCGGGCACATGATCCCGGTCGGCAGGGGTTCGGTGTGGCGGCAGTCGGGGTAGCCGGAGCACCCCAGATACCGTCCAAACCGGCCGGTTTTTACCTGAAGCTGACTGCCGCACCGGGGGCATGACCTGTCAACTCCCGCCGGGGGGGTATCTGCGGCGGCACCGCCGCCCAGGGATTTGGTGTTTCGGCATTCGGGGAAGGCTGAACAGGCCATGAATTTCTGTCCCTTACGGTTCCACTTGATCACCATGGGGCTGCCGCATTTTTCGCAGGCTTCCCCGGTGGATGCCGTGAGGCTCGCTTTGATTTCCCTTTTGCGATGGTACACATCCTCCATGGAGGTATGAAAAGGGCGGTAGAAGTCGTTGAGGACGGCGAGGTAATCCTGCTGGCCGTTCTCAATCTCATCGAGTTCCCTCTCCATTCTGGCCGTGAAGCCCACGTCGAAAATGTCGGGCAGGTTTTGTGTCAGAATGTCGTTGACCGTCATTCCCGTTTCGGTGGGAATGAGTTTCCCCTTCTCCTTCCTGACGTATTTCCGCCTGTGGAGGCGGGAGACGATTTCGGCGAAGGTACTGGGTCTGCCGATACCCCTCGTATCGAGCTCCTTGATGAGGGTACTGTCGGTGAAATAGGGAGGCGGCTTGGTAAAGTGCTGTTCGGGCTTCACGTTGATTTTCTCCACCTTTTCACCTTCGGAGAGTTTCGCAGGAATGTGGGTTTCCTGGGGTTTCTCCCGGGAGGGATAGACTTTCCGGAACCCCTCAAAGGCGACGGTCGAGCCTGTTGCCCGGAACAGGTAATCTGCCGGCTCTTTGGAGACAGTCCTGCCGGTGTCCCCTGCCACGTGGATGGTGGTCTGGTCCAGCACCATGGGGGCCATCTGGCTTGCCATGAAACGTTGCCAGATCAGGCGGTAGAGGGCGAATTCATTTTTTTCCAGTTTGTCTTTGAGCTCCTCGGGGGTGAGAGCGGGATTGGTGGGCCGGATGGCTTCGTGGGCTCCCTGGACAAGCTTTTTCTTCCCGCCAGCTGGCCGGTAGACCGGTGGTTTAGCGGGAAGGTAGGGGTCGCCGAATTCCCGGGAGATGACCTGCCGGGCAGCCCTCACGGCCGCCCCGGAAACGCGGGTGGAGTCCGTACGCATATAGGTAATGAGTCCGGTGGGTTCCCCTTCCCCGATATCCACCCCTTCGTAGAGATTCTGGGCCACGCGCATGGTCCGGGCGGGGGAGAGTTTCAGCCGTGACGCCGCCTCCTGCTGCAGGGTGCTGGTAATAAAGGGAGGGTAGGGCCTTTTTTTCACTTTTTTCCGCTCGATGGAATCGACGCGGTAGGTTAATGCCTCCAGGGCGGCGGCGATTTCTTTCACGGTCTTCTCATCGGGGAGGTCAGGTTTTTTCCCTTTCAGGCGGACAAGCTGGGCCGTGAAGACCTCCCCTGACCGGGTCCGGAACTCCACGTCGAGGGTCCAGTATTCCCGGGGTTGGAAGGCGGTGATTTCGCGGTGGCGTTCGCACACCAGCCGGAGGGCTACGGACTGAACCCGTCCGGCACTCAGACCGTTGAAGAGGACGGTCCAGAGGAATTCAGACACCTTAAACCCCACCAGACGGTCGATAATACGCCGGGCCTGCTGGGCATCCACAAGATTCATGTCGACGCCCCGGAGGTTCTTCATTCCCTCTTTGATGCCGGAGGGTGTGATTTCGGTAAAGAGGGCCCGCTTGATTTTTCCCGACTTTCCGTTCAGTTCGGAGGCGAGGTGCCAGGCGATGGCTTCTCCCTCCCTGTCGGGATCGGTGGCGATGAGGACGGCGGGGGCGGTGCGGGCCTTTTCCTTGATCCGCTTGATGATCGTGGACTTGCGGGGGAGGAGAACGTAGGTCGGTTTGAAATTGTTGGTGATGTCGATCCCCAGGCGGTTGTCGGGGAGATCTTTGATGTGGCCGTTGCAGGCCATGACCCGGTATTCCTTTTTGAGGTACCGGGTGATGGTCCGGGCCTTCGTGGGGGATTCTACGACTATAAGGGGTCGGCCGGGCATGATGTCTGGTTTATTCCGCGTCCCGACAGCAACCGTCGGGATGTGCAACGCGAAAAATTTACGACGGGACCGGTGAAATTCAACTTGTAAATCCCCAGGGTTTTTCGGGGGGTCTCGTTTCCCTCTTATGGAAAAGAGGTTTCGCGCTTTTCTTCGCGCAAGACAAGC
>JBHIEY010000119.1:0-5612 GCA_046861835.1 Fidelibacterota bacterium | reverse complement strand
ACACCCGTCATCATTCAACTCACAGGGAGGCAGAGATAATGAATAAGCCTGCATCATATCTCTCCGCGATCCTGGTATGCCTTCTTCCCCTGACCCTTTTCGGACAGGCCACCATTACCGGCACCGTCACGGATGCCGGGACAGGGGAGGCGCTGGCAGGAGCCAACGTCATCGTGGAGGGAACAGACCTGGGGGCGGCGGCGGACGCCAGTGGACAATACGCCATTGAGAACGTCCCTGCCGGAACCCAGACCATCACAGCCTCGGTCATCGGTTATGAAGAATCGAGCCAGACGGTGGAGGTGCCCGCTGAAGGTTCGGTGACGGTGGATTTCGCCCTGGAGACCATGGCCATTGAACTGTCTTCACTGGAAGTCCTGGCAGACCGGGCTACCCGGAACACCCCGGTGGCCTTCACGAATGTGGAGAAAGCGGACATGAGCCTGAGACTGGGCTCCCAGGACATCCCCCTGGTCCTGAACACCACGCCGTCGGTCTACGCCACAGCCCAGGGGGGCGGTGCGGGCGATGCCCGGATAAACGTCCGCGGATTTGATCAGCGAAACGTGGCCATCTTGATCAACGGCATACCCGTTAACGATATGGAAAACGGGTGGGTCTACTGGTCCAACTGGGACGGCCTGGGGGACGCCACCTCTTCCATCCAGATGCAGAGGGGTTTAAGTGCGGTGAATCTGGCCACCCCTTCCATCGGAGGAAGCATGAATATTATCACCGACCCCGCACTGAGGCGGGCCGGAGGTATGTTCAAGCAGGAAGTGGGAGCCTGGGGTTTTCTGAAATCGACACTGAGCTACCATACGGGACTCATCGGCGATAAACTGGCCCTGGGAGGAACCGTCCTCAGAAAAGTGGGGGACGGATACTATAAGGGGACGTGGACGGACGCCTGGAGCTACTACTTCGGCGCCAGCTATGCGTTGACCGACAACGATCGCCTGGAATTCTACGCCCTGGGAGCTCCCCAGAGACACGGCCAGAACCTGTACAAACAGAATATCGCCGCCTACAGCCACGACCTGGCCAAGGAGGTGTTTCCCGACAGCGTGCTGAACATGGATGAAGACGGCAACGGAACGGCAGATGTTTTCGACGATTTCCCGGAAGCGGGCAGAGACTACAACGAAAACGTCAGCGACGTGCCCCAAGATTACGCCGGAACCCAGTACTGGCGCATGTACACCGTGAAAGACGGGGTGGAACGCTTCGACAAATCCTTCCTCAACGAAAGGGAGAACTACTTCCATAAGCCCATTGCCAACCTCAACTGGTACCACACCTTCAACGATCAGATGAGACTGTCGTCCGTCCTCTACTGGTCAGGAGGAAAGGGAGGAGGAACAGGCACCTACGGAAGCATGAAGTGGGATTACTCGGGACCCTCGAGAATCATCGACTGGCAAGCGACGCTCGACCGGAACTCCACCAACATCGACTCCACCTATTCCACCTCCGAGTTCCGTTCCCTCGGGATTCTGAGGAACAGTGTGAACCAGCAGTGGACCATCGGTGCCCTTTCAAAGTTGTATTATGAACTCAGCGATGAGGTAAGAACCCAGGTGGGTGTCGACTGGAGAACCGCCAAGATCGGGCACTGGCGGGAAGTGCGTGATCTTGCCGGCGGTGACTACTATGTGGACACCTACAGTCCCAGCGACTTCTGGACAGGCGATGAGGTGATGCGCCGTCTCGGGGATAAGATAAACTATTACTTCACCAACACGGTAGACTGGCTTGGTGTGTTCGGCCAGGGTGAGTACTCGAGCGGACCCATCTCGGCCTACGGAATGGCGGGGTGGTCTACCATCGCCTACACCTACGTCAATCACTTCAAGGATGCCGGCCTGGCAGCGGGAGGTGCCGCCACCGGTGAGGAGCTCACGGCGGACGCCAGCGCAACCGGAATCCAGGTGAAAGGGGGCGGTTTGGTCCGGCTGTCCGATAATCTGGCGGTGTTCGGCAACGTGGGCTACGTTTCCAAGGTCCCCATCTTCGATGCCATGATCGACGACAGAAGCGGCACCGTCGCTGAGGATCCCGAGAACGAGAAGTTTACCCACTTCGAAGGGGGTGCGAATTTCTCAGGGCTCGACGGCAGATTGTCCGTGAAGGCGAATGTCTACAATACGATCTGGAGAGACAGGACCCGGAATGTGAGCGTTGTGAAAGAAGACGGAACGGAGGGATTCATATTCCTCACGGGGATGGATGCCAATTACTCCGGCCTTGAAGTGGAGTCGGCATTCCGGCCCATTTCCCTGCTGAGACTGGATGCGGCCGTCTCCATCGGTAACTGGGAGTACATCGGCGACATGCAGGGCAGCTACAAGGACTACACGGGCGGAGTGGAAGAGACGAAAACGTATGAATTCTTCGTGAAAGGTCTGAAGGTGGGGGATGCCCCTCAAACGCAGATTTCCGTAGCGGCGACGGTATTCCCCATTCCGGGACTCATGGCCCAAGCCGTCTTGAAGTCCTACGCCAATCACTACGCGGCCTGGGATCCTTTCGACAGGACCGATGCGGCCGACGCAGGGGTACAGAGCTGGAAGATTCCGGGTTACAGCGTGGTGGATCTTCACGCCCTGTACGATCTGCCCATCGCCTTCGGCGGGGTGAGACTGCAGGCATTCCTGCATGTCTTCAACCTGCTGGATGCGGTGTATATTCAGGATGCGGTGGACAACAGCCGGTACAATGCGTTCCGGGATAACGGGAAGAATCACGCCGCCGACGATGCGGAAGTGTTTCTGGGACTTCCCCAGTACTTCAATGCCGGTCTGACAGTGAACTTTTAGTCCCTGAACCGCTTACCGGTATCCCTTAACGGAAAGCCCTCCGGCAGGAGGGCTTTCTCTATTCCCGACATTTATCCTGTCATTGCGAAGGATCCGCCAGCCGGAGGAGACTGTGGCAATCTCATGGTTGGTGGAGAACGGAGGTGTGAGATCGCCGCGCTTCGCTCGCGATGACCACGGTAATGAAGCGGAACGTGAACCGTACGAAGTGCTAATCAGACTGCCGGGGGATGACCTGCCGGTGGAGGATATTCCCGTGAGGATCGCGGATCACAACAGAAACTTCCTCAAACCGGGGATCATACTCGTATTCGATGGATTCGGTGAGGTTTCCCCGGGCGTCAAAAAATTCCTTCTTTAACAGATTGTCGGTGTCGGAGAAAACCAGCCGGTGCGAACCGATGAGGGTGCTGTCCGACCGGAAGTACCGGGAGACGGTAATCCGGTGAGTGATGGGATTCAGGGTATCGCCCACCGTTTCGTAGGCATGTTCGAACCGGTAGAAATAATAGACATTTCCCACGTCATCCCGGACGGTGAGATTGAGGGGCCTGCCGAGGCGGTTGTGCTTGAAATGGGCGATCCAGCCCGGCCTCATCTCACTGGCGGCCGGATGAAAAAGATGGGGATCGAGGACCGTGAGGGGACGGTGGGTGGCGAAGACAATGGAAAGGTCCGCCTCCGTTTTCTCCCGGTTCCACTCGAGATAGTACGTCCACAGCCGGCGATTCCTCCTCACAAAGTAGTCCACGGTTCTCGCGTGAAGGCTATCCAGGTACGAAGCGCGATAGAAGGGGCGCCCGCCCACCTTTTGCTCAGGTATCTCGTTTTCCAGAGTCTTTGCGTGGGGATTCCAGGAGCGAAAGTACCGGAAAGGGGGCTGGGGCCGGGGAAAAAGATCCCGTTTCCGGACCCGTTTTTTCTGATGGTCGCCACTGGGAACGAACTCGACCCGCAGAAGTTCTCCGCGGTGATCGTAGACCGCCCGGAAATGGTTGACCCGGCTGGCCTGGTCCGCATCGATTTCGTCCCTGAGGATATCGGTTCGTTTCAGCCGCGTTTTAAAGTATTTGACGGTTTCTTCGGGTTCTGCGACCTGTTCCTGGGCGGCCGCCGGAAGGTTGAAGGTCAGGATGAGAAGAATGGAGGTAAGGGAACGGGTGGCCGGAGACCTCCTCGACAAAAGACGGCGGAAGTTCAACTTACGTCAGATTCAGCAATTCTGCCCGTTTCTGCTCCAGGGCTTTGAGCTGTTCCTGGAGTCTTACGAATTCTGTAAGGGCAGACGTGGAATCGGCACCGTTTTTTTCCAGATCCCTGAGTCTCATGCGCTGTTCGATCAAGCTTTGTTTCAAAGGGGTCTGCTCCAGGGTGATGAGGCAGTCAACGGCTACCCGGTGGGGATCGCTGTGGGGGGTAGCCTGAAACAGCACCCTGCTCGCGAGGTCGCGGTCCGATTTGGTCTTAAACTGATCCAGGGCACCCGAGATGTCGGGTCCGGTGGAGTCCTTAACCCTGGGGATCAGGTACCGGGCCAGGGACTTCATGACGGGATGGGAAAAGTGATCCAGATTGAGATTCCGGGTCAGGAGGGCCACCGTGGAGGGGTCCCCGGTAGCCAGGAGGGAAACGATCTCCATCTGGGCGCGATCGGTGGAAGGGGAGACGACCCACCGGTCCCGGGAGGGCGTCTCCTCGCGAACTTTCGGTGCGGCCCGCCGGGGCGCATAGAAACCTCCCGGTCCCCGAACCATCATTTTCATGAGGACGTCGTCACCCACATCCAGAAGTTCCGCAAGTTTTTTTACCGTATGACGCCGGACGATCTCATCGGAGATCCCCCTGAGCTCCGCCAGGATCTCCCGGGCCAGCTGGGACCGGCGGGTCGGTTTGGTGAGGTCGTAGGCCGTGTGGGCGCAGTGGTAGTCGAGCAGATCACTGGGGCGATTCACCGCCCGGAGGAAGGATTCCGGACCTTCGTCCCTGACCCAGCTGTCGGGATCTTTCCCCTCCGGTACCTCCACCACCTCCGGCAGGAGCCCCCCTCTCAGGATGTGATATCCGGCGGAGACGGCGGCTTTTCTACCCGCCGCATCGCCGTCATAGGCAAGAATCACCGTGTCGGTAACCTTCCGGATTTCCGATACATGGGATTCGGTGAAGGCCGTTCCCGAGGTTGCCACCACATTTTCGATCCCGTTTTGAACCAGCTGCAGGACATCCATGTACCCTTCCACCACGATGACCGAGCCGGCCTTCCGGACGGCATCCTTGGCCTGGGACAATCCGTAAAGAATCTCGCTCTTGTTGTACACGGGTGTCTCGGGGGAATTCAGGTATTTTGCCTGACTCGTTCCCTCTAAATCTCTCCCCGCAAAGGCGACGACTCTGCCCGCCCTGTTGGTGATGGGAAACATGAGCCGGGACCGGAATCTGTCGAAGATTCCTTTCTCAGTGCGGGTGAAGAGCCCCGATTTTTCAACGATATCGCCGGGAATTTTTCTTGTCCGGATGATCTTGAGGAGCTGGTCCCACCGGTCCAGCGACAGCCCAATGGAAAACCTTTCCAGGGTCTTCTCCGTCAGTCCCCGCTTCTCAGTGAGATAGAGTCTGACCTTTTTGCCTGCGTCGCTTTGAAGGTTTTTCCGGTACACCTGGACAGCCAGCTCGTGAATCCTGTAAAGGCCGGAGGTGAATTCCCTTCCCTGGTCTCCCTCTTCCATGGCAAGCTCAACGCCCGTTCTCCGGGCCAATTTCTGGACGGCTTCCACGAAGCTCACCTTTTCATACTCC
>JBHIEY010000118.1:0-5614 GCA_046861835.1 Fidelibacterota bacterium | reverse complement strand
AGGACACCCGGGTAACTGCTGTAGCCAACCCGCCCAACCTGTAACTCCGTGTCACTGTTGAACTTCACCGTTACCACGGGCTTGATCGTTAAGGTAACGGGGGTGGTAGAACCAGAATATATCGATATGGTGCTGGTTACTGTGTAGGGACTGCCCGCCAGGTCCCAGGTGGTGTTGGAACTGATCCGTCCACCCACATTGGTTCCCGTTTGAGCGGCAATGGACCCTGAAGAAATGAAAAGAAGAAAGAGACGAAGAGATGTTGAGCAAGCTTTCATTCGATCTCCACAATCCCCTTCACCAGATCCGATAGAGTAATGCCCTGGTTGTCTGGATTTCGCATCTTGCTTCCCGTATCAAAAACGACCTCGGTTGTGCCGGAACCGATGGCCCTGAAATTGAGGCCAGCCACGGCACCCGTGCCGTCAACCCCGGCAGGATCGCCCGTTGCCACCCCGGAACTGATCGTCAAACTGCCCGCGGTATTGTCATAGTCGTGAAAAGAAACCACTGTCCCTCCGTTGGTTCGAAAAAAGGACGTGTCACCGTCATACACATCGATGCTCTCAAGCTGCAGAAGAGAGGGATCGAAGGTGACTACAATGTTAACGCCGGCAAGATTCGTCACCTCCTCGGCCACGATATCAACGGCGAAAATGGACTCTTTCACCACATCGACCTTCCGGGGAAAAAACATGAATGCCGGGCCCTGAACGTCATCAATCTCAAACAACCGGGAATCGGGAGTTTCGTCTTCCGCTGCCTCGTTGTACCGACCTTTTACTTCAAAGATGTAACTGTCCTCATCGAGATAGGTATAGGTCACGGCGCTGTCCGGTGACCAATCAGACCAGGCCGATTCATTCAGACGGTACGAGTATTCCACGACGCCCTCATTCCCCGTCCAGGTGAATGTCACCGTATGATCGTCTACCACGTCGCCCGTGGCAGGCCCCGAGGTAATAACCGTTTCCACGGGAATGAAGGCGGGATTGTCATCGGTGGGGTCGAAGGGGTTCTCGAATGCCGGCTCTTCTTCCGTGAGGGAACAGGCACCAGCGAGCAATACTATGATCACCGCCGTGGCGCCGAATCTCGGGATGCTATATTTTCCCATAGGCTCTAAAAGATGACCTCTACCAGATTGATGGTCCACACCGCCCCTAAGGCCCCCGCCATCATGAGAAATCTGTTCTCGTCGTCCTTCATTTTTCTAAACGAGTTGTTTACGGCCCGTTTGCGTTCCATGAAATCGATGGGACTGCCCTGGTGCATGGAATTGTAAGCGTCAAGATCCTTTTCATATTGCTGCTGACTTTCGGTGAAACCGGCATACGCCTGCTGGGCCAGAAATCCCGTTGCCACTCCGGCCGCAAGAAACAGAAGCCCTCGGACCGAATACCCCTGATACAACTGACCGCTGCCGGGAAGAAGGGTAGAGAAGAGGAAAGCTCTTCCTTTCGACTTGGGCTGCAACCGGAAATCGAGAGCCGTTTCCTGGTCCAGCAGAATCTCAATGTTCTCTCTGTGAGGCAGGAACCCCGGCTTTTTCGCCGTCAATTGATAGGTCCCTGTGGGATGCTCAAGCCGGGACAGGGGAATGACACCGATCCTTTCCTTGCCCACAAACACGCCGGCTCCCTCCGGAAATCCCGCGACGGAAAGCCACCCCTGGTGATGCCTCAGGGTGAACCGCAGATCCTCGAACGAACCCGCCGCCAGAGCCACGGTGGTGTCCACGGAATAGTAGTCCGGTTTCGAAACTTCAATCGCGTAGTTCCGGTTTGGCCTCAACTGGTCAATCTGCAGCGGTGTCGCACCCTTTTCCTCCCCATCGACAAGGACACGGGCTTCCGCAGGGATCGAAGAAACGTTCAGGGTGGCCAGCGCCATGGCCGGGGGAGCCGCCGCTTCCTTCAGCCCGAGGATCAACGCCGCGGCCTCCCGCATTCCCTCAGTCAACAGTTCGTCAACTTCCCCGGTCATGTCGTAACTCGCCGTTTTCACAATACCCGCTGTCTCCACATCGATGATCCGCATCGATACGGTAAAGGTTCTCCCCACCTTTCCGATGCTCCCCCCAAGCATGAGCTGGACCCCGAGGAGTTTACCGACTTCAACAATGCATTCGTCCGAGGTACATCCCGTCTGCTGAAACCCCTGTTCCTGAAGCACCTCTTCCATGGCTCCGCGATCCACAAGCCGGTACGCTCCAGCCTGGGCTATGTTGTTTCTGAGCCTGTCGGTGAGTGTTCGTGCCTCGTTCTGACTGATGCCGAAGGCGTCAAATTCCAGAACGGCCAGAGTCTGGGGAGCCTGAGCCAGCAGGAAAGAGGAAAGGGAAATCAGGACAAGAACGACGGATACCGCACGATCCAGGACAGTGCGGTGACCGCAGCACTTCAATGGATGATCTCGCATCGCACCCCCCAGCCGTTACAGCCTACTCCTGCAGTTCTTCTGCCAGGAGTTGGTCAATCATGGCGGCCAGCTCCCCTTCAAAATCTTCCCCCTCGTGAAATCCCTGCTTCATCAGGCGGATTTTTCGAAACTTGTCAATAATGAACAGTCTGGGAAGGGTGGTCACTCCATAGCTTTTCTTGGTCATGCCGTATATGTCCTGAAGCACCGGAATGGTGATCCCTTTCTGTTTGAGAAAAGGACCTGCTTCGGGAGAATTTTCGTACCCTTCCACTGTGCGGGTGGCTTCGGTGATATCGATGAGGAAAAACTTCACATCCTGACCTGCGTATTTTTCGTAAAGACTCTGAAGATGGGGCAGTTCCTTCATGCACGGCTCGCACCAGGTGGCAAAGAAACTGGCCACCACAACGTGCCGCACGGGCTGGGATGCCGGCCGGGAAAGCTTCACCCCCGACCACTTGGTGAGAAGTTCGTAGTTGCCGTTTAAGTCCCTCAGGGCAAACTTGGGAGCCTCGTCGCCGGGCTGCAGGCCGATCTCTTCCGCTCCCTCCTCTTCGGTCACGGGGACCGCCACCATTTCCTGCTGATCCTGCCCGGAGGCGGGGATTTCCTCCTGGAGATGGGCTCGAAGAAGTCCCGTCATTGCACTGACTCCCGTTATCCATACGGCAACCGCCAAGAGATTTCTCCCTCTCATCTTTTTCCTCCGGTTTTGATCAGAGAATCTGGAATGGTCCCGCTGAGGATTCACAAAAGGGAAACCGCCCAGGATCAGTCCAGGACAATCATGACGCGGCAGTTGGATAGGAACTTGCCCGATTGATCGGCATTTTTCACTTTGAGGGCGTCTCCGTTCGCGATGACGACATCGGTATTGTTGGTCCCCTCTACTCCAATCCCTTTGACCACCAGGGGATTGCCTGTCACCCGCTGGTCGGCCTGGGCCGTTTCCAGATCTTTCGAGTATCCCACCACGCCGAACTTAACGGCATAGTCGCGGGTAAAATTTCCCGGGCCGTACACCGCCTGTCCCGCCTGATCGACGATCTTGGGCGACATGGCCGGCCGGAGATCCAGCCCCCGGGCATCGACGATCAAACCGGTGATGGTTCCCGGTTTGGGCACCGGGAGGGCCTCGGTGGGAGCACCCGGGGCAACGGTGGCGGGCGGCGCCTCCGCAAACCCTTCCGGAGGCAACACCACACTGGAAATGCCGGACATGTGAACGCCCATTTCAATTTCGATGGACGTATCACTCAAATACCGGATGTCGCCGGAATAGTCCACTTTCCCATCGCCGTTGATATCGAGCATCTTGGCCCCTTTCACCATTCCTTCCACCTTGGTCTTGATCACGTCGTTTTCCACCGCCGCTCCCCGGACGGTGGTCTCCGAGCTTACCCGGATGGCCATGACGGCCTCCAGGAGATTCCTCATGGCATCGATCTTGGCCGCCCTTACCGCGGTGGCCCTCGCCATGCCGGGATTCTGGGCCAGGGGACTGATGGCGCCGATTCCCGTGGCCGTCACCCACCCGTTGGAATAGTTGATGGCACCGTTTTCCACCGTCTCCACCGCATCGTTCGCTCCCCACCCCCACTGGGCCTGGGTGAAACTGAAAAGTGCAAAATGAAAAATGAAAAGTGAAAAGGTGCGGTTAACCATCGAATTCTTCATAAAGCCCTCCAGGAGTTGGTTGACACGTCATTCACGCACCACTTCGGCAGAAATGCGGTTGCCCGAGAGCCCCGTGATCCGGATCTTCACCGTCTCCGGTGGATTCTGACTTAACGCCATGGCCAGATCCTGGGATTTCCCTTCATAAAGAATCTGATATTCGGCCACGCCGTTGTTGAGCCCTTTATCAAACGCATTCCGGATCCCCGGGATGGTCTGCGATTTCAAAAAGGCGCCCATATTCATGAAATCCGTAAAGTCGGCGTTGGTCAGGACCAGAAACACATTAACGGCGTTGGCCTGCTGGGAACTCCATTTCCGGATGAGCTGACCGATGATATCGCGGCCCAGGACCCCCGCGGCTTGATTCACGGCGTTAATACCGGCGGTGGAGGCGGAAATGTGGGGACTTTTTCCCCGGGCCTGAGGGACGATGGCCAGAATTTCGCCGGTGTCCGTCCGGACAATCTTGGCGTTGATATCCGCCTGACCCGAAATCATGTTCTTACTGTAGGGAACTATCCCTCCGGAAGAAATCTTGGCCGTGCCGATGACGATCACATCCGCTCCCAGCTGGCTGGCAATATTGGCCGCCGCCGTTACGTCACCCGCCAGAGCCTGGCTGTAATCGGGGCGGCCCTCCAGGGCCTGCACCAGCTGCCGGTCCACCACATCAAAACCGCGGTCATAAAACATCTGGATAAGCTTGGTCTCGGCAAAATCGGAGCTCGTATTGTCGATGAGGTTCTCTTCCCGGATGAGAAAGACGATCTTGGGACGGTTCATGGCGTTTAACAGCGTCTGCATGGCCACTTCATCCTTCAGGACTTCATCCAGGATCTCCGTCACCTCCGCCTCAATGGTCACCACCCAGAGGCCGTCGGCTCCCTGATACTTGTCCAACACCTTGAAGGTCTTCACAAACCCCTTGGCCTTGGCGTAGATGTTGTCAGAGAAAACCACGGCGTTCTTTACAATGGTCTCGGAAGACATGACCGTCCCCAGACCGGTCTCCACCGCCGCCCGCTTGGCGGCCTCAATGGCGGCATCTTCGCTCATCCCCACTCCTTCCACGGTGATGGTGGAGGTCTGGGCGAGAACCACGGAAATGAAAAGGAGAAAAAGGGCGAATGGACGACTGATTGGCCTGATCAAGGTTACCCCGTCCTGCGTCATGGTATCAGGGTCTCGATTCCAATATATCCATACTGCCCCTACAATATCAATAACAAACAGATACCGTGTGACGGGGATCAACCCATGAAATCGCCTTAAGCCACGGTTTCGTTTCCCGATCCTCACAATCCCCTGTCTGGCCAAATCGCCTATGGCCGGGTTTTAAAGAATGTCGCCTCTTCCTGCAGCGACGATTTTCTTGGTCCTTCTTTTCTAAGAAGAAGGACGGAAAGAAAACAGTCCCTGTGACAGACGATCGGGGGTGACGGTACCCCTTTATGAAAAAGATGTTTCTCTACTTTTCTTAGAGTAAGAAAAGTAGCAAAAGAACCTGCGG
>JBHIEY010000285.1:0-1511 GCA_046861835.1 Fidelibacterota bacterium | reverse complement strand
CCATCGGTACCACGATTCGGGAAGGACGTCAATGCGGGGGGAAGGGGTGTATCTCAGGGGAAGACTTCCCGATTCTAGAAACGGTATGATGACCACCGGGAATTCCAGTCCCTTACTGGCGTGAATCGTCATGACCTTGACGGCCAGAGGATTGGGCTTCTGGACCCCTTCAGACGGGAGAGGGGGAGGTGAAGGCCCCAGGCTCAGGACATCCATGTACCTCAGCCATCTGTCGAGTTCGCCGTCGGACCCGCCCTCGCGGGCCACGAATTCTTCAGCCATGGAGAGAAGGCGCCCGGCGGCCGCCAGAGCCAGGCGCTCCGGATGTCGGTAACTGTGCCGTGTGGCCTTGAGCAGATCAGCGGCTTCAAGGATCTCCCAGATCATTTCGTCCACTCTTCGCCTCTGCTTCACCTTTCTTTTGAGCGAGGAAAGGGTGTTCAGAATCCAGGAAAGGGTTTCTTTTCGTCGCCCGTCCACCGTTTCCGATTCGGCCAGGGAGCTCAGGCGGGCAAGTCGCTCGGGAACCGTGGACTCTTCCTGGCTTCGGAAGAACTCTTCGGCAAAGGAACGACCGAGATAGCGGCTCAACAGACGAAACAGGGCATCGTTAGCCCGGGTATGATCGTACAGCAGGTTTCCCCAGGCGAGAACGTCCTTGACCAGGCCAGTGTCGAAAAAATGTTCCTCGGGGATGTCCACCGGGATAAAAGCCCGTTCCAGGGAACCGGCCACGTTCCTGGCCTGATTCCAGGTTCGGCACAGAACCGCCACCTCCCCATAGCCGTACCCTTTGTCCACGAGCTGGTCGACGAGAATGGGAATTTCTTCGAGGGCCTGCTTCCGGTTGCCCACATGCCATACCGGCTTCGGACCCCGCCGGCCCCAGGCGGAAATCAACTTCTTCGGAGTCCGGTAGCTGTCGGCCTCCATGGTTGCGTTCGCTAAGTCGAGGATCTCCTGGGTGGAGCGGTGGTTTTCTTCCAGCCATATTTCGCCGTTTCCCGGACTCACACCATATCTCCGCTTGAAATCGTGAACGTTATAGTAGTTCGCCCCGCGGAATGTGTAAATGCACTGGTCTTCGTCTCCCACCACCGTGATATCCGCCCGGTCGCCGGCGAGAAGGCCCATGACTTGGTTGAGAGCGTAGTTGTTGTCCTGATACTCATCGACCACGATGTGGCGAAACCGCTGTCGCACCGTTTCCAGAACCTCTTTATCGTTCGAGAGCATTTCCCAGCACGCCACCACCATGTCGCTGTAGTCCACCACCCCCAGATCCTTTTTCCACGATTGGTAGGTTTCGTAGACTTTCACCAGGTCATGAAACTGCCGGAGGTATTCCTGAGGTTCCGTCTTGTCGCTGAGTCCGGGAAATTGATCCGGAACCGTTTCCTCTGAGAGATTGAGCTTCTCGGAAAAACCTGCCACCTCTTCCGGCATCAGTAGCTCGTCGCGAATGCGATTGAAAAACGGTATGAAGCTCCCCGTAACGGCGCCCACGGGAT
>JBHIEY010000019.1:0-20539 GCA_046861835.1 Fidelibacterota bacterium | reverse complement strand
GTTATGGGTTATGCGCTATCCCTAATTCCTTGCAGTCATTACGAGCGAAATCCCGATACTTCGGGATGGAGCGTGGTAATCTCATTTTCAACCGCAAAGACCAGGAGATCGCCACGCTTCGCTCGCGATGACTCGATCCAGACTGCCAGCTGCTACTGCCGCTGCCAGTTATCTCTCAATCTGTCCAAGTCTCCCCCTCTCCTGGTCTCCCACTCACCTCGTCTCCTGCTCTCGTCGTCTCGCCGCTCTCAGTCTCCAGTACCGGTTGAGAATATCGTTCACGATCATCTTCCGGTTCACGGTTCTGACCAGGGCCATGGGGGTTCTCGGTTCGCGGGGAGCTTCCACCTTCTGCCACTGGAGCGATTTGAGGGGTACCGTTTCATTGAGTTCAATCCCGGCCTGTTCGGCAAGAGATTTCCGGATGATGAGCCAGAGGGGGAAATGGGGAGGCGCCGGGTTGATCTTGAGGGTCTCGTCCTCCAGTTCCGCCGTCCAGGTGAGAGAGGCTCTTTCGATCCACCACCGGGCATAGTCCCCCAGGGGCAGGACCGGGATTCCCCGCGCACGTATTTCATCGAAAAGCCAATTTAACACCTCCAGATTTGCCTGGGAAGGGTGATCATACACAATCAGGGGGAGATGAAATCTCTCGTGGTCTGCAATGCGGTGTCGCCAGTACTCTTTCATATTCTCTTCGGAATGGTGAGCATTTTTCAAATGGCCGGTCGTAATCGGGTGAACAGGCACCTGCAGAACCGTTGAAAACCTCTCTCCCAGGAAGGGAAAAAAGGGGAGATTGTCGTAGTCGAGAGTGAATTCAGACGAATAGATAAAGCCGTGGTGTTCTACCGCCTTTGCCAGGGCCGTATTCCAGAGTCCAAAAGGGGCGGCATATCCCCGGGCTCTGATCTTTTCCCGGGAGAGGAGTCTCACGGCCCGGTAGATGTCGCGCTCGTTCTTGACGTAGTTGCCCAGGACACGGTGCCGGTAGCAGTGAACGCCGGTTTCCTGCCGGTCAAGGGCAGAAAACCGGGAGAGAAACTCCCGGGCGCTGGCCGTCTCCACAAACCACGTGGCCGGGATATTATGCTTATGACAAAGGGCCGCCAGTGCATCGATGTCCCTTTCGGACGCGAAATCGGTATCCACCCGGAAAGCGAACAGGGTCGATTCGCCGTGGGGAAAAGGCGACAGGGAAACCAGAGGGAGACCCCGTCTGGAGAAAAGGTACATCAGGGACCATTCGACAACGGTTCTAAACGTACTTTTCGAGCGGCGGGAGACCCGTTCTGAAGGTAGCCGGGGACCCGGGGAAGGGAAATTCCGCCGCCGGGAGCGCGTGTCGAGGACGGCCCGGGTAAACATCCCCGGAAGGATAATGGCCGTTCCCTTCCGGTAGCGAACCTCTTCTACGAGTGGTTTTTTCGAATCGCTTTCCAACAGTGTCGCCCGGCGGGGCAGAAGGAGTCTGGCATCGACGGATCCGGGAACCACGTGACTGAACACGGGATCGTCCCCGGGATCTACGTATCTCACGAAAGCGGGGAACGTTTCGGTGGCAAGGAGCCAGTGGGCAACATCGGCTTCCGTGAGTATCGCGCCACCTCCCGCCAGGTATTCCAGGAGATTATTCCTCTCTGTTTCTCCGGCTCTGCGGGTTACAAGAATCACGCCACGGTCCCCCGGGAGGATCGGGCGGAGGGGGTTGACAGTCTCCACCGGCAGACCGGTTTGTTGCAGAATCATCCGCCACTGGGGAAGCCATCCGGTTATGCCGACGGACAGGTTCATATGAGGGATCTTCCGAGATCGAGGAGATCTTTTCGCTGAATGCCGGCGGACCATCCAAGGATGGGGAGGGCCGCCACCAGGGCCAGGACGGTAGCGATCACGGGGAGGTGGTGTTGCCACACGGTGAGTATGCCCGTCAGGACAATGGAGGTCAGTGTGGGAAGTAACAGGGACCGGAACACATCCACGGGTATGATTTCCCGCATTCTTCTGAGCATGGCCACCAGGGAGACCGTCTGAAACCCTGTCAGGGCAACGGTTACCTGCACAACGGCGTCCACCGGGATAGGGAGCAGGAGGACGGCAAAAAATCCCAGGGCTCCCGCCGCCAGGGACCGGGAATATGAAACTTCATTCTCTGTGGCAATCAGGGTGAAAGTAAACACACTGTTCACCAGGGAAAGGACAAAAAACGGCACAAGGAGCTGGAAGACGAGGCCGGAACGGGTGAACTGGCTTCCGAAGACAAAGGGGAAAACCGTGTCGGCTGCCAGGACAGCCAGAATTGCCAGATAGAATCCCCCGGTGATGATCAGTTTCAGGGTCTGCTGGAACCGTTTTCGAAGGTGGTCAACTCCCCGGGCGAAACTCTTACGGATGGAAGGAAAAAAGAGGGTATAGAAGACCCGGTCCAGTATCAACATCAGGACGATCCCTCGAAATGCCACGCTGTAGATTCCCGCGTCCTCCCGGGAGATGCTGAATCCCAGGTAGAGAAAGGGAAACTGGATGACGATCTGGGCCATAAGGTTGGCCAGGCCCAGGGGTATACCCATCCGGATCAACCGGGCCCGGTTCTGGGGGGCCGGGTCGGCGGACCGGACGTTGCCGGGAAGCTTCCCGTATGCCAGGCCCATGTAGGCGACGTGGGCCCCAATGCCCGCTATCCACCCGATGGGGACGAGAATAAGCTGTGCCGGTCCGTTCACCAAACCGACGACGCAGATCAGATATGTGGCCATGGCCACAATCCTCCCCACGGAAAGGGTGACCATGCGGCCCAATCCCTGGAAGAGCCAGTCCAGGAGCAGGGCAGATGGCAGCAGGGATACCAGGTAGACAGCGGCCACTTTCCGGGTGGCAGCATCGTCGATTATCAGCTGGATGATTCCTCCGGCGACGAGCAGGACGGCACCTGACAGAAGAAAGCGGGTGGAGAGGAGCTTTCTCATGAACGACCCGGAAACGTTTCCCTGGCCGGCCACCTGGCGCGTTCCCAGAAGAGGCAATCCTGCGTCGGCGAAAATAGAAGCGTAGGTCAGAATGGCCATTCCGACGGCGAGAATCCCCATGCTGGCAGGCCCCAGTTTTCTGGCGAGGTAGGCGACGGCCACAAAAGCGAGAAACCGGCTCACGAGTTCGGCACCGGAGAGGGAAAGGATATTCCGGGTCAGGGGCTTCATTCTTCAAACAGTTTCTTGAGCCCGGCGGATCGTCGTTGGAGGGAAAAGTGGGACTGGATCCGTTCTCGCGCGGCCCGGCCCAGGCCACGGTCTGCTTGAAGAGCCCGGGTCACCCCTGCGGCCAGGCTGTCCGGATCCCCGGGGCGGACGAGAAAACCTGTCTCCCCCACCACTTCAGGCATTCCCCCCACCCGGGAAGCGACGGGGATGCACTCGCACAGCATCCCCTGGGCCAGGGCAAATGAGAACGATTCGATGCGGCTGGGCTGACAGCAGATCCTCGACTGGCCGTAAAGCTTTAACAGCTCTTCTTCGGACAGCCAGGGCCGCACGGACACGTTGGGGGGGACGGGGATGTCCATGGATTTCAATACGGCGTCATCGACGCCTACGATATGGATGGAAACGTCGGGGATGAGGCGGGCGGCTTCCATGAGCACATCGATCCCCTTAATCCGTACGCGTTCGGGCGTGGGGCAGCCTGCAACGGTGATGACGGTGGGTTCTTTTGGGGTCTTCCGTTTCCAGAAGCGGTCATCGAGACCGGGGGGGATACGATGGAGATTATGTCCATCGTACTTTCCCACGCTTCTCGTCAGCGTCTCCAGATGAAGGGAGACGGGAACCACCGCCGTGGCACGACGGAGGGAATACCGTATCAGGCACCGCTTCCAGCGGGCAGTGAGAAGTCCGTATCCCAGTTCCTTCTGCACGGAAACATCGGCCCCCCCGACAATAACCACGGACCTCTTCCCGAGCAAACGGGCCATGAAAACCGGCACCGCGGTGTAGGTGGAGGCAAACCACGATAACACCCCATCCACAAAGAGGGTTGACCATCCCAGCCGGAGGGCCCCCACGATTCCCCTTACCCGCATTTCGACCACATCGGAGAACCGGGACAGAATCTGCCGGTCAATCTCCATGAAGGGGGCTGTGAAAGTGGAGAAGAAAAGGATTTTCTGTCTGGGAGAGGTCACGGGCGGTACGGGATTTCCCTGAAAGTTACCCCTTTCAGTCCCCACGCCAGCACGACATAGAGGATCACGCTTGCCGCCTTCGCGGGGATACCCGGGCCCAGAGCGGAAGCGAAAGCGACGGCAGCCAGGAAGGAAACCGTCGTCCTTATGACCCTGGACCATTCATAGGGAACGGTGAACAAACGCCGTGAAACGACAAATGCTCCCACGGCCATCACGATATAAGCCGCCAGCGTAGCTGCCGCCGCACCCATCATGCCGTAGGGGGGAATGAGGAGAAAGTTAAGGACCACGTTAACGAGGGCCCCCGTACCGCTGATGAGAGCGATCATATGGGTTTTCTTTTCAAAATAGATGCCTGGAAGGAAATTCAGGTAGACTCCCTGGAAAACGTACGCCATCAGAATGACAGGCACCACCGCTTCGGCGCCGTAGAAGGGAGGGCCGATGAGGGAAATCCCGGCGATTCGAATGCGGATCAGTTCATGGATAAAGTTGGAAATCAATATCCACACGAAGAGGGCAACGAAGATGTAATAGGTAAAGATGCGGGCGAAGGTCGAACGGGATTCCTCTTTCTTGCCCAGCCTCAAGAAAAACGGTTGCCACGCGTAGTTGAAGGCCGTGGTCAGAAGAAGCATGAAAATGCCGAGTTTGTATCCGGCCGTGTAGATGCCTACGGTGGCGGTATCCTTGAGATAGGCCAGGAGGTAGCGATCGATCATTTCCATGGTCATGGCGGCCAGCCCGGCCGGAATGAAGGGAATACCGAAGGTTATAAAATCTCTGACCAGGCGTCGCGAGAAGGTCAGCCGGATAAGGGGGAGACTGGCGGCCAGGACGAAAACGGCCGTCACCAGGGAGGCCAGGAGGGCGCTGGTGAAAATGCCGGCGATCCCCCGGTTGAGGATGGCCACCAGGTAAATATTGAGGCCCAGGGTGGTGATCACGTTGATGAATTTGATGGTCACAAAGAGTGCCGCCCTGTCCCGCAATCTCAGGAGGGCAAAGGGGACATGACCGAGGGCGTCCAGAAGGAGAATGCCCGCTGCCAGGATGAAGAGGTGCCGGTAAAGGGGGCTTCCCAGGAGGGTGGCGGAAAGGAATCCGGCGCCGGCGACAATCAACAGCGAAATACCGGTGCTGGACCCGAGGCTGAGCCAGAAGGCGGTGGAAAAGAGTCGGTTTCGTTCTTCCGCGTTTTCGGTGTCGCTGGCATACTTCATGAAGGCCGAATCGAGGCCGTAATGGTAAATGATGTTCATGAATCCGAGGAACACGTAGACCAGGGTGACCACTCCATATTCTCCGGGTGAGAGAACATGAGTGAAGAGGGGGAGCAGGAGAAAGGTGACCAGCCGGGTGAGGATGTTGCCAGCGCCGTAGATGGCCGTCTGGCGGGTCAGTTGCTTGATGGCGGAAATCACCGGTTTGTTCAGGAGCACTCCTGGGAACGGGAATATACAGGGAGGGGAATACGGAATCAATGATTCATACCCGGCCTTTCCCCGACGGCAGAGGGATGCAAGAAAGCCAATTTTCCTGCTGTGAGGGGGTAAATATTTGGTTATCTTATTAAGGAGAATATGGCCGACAGTCGGATAGCCAGGGTCACTGCCAGGGAAATTCTGGATTCCCGGGGTAACCCTACCGTGGAGGTGGATGTGGTGCTGGAAGATGGGAGTTTCGGGCGGGCGTCCATACCGTCGGGAGCCTCCACGGGTACTCATGAGGCGGTGGAACTGAGGGATGGCGACCCGGAACGCTATCTGGGAAGGGGGGTCACCCGGGCGGTGGGAAACGTGTTGAACAGCCTGGGCCCGGCTGTGGTTGGCCACGATGCTCTGGATCAATCCGCTCTGGATGAGCGGCTGATTGAGCTGGACGGTACCCCGGACAAATCAAGGCTGGGAGCGAACGCCATTCTCGGCGTTTCCGTCGCGGTGGCAAGGGCCGCTGCAGACCACAAGGGGATGCCCCTTTTCCGGTATCTGGCCGGAAACCGTCCCGGTGTCCTTCCCGTTCCCATGATGAATATTCTCAACGGGGGAAAACACGCCGACAATACCGTCGACATACAGGAGTTCATGATTTTTCCTCTGGGAGCCCACTCCTTCAGAGAAGCCCTCCGGATGGGGGTTGAGACCTTTCACCAGTTGAAATCGGTACTGAGAACCCGGGGACTGAACACAGGTGTGGGGGACGAAGGGGGATTTGCCCCCGATCTGGCGAGCAACGAGGAGGCCATTGAGGTTATTCTGGAGGCAGCGGGAAAGACCGGGTACGAAATGGGTAAGGAGCTGTTTCTTGCCCTCGATGTGGCGGCCAGCGAACTGTATGACCGCCGCCGGTCCGTCTACCGCTTGAAATCGGAGGGGAAAGTCCTGACCTCAGGTGAACTGGTGGACTACTACCGTCAGCTGGTATCCCACTACCCTATTGTGTCCATTGAAGACGGTCTGTCCGAGGACGACTGGGATGGATGGACCGAGCTGACCCGTATCTTGGGCGACACCATTCAGATCGTCGGGGACGACTTGACCGTGACAAATCAGGCGAGGCTGGAGACGGCCATTGAAAAAAAAGCCATCAACGCCATTCTCATCAAGTTGAACCAGGTGGGAACGGTCACGGAAACCGTTCGTACGGTTGAGGCGGCCCGGGAGGCGGGACTGGCTGCGGTCATATCCCATCGGTCGGGTGAAACGGAGGATACCACCATCGCCGATTTTTGCGTTGCCATGGGTACCGGGCAGATCAAGACGGGATCGGCCTCTCGAACGGATAGAATTGCCAAATACAATCAGCTGTTGAGAATCGAGGAGATGCTGGGAGAGAGTGCCCGCTTTCCCGGGCAGGAGGTGCTGGGAAAGCGTCCATCCGGGGCCGTTTCGTGAGGCGGGTAAAGCGGAAAAGACGTTCATCCAGGCGGTACCGCTCCCGCGGACCGCGGCCCCCGAGGGGAAACATCCTCCCGAAGATCCTTCTCCTGGTGGGGGTGATTCTGGTCATCATCTTTTTCTTCGGGGATCACGGCATCTACCGGTTGTACGAGTTGAAACGGGAGAAGGAGCGGCTTCTTCAGGAGATTGACCGGCTCCGGAAGGAACAGCAGGACCTGATGACGGAAAAGGGGAGGCTCGAAAGCGACCTTGAGTATATTGAAAAACTGGCCAGGGAGCAGCACCGGATGGCCAGGCCCGAAGAAAAGGTGTTTAAGGTAGTGGAGCCCCCGGAGGAGTGATCCGGAGTGAGGCGGACCGGTTAGTCCGGGCAGTGGTCTGTCCCCCCGGCAGGGAGTACTTTTCCGTGAGGGACCCCGAAGACCACAATTTTGGCGCGGTTCCGGACCGCCGCAAAGGGATCAACCAGCACACGAGGCTCAGGGAAATCCTGGCGGCCTCGGGGTGCGAGGTGGTGGAAGTTCGGGAACTTCCTCACCATCCCAACAGCGTATTCACCCGCGATCCGTCCGTATGCACCCCTGAGGGGTTTGTCCGGTTGCGTATGGGGCTGCCCACACGGAGGGGAGAGGAGCAGTGGATAGCGGAGACCCTCCGATCCCTGGGCGAACCGTGCGTGGGAAACGTGGAACCTCCCGGCACGGCCGAAGGAGGCGACATTATCCTCGCCGGAAATGTGGCCTTTGTGGGGTTGTCCTCCCGGACCAATCGCGAAGGTGTCCGGCAGATAAACGAGATACTTACTTCCCTGGGATACGACGTGCGCGTGGCCCGGGTCCCCCCCACATATTTGCACTTAGGGGGTGCCATGAGTCTCGTGGGTCCGGACCGGGTTCTCATCTGTCAGCACGCTTTTGAGACGGGGTTATTTACAGGGTACAACAGGTTGGAAGTTCCCGGGGGTTCCTTTGTGGGAGGCAACGTCATCGTTCTCGGGGAGAACGAGGTGGTCGCCGATTTGGCACAGCATGCTACGGTGGATGTTCTGGACCGGGCGGGCTTTACGGTTCACGCCCTGAACCTGTCGGAGTTCGTGAAAGGGAAAGGGGGACCCAGTTGTCTGATCCTTCCTCAGGCCCGTTCTGGATCGTGATCTTGAGGCCGACCGATTTCACGGACGATTTCGTTCACCTTCTCCGGGGAAATGGTCACTCCCTCTCCGAAGGATTTCAGCTGCTCTTTGCCGAAGGATTTCAGGAGTTGATCCCGGATTGCCTCCTCCGTGAAGCCTTCCGTTTTCAGTTTCTCCACCAGCTCTGCCAGCGTGAGACGCTTTCCTGCCTCCCTCCCCCCTTTTCTTCTGAAGAAATCGACGAATCCCATAACTTTCCCCCCTCCTGTTGACGCTGTTTCGTTAGAACCCCAGGTCAAAGTAAACCCGGTCTCCCCGCAGCCTGGATTGAAAGATCAGTTCCACGTCCCGGGGCTCGTCCGGAAAGCTGTAAACCAGCCGGGAGGCTACCGTTTCGCCCGGTGGAATCGTGGCCACACTGTGGGTGCTCTCCATGAATTCCAGATTTCCCAGTAACCCGGTTCCGTCCACCAATTTCAGCAGCAGCAGGGCACTCATGTCGAGGGGGCGGTCGTCCAGGTTGGTTATTTCGACGGATACCGTCACCTTTTCTCCGGATCGCCGGGCGGTAAGAAGTTTAATGACGGCGTCATCGGCTCTCTGGGATTCGCCAATGCCCTTGGCGATACGCCCCTCTTTCAGGGCATCCACGGGCACATAGAACTCGAGGATTGCCTTTACATAGTGTCCCGAGGAGTCCTTACCGGTTTTTCGAATTTCCGTTCCCGGGTAGAGCCTTCCCGCCACCTCCCCGGGGTGTTCAGGATCGTTGAGGATATCCGTTTTCCTTATGATTTCTGTTACCTGGGCGGAGGAGGGGGAGATGGTGCTCAAAAGGGTAACGGTCAGCGAAAGAAGAATACGCTCCGGTTTGTAAGACATTATCCTGTTTCCTTCTCCGGTTGTTGGCCCGTTTGAATTGCGGTCTGACGGGGGAGATCAGATGGATGAGGCGGTCGTCTTGGTGGTGAGAAAAGCGTCTAAGTAGATCTCCACCCTGCGGTTCTTTGCCCGTCCCTCGGGTGTGTCATTGGAGGCCACGGGGCGGAATTCACCGTACCCCATGGCGGAGAATTTCCCTTCCTCTATGCCGGCGAATTGTCTGAGCAGTTCCACCACATTGAGGGCCCGGGCGGTGGAGAGTTCCCAGTTGGACTCCCACTTGTCCTGAAGAAACGGCGGCAGCGGAATGTTATCCGTATGCCCTTCGGATCGAATTTCAATGTTGAGATCCCTGTCACTTTTCGCCACGGCATCGATAAAAGGCCTCAGTTCGGGGTCTTCATGAACACGGACCAGACGGGACATCTTGATGATCATCCCTATCTGCTGGATGAGAGGGTAGACTTCGGGCCGGAGTTCGGCGTCTCCGGATCGAAACAACTGGCCGCTGGCCATGGTAATCTTTACCCCCTTGGTGACCCTTTCCACCGACACATAAGCGGAGTGAAGCTGGCTGTGGAGCTCCTGGTAGGTTTCATCCAGGAGCATGTTGATGATACGATCCACGTGCTTTTCCGCATCGTTCATGATGACCAGAAGCATGATAAAAAAGGTCAGGAGGAGGGTGATCATATCCCCGAAGGTAACAGCCCAGGCCGTACTTCTGGCTTTCGATTCGCTTAAGGAGACCTTTTTAACTTCCCGGGCCACGAACTCAGACCGGCCTGTTCCTTGCCTCGAAGATCATCATCCCCTGTCTCCTGTGTCGTTTACCGGCGAATCATCCAGGTTAGCCGGGCCGTTCTCTCCGCTTGCTCTGGGGGACGAACGTCATCAGCTTCTCCCGGAGGATGATGGGATGGTCCTTGGCGTGGATACCGATAATCCCTTCCAGCATGATGTCCTTCACCATCAGTTCTTCCTCCGATTTTCTCTTAAGCTTGCCCGCCAGGGGGAGGAAGACCAGGTTGGACAACAAAACGCCGTAGAACGTGGTAATCAGGGCAAGTCCCATCCCGCCAAGAAGTTCGCCAAATCGCTTTGCCACATCGAATTCGATGCCGGCGAGCCCCGTCTTTTCTGGCGAGGAGAAATGGGTCATCATGATAATGAGTCCCAGAACGGTGCCCAGAAGTCCGAAGGCAGGCGAATAGGCTCCCATATAGAGAAAGATCTCCTGTCCCAGGCTGTGGCGGCGTTCCATGTTGGACAGTTCCAGCTCCAGGTAGTTTCTCAACCGGACCGGATCCCGTTCGTTGATGGCCAGTTCAAGGCCGTTCATCAAGAATTTGTCGGGAATGGTGTTCAGATCGGCTTCCAGGGACATAATTCCCTTCTTTCTCGCCTTTTGTGCCTTTTCCACCAGTTCATCGATGACTTCCTGATGCCCGATCTCTTCCCCTCGAAAGGCCTGTCCCAGCACTTTGAAGATGCTCAGGACATTTTTCAGGGGATAGTTCACCAGGGTAGCCGCCAGGGTACCCCCGATAACGATGACGAGGGCATCCAGATCGAGAAACCACCGGGGATCGCCATTATTGTTGACGATCCCGACGGTGATAAAGCCGATTCCCAGGAGTAAACCTAATGCCGTTCCCAGATCCATGAGGGTGTCCTTCCAGGTCCGAGGTAAATCCGAAAAGAGGTAACCGGAGTCTGAAGTTACCTAACCGGCAGTGTTAGTGTCCAGCACGAAAGTGGCTGGCCCGTCGTTGATCAGGCTCACCTCCATCATGGCACCGAAGGTGCCCGACTCAACGGGGATGCCGAGTTTCTTGAGTTCATCCATGAAATGGAGGTAAAGATGCTCCCCCTTTTCGGCGGGGGCAGCCCGGGTAAAACTGGGGCGCCGTCCTCTGCGCCAGTCGGCGCACAGGGTGAACTGGCTGATCACCAGAGCGGATCCCCCCACCTCCCGAACCGACAGGTTCATCTTTCCCTGGTCATCGTTGAACACGCGAAACCCGGAAATCTTCCTGGCGAGAAACTCCCCGTCCCGTTCGCTGTCGTCGTGAAAGACTCCCAGGAAGATGACCAATCCCGGGCCGATTTCGCCGGTGGTCCGGCCGTTAACGGTTACCTTCCCCCGGGAAACCCGTTGCAAGAGGGCGATCATCAGTCAACCCAGACGTTCTGTTCCCCGTAGATCCCCCTGAGTTTTGACAGGAGGGCGTCGTCGGGGGAAACGGTAATCTTACGGCTGACGATTTTCCTGTCGTGGCCCTCGGCGTCGTGAACGTGAAAGAACAGGGGAGACGTGCCGGTGTGCTGGCGGACCAGTTTCAGGAGGGAATCGACGTCTTCCACCCTCATCTTGTCCACCTCCATGAGGATATTCACCTTCCGGGTGACCCGCCCGCGGATGTCATCCAGAGACAGGAGGGTTTCCCCGATGATCTTCGGGGTGTCGTCCTCCAGACGTGTGGTGGGGCGTCCGGTGACAAAAATCAGGTTGTCTTCCTTTATGAGCTTCTGGTAGGTCCGGAAGGCATCGTGGAACACCAGGACCTCCATTTTGCCGCCCAGGCAATCCAGGCTGAAAAAGGCCATCTGTTGATTTTTCTTGTCGAAGTGGTGCTTTACGTCGTGGATCACCCCTCCCACGCGAATCTCTTTCAGCTGCATCTCATCCGTGTCCCCCGAGAAATCGTAATTGGAGAATTTCTCCAGTTCCCGGGCGTATTTCAAAAGGGGATGACCGGTCAGATAGAACCCCATGACTTCCTTTTCCCGTTTCAGTTTTTCGGAATCGGACCAGTCCTGTAGGGCGGGAAGGGGGGGGAGGGGATGGACCAGGCGTTCACCCTCTCCCCCCTGGCCGAAGAGGGAGAATTGGTCGTCGAGGAGATCGGCCTGTACCTGCTGGGCGTATCGCAGAGCCGGTTCTACGGCGGCGTATTTCTGGGCCCGGTGTCCGTCCAGTGAGTCCATCGCCCCTGCCGCAATGAGACTTTCAATCACCTTCTTGTTCACCAGTCTCAGATCGAGATGTTTGCAAAACTCAAACAGATTATGAAAGGGGCCGTATTTTTCCCGGATGGAGAGAACATTCTGAAGGGCCTTGACTCCCACATTCTTGATGGCGTTTAGTCCGAACGAGATGGTATGGTCGTCCAGGGCCTTGAAGTTGATATCCGATTCGTTCACATCGGGGGGATTGACGGTCAGGTTCAGTTTATGGCACTCATTGATGAGAGTCACGACACGGGCGGTGTTGGTCATTTCGCTGGTGAGGTTGGCCGCCATGAATTCGGCTGGATAGTGGGTCTTCAAATAGGCCGTCTGATAAGCGATATAGGCATACGCCGTGCTGTGGCTCTTGTTGAATCCGTACTGGGCGAATTTTTCGATCAGCTGGAAGATCCCCCGGGCCTCCTTTTTCGAAATACCCTTTTTCGCCGCTCCGTCGATGAATGCCGTCTCCTGGGCCTTCATGAGGCGCCTCTGTTTCTTCCCCATGGCCCGGCGCATGATATCGGCCTGGGCCAGGGAAAACCCGGCAATAACGTGAGCGATCTGCATGACCTGTTCCTGGTAGACGATAATGCCGTAGGTTTCTTTCAAAACCGGTTCCAGGTCCGGATGAATGTAGCGGATTTTCTTCCGGCCGCGCTTTCGCCGGATGAAGTCGTCGATGTGCTCCATGGGACCGGGACGGTACAGGGCGTTCATAGCAATGAGGTCTTCAATTGTGGTCGGTTTGAGCTTCTTCAAATACTCCCTCATGCCGCTGGACTCAAACTGGAACACACCGATGGTGTTTCCCTTTGAGAAGGTCTCGTACACCCGGGGATCGTCCAGGGGGATGGTATCCATATCGATCCGGATGCCCCGTTCCTTCAGGAGTTGTACCGTCTGATCAATGACCGTCAAATTCCTCAGGCCCAGGAAGTCCATCTTCAAGAGACCCAGATCTTCCAGTCCTTTCATGTCGTACTGGGACGTGATGTCTCCCTGGGGCGACTTGTACAGGGGGATGTAATCGGTGAGTTCTCCGGGGGCTATCACCACCCCCGCGGCATGGGTTGACGCGTGGCGGTTCATCCCCTCCAGCACTTTGGAGAATTCCACCAGTTCCTGGATCCTTGTGTCTTTCCTGACCGCTTCCTGAAGTTCGGGGCTCATATTCAGGGCACCGTCCAGCGTGACCCCCGGTCCCAGGGGGATCATCTTGGCGATTCTGTCCACCTGTCCATAGGTCAGGCCCAGGACCCGTCCCACGTCACGGACAACCTGCCGGGCTTTCAGCTTCCCGAAGGTGATGATCTGGGTGACGGAGTTATGTCCGTATCTCTCCTTGATATAGTCGATAACTTCCCCCCGCCGTTCGTAGCAAAAATCGATGTCAATGTCGGGCATAGAGATGCGCTCGGGGTTCAGGAACCGTTCAAACAGGAGGTGGTGCCGCATGGGGTCGATGGTGGTAATCCCGAGGGTATAGGCCACCAAGCTGCCGGCCACCGAGCCCCGTCCAGGTCCTACGGGAATTCCCCGTTTCCGGGCATACCGGACGAAGTCCATGACGACAAGGAAATATCCGGCAAATCCCATCTTCCGGATGACATCCAACTCATAGGCCAGCCGCTCTTCCAGTTCAGGCGGGACGGAATCATAGAGGGTTTTCAGTCCCTCCCGGCAGCACGATTCCAGGTATTCATCGGGGCTGGATGTTTGGACGTCGGCAGGGATGGGAAAGGTGGGCAGAAGGTTGGCACCCAGCGGAATCTCCAGATGGCACGAATCGGCGATCAGACGGGCATTTTCCAGGGCGCCGGGGTATTCCTTGAACAGTTGCCACATCTGATCCTGTGACTTGACGTAGAATTCCGGCGTGGCGTAGCGTTGCCGTTTGGGATCGTCCCGGTCCTTTCCCGTTCCGAGGCAGAAGAGAATGTCATGGGCTTCCCAGTGTTCTTTCCGGGCGTAGTGGCAGTCGTTGGTGGCCACCAGGGGGAGATTCAGCTCCTCAGCCAGTTTGGCCACCACCTGCCGGGACGACTCCTCTTCCTGGAGGTTGTGGTTCTGGAGTTCCAGGTAGAATCGCCCCGGAAAAATCTCCGCGAGTTCCAGGGCGGCCCGTTTGGCTCCTTCGTAATCTCCCCGGACCGCATGTTCCTGTACCTCCCCTTTCAGGCAGGCGGAGAGGCAAATCAGACCCTCGTTATACTGGCGCAACAGTTCTTTGTCCATCCGGGGGCGGTAGTAAAACCCCTCCAGATATCCCGCGGTTACGAGCTTGACAAGGTTCTGGTAGCCGGTGAAGTCGGCGGCCAGAAGGACAAGGTGGTGGTTTCCCCACCCCCCGTCGCGCCGGGGAGTCTTGTCAAACCGGCTGCCGTGAGCCACGTAGGCCTCGCACCCGATGATGGGATTGATACCCGCCTCCTTCGCCTGCTTATAGAATCTGATGGCGGAAAAGAGGTTGCCGTGTTCCGTAACCGCCACCGCATTCATCTCGAGATCCCCGATGGTCTCCAACAGGGTGGAAACCATTTGGGCGCCATCCAGGAGACTGAAGTCGGAGTGATTGTGCAGATGGACGAATTCGGAAGGCATCACCTATCGGGGTGGAGGGTTCAACCCTCCCCCCTTATCCGAGGTAGACAGCCAGAAGGCCCGCGAAAATACATCCTTTTAGGATCTGCGATGAAATTCTGCACGTCCGAACGGAGGCAGATTTCACCAACAAAAATACGATGGAAACAAGAGGAATTTCAATTCCGAATACCAGCACAATAAGGTATCGAATACCATAGATTCCGAGCCAGTAGGGGATCAGGGCGCCCAGGCACAGTAGAAAAATGAAGACAAGGGCGAGCCGGACGGAGGGGCCCATTCCGTACCGGACGGGGAAGGTTTTGAGTCTGACGGCCCGGTCTCCCTCAAGGTCGGCCATGTCTTTGATCAGCTCCCGGACAACGGTAAATCCGAACGCCAGGAGAGCGGGCACCAGCAGGCCCCACGGGTCTCCCAGGGCCACGCCGGCAAAGATAAAGGTCAGCCCCAGAATGGCAGCAATGGTGACGTTTCCCACCAGGGGCCATCCCTTGAACCAGATGCTGTAGGCCACCATGAGCGGTATGGCCGCGAAGGCGGCGATGACAAAGGCGGCCGGGGGGAGGAAAAGGGAGACCGTCGCCCCCGTTCCGAAGAGAACGACCGATGACAGGAGTGCTGTCCGCGGGGAAATCGTCCCCCGGGGAAGGGGTCGATTCGCCCGGTTGATGCGGTCGGCTTCCAGATCGCGAACATCGTTGAAGGCGTTGGCGGCGGCATTGAGGGCCACTACGGTGATGACTGCTTTGACGATGGCGGCCGTCTGGTGGAGGGCGTCAAGGACGGCGGCGGAAATGAGGACGGCCAGGGCACCGAGAAAGAGGTTCAGGGGTCTGAACAGCGCCAGAAGGGAGAAAAGTCGCCTCACCCGTTCACTTCCACCACCATGACCCGGTCGTCCCCGTTGTAGTCGGGAAAGATCCGGATCTTTTCGAAGCCCGCCTTCTCGAACACCTCTTTCACCCGGGACGGGTGGGAGCCCAGTCCCACCTCCATAACCGCGAATCCTCCCGGTCGAATCCATTGTCTCCCCTTCTGGGCGAAACGGCGGTAGAATTCCAGGCCGTTACTTCCGTCTGTCAGGGCGTCACGGGGTTCGAACCGTTTCACTTCGTCCATGAGCCACTCCATCTCATTCACCGGAATGTAGGGGGGATTGCTGGCGAGAAGATCAAACGGACCGGGGATATCCTCGGTTCGCACGTCTGCCTTCCGGAAGGTTATCCGGGAAGCCACGCCGTTCAACCGGGCATTTTCCCGGGCCACATCGAGGGCAGACGGATTCCGGTCGATAGCGACGATCCGGGTATCCTCAGTGTGGCGTCCCAGGGCCACGGCGATGCACCCGCTCCCTGTGCCGATGTCCACGATATCCCTGACCTCCCCTTTCCGGGCCATATCGAGGGCGATTTCCACCAACCGTTCCGTTTCTGGGCGCGGGATGAGAACGGCCGGGTTCACGTGGAACGTGAGGCCGAAGAATTCCACGTTTCCCGTGATATAGGCCAGCGGTTCGCCGGCGACACGCCGCTTGATCCAGCTTCTTAAGGTTTTCAGGTGTTCCCCTTCAACGGGCTGATCGAATCTCAGGTACAGTTCCATCTTCGGCAGGGAGAGAAGATCGGTGAGCATCCATTCTATCTCCCGGCGCGGATGGTCAAGACCGCGGGAGAGAAGATAGTCTTCCCCCCACCGGATGAGCTCGATAATGCGCCAGCGGTGTTTGGAGTGGGTGGGGCCGGGAACCAACTGGATTAAGCGGCCTTTTCGGATTCGAGCCTGTCCAGCTCGTGGGCCAGGCGGAGCTTCTCAGTGACCTCGGAGAGGGCCCCCTCCATGATATCGTCGAGCCTGTAGAGGGTCAGGTCGATGCGGTGGTCCGTTACCCGGTTCTGGGGAAAATTGTAGGTCCGTATCTTGGCGCTCCTGTCGCCGGTGGAGACCATCGATTTCCGGACCCTTGCTCTCTGGGCATTCCGTTTTTCTTCTTCCCGGGCCATGAGCCTGGACCGGAGAACTTTCATGGCCGCGGCCCGGTTCTTGTACTGGGACTTCTCGTCCTGGCAGGTCACCACGAGTCCCGTGGGAAGATGGGTGATCCGGACGGCCGATTCCGTCTTGTTGACGTGCTGGCCCCCGTGTCCGCTGGCCCGGAAGGTGTCAATTCTGAGATCAGACGGTTCGATTTCCAGGTCGATTTCGTTCACTTCAGGAAGGACGGCCACCGTAGCGGCGGACGTATGAATTCTGCCGGTGGTCTCCGTGGCGGGGACCCGTTGAACCCGGTGGACACCCGCTTCAAACTTCATGGCGCCAAAGACGTTTTCTCCTTGAAGGGAAAAGATGATTTCCTTGAAACCGCCGCTTCCCAGCTCGTGGCCGGAGAGGACCTGAAGTGTCCAGCCGTTTCGCTCGGCGTATCGACTGTACATGCGGAACAGATCCGCCGCAAACAGGGCGGCCTCTTCGCCCCCCGTTCCCGCCCGGATTTCCACAATGGCGTTTTTGTCGTCCCTGGGATCCCGGGGCAAAAGGAGAACCCTGAGCTCCTCCTCAAGACGGGCCTTCCGGGCCAGAAGCTCGTCCAGTTCTTCCCTTACGATCGCCTTCAGTTCACTGTCGTCCCCCTCCAGGATAGACCGGTCCTCCTCAATCTGATCGAGAAGCCGAATGTAGGTTTTTCCCCGGGTGGCCACCGGTTCCAGTTCGTGGCGCTTCCGGGCAATTTCCTGAAGCCGCCGGGGATCGGACGCGACGTCCGGATCGGCCAGCTTCCGGGTCAGCTCTTCATAATGGTCGATGATTTCCCGGGTCTTTTCAAGCATCCTGTGACGGTTTCTCCCGACGCCCGTATTTTCTGTGGAATTTCTCGATTCTACCGGCGCTGTCCACCAGCTTCTGTTTTCCGGTGAAAAAGGGGTGGCAGGCGGAACAGATTTCCACCCGCATATCGCCTGCCGTGCTTCGCACCTGGAAGGAGTTGCCACAGGCACAGGTCACCGTACCCAAAGTGTACTCTGGATGAATGTCCTTTTTCATGTTTCGTTCCTCTATGCTAACTCGGCCAGGGCCTCTTTGATCCTTTCCAGCCCTTTCAAGAACGTTTCCTTCTGTGTCGCGTAGGAAAGGCGGATATGTCCCTCACCGCCAAAACCGGCTCCCGCCACCGTAACGGTTCGGGCGCGATCCAAAATATAATCACTGAGGGCAAACGACGTGTCGATTTTCTTCCCTTCCCACTCCCTGCCTAAGTAGTACCCGATCTGAGGGAAAACGTAAAAGGCTCCCCCCGGCCGCCGGCAGGAGATCTGGGGAATCCCGTTCAGGGCGTCCACCATGATATTTCTCCGGTGCCGGAACAGGGTGACCGCCTCCTCCACCGACTGCTGGTCGCCCAGGAGGGCTTCCACGGCCGCCATCTGTCCGATGGCATTGGGACAGGAGGTCATCTGGCCCTGAATCTTGGCCATGGCCCGTATAATGTCGGGATGTCCGGCGGCATAGCCGATGCGCCACCCGGTCATGGCATAGGTCTTGGAAAGACTCTGAACGGTGAGAACGGTGACGCCGCCGGGATTCACCCGTTCGGTGCTGATGAACTGATCATCGTAGACCAGCCTCTCGTAACATTCATCGGAAATGACCACCCAATCCCTGTCCCGGGCGTACTCCAGAATCTTCCTGACGGTGTCCGTGTCCCACACCGCACCGGTGGGATTCGACGGGGTATTGAGAATAACGCCCCGGACCCGGGGATCGATCTTCGATTCGAGATCATCGAAATCGGGGACAAAGTTTTCATCGGCAACGGTCCGGACCACCACCGGTTCGGCGTCGGCCAGGCGGATGAATTCGGGAAAGGAAACCCAGTAGGGACTGAAGATAATGACCCGGTCCCCGGGGTTAAACAGGGCCTGACACGCCGTACTCAGAGAGTGTTTTGCCCCGTTCGAGACGATGATCTGGTCGGGGGAATAGTCCAGGCCGTTATCGCGCCTGAGCTTGGTCGCGATGGCTTCCCTGAGTTCTCTCAGCCCCGCGGCCGGGGTATACTTGGTGTACCCCCCGTCCATGGCCCGCTTGGCGGCCTCCCGGATATTCCGGGGTGTGTTGAAGTCGGGTTCCCCCACCCCCAGGTCAATCACGTCGATCCCCTCATGCCGGAGTTCTGCCGCCCTGGCAGTCATCTCCAGGGTAAAGGAGGGCTGGATACGGGTTACCCGTTGGGCAAGCACAGGAGTGGCCATTCCGCCGGGGCGGAATCTAATGGGTCCGTTTGTGGTATTCGAGGGAGTTGTAGTTGGGCTCTTCCTGGGGTCTGTGAACCCGTCGACTCCGGGGAATATCGTCGGGAGCCAACGCATCCTTTTCCCAGTCCTGAGGCATCTCCTCAACGACCTTCTTTCTTGCGGGAGCCCGCTTCAACTTCGATTCGTCAAAGGAAAAATCGGCGGGATTGTACTGGCTGAAAAGAACGCCGTACCCCTTGGTGATACCGTTACCCATGCCCAGGAAGTTCGGCAGGACAAAATTGGTCCGGAACTCCCCTTGAAACGCCCCCATCTGTCCGTCGTCCACCATCTTGGGATACAGGGACTCCAGACCGAGCTTTGAATAGACCTTGGTGTGAAGATCGAGCCCCATTTCTTTGGCCAGAAAAACAATATTCTGGCTTAATAACCGGCTCAAGAACTTCACCCTTTCATCCCCGTACATGTACCGGTACTTGGCAAGGTTGGTATCGTTGAGGGCAATCCACGGCGTGAGAAAGGTGTAGCGGATCAATCGACCGGCGGGGGCGAACCGGTTTTCCGACACTTCCACCTCCACACCGTCAACCTCGAAGGTGATGTTGCCGAAATTCATGATCTTGAGCTTGCGGGCGATGGACTGGATCGGTTCCACCCCCTCTTTGATACCGACAAAATAGATTTGCTCGTTCAAAATCTTGACCTGAACCCTGGGGTAGAGAAACCGCTCCCGGTAGCTGCCGTCAATCAGGGGGACGATGGGCTCATCCCGGAAATCCCTCATGATGAGCCCTTTCACCTGGTAAGGGGTTTTTCGAACCGGTTTATCGGTTCCGATGCGGGCTACAATGGATTTGATCGGCTGGGAATTCTTGGACATGAGGAAGTTCGACGGTCTTACGTAATCACCGGCATTACTGGCTCATGGTATCCAGGAATTCTTGGTTGGTACTGGTCCGCTTCATCCGGTCCAGGAGAAACTCCATCGCCTCTATGGGAGTCATCTCATTGAGAATCTTTCTAAGAATCCAGACTCTTGCAAGTTCTTTTTTGGACAGAAGGAGCTCTTCTTTCCGGGTACCGGAGCGGATAAGGTCGAAGGAGGGGAATATTCTTCTGTCGCTCAACCGCCGGTCAAGAACCAGTTCCATATTTCCCGTTCCCTTGAATTCCTCGAAAATCACGTCGTCCATACGGCTGCCGGTATCGATGAGGGCGGTGGCAATAATGGTCAGACTTCCCCCCTCTTCCGTGTTCCTGGCGGATCCGAAGAACCGCCGGGGGCGGTGAAGGGCATTGGCGTCGATGCCGCCCGAAAGGATCTTCCCGCTGTGGGGAACCACGGCGTTGTGGGCCCGGGCCAGGCGGGTGATACTGTCCAGCAGAATGACCACATCGGAGCCGTACTCCACCATCCTCTTGGCCTTCTCCAGGGCCATGTGGGCCACCTGGACGTGGCGCTCGGGCTGCTCGTCAAACGTGGAACTGATGACCTCCGCCTGCACGTTGCGCTCCATATCCGTGACTTCTTCCGGCCGTTCGGCGATGAGAAGGACAATGAGTTTGATTTCGGGATGGT
>JBHIEY010000018.1:0-20669 GCA_046861835.1 Fidelibacterota bacterium | reverse complement strand
GGGGCCGGCGGGCAGTCCACGGGCGAGAACGGGAGTCGTTTCTTCCGCATCCGGATCCACCATGGGATGGAGGAGCTCGTCAAGCTGGGAAGGTTTGACCCGCATAAGAGCCTCTTTTTCGGTGATTAACCGCTCTTCGAACATCTCCACGGCCATCCTGACAGCGGCCGAGCCATTCCGTTTTCCCGCCCTCGTTTGAAGCATCCACAATTTGCCGCCTTCGATCGTGAATTCGATATCCTGCATATCCCGGTAATGGGTGTCCAGTTTCTCCTGAATGGCGTTGAGCTGGCCGTAGACCCGGGGCATAGCCTCTTCCAGCGAGGGGAGATTCCGGCTTTTTCCCGTTTTCCCCCGGATGTTAATGGGATTGGGGGTCCGGATACCGGCCACCACATCTTCCCCCTGGGCGTTGGGCAGCCACTCTCCATAGAACACCTTCTCACCGGTAGCAGGGTTCCGGGTGAAAGCCACCCCCGTGGCGCTGGTATCGCCGGTATTGCCAAACACCATGGCCTGAACATTCACAGCCGTACCCATTTCGTCCGGAAGATCCTCAATGCGCCGGTAGGCTACCGCCCGCTTTCCGTTCCAGGAATGGAAAACGGCGCCAATGGCCCCCCACAGTTGCTGGTGGGGATCATCCGGGAACGGTTCCCCCAGGGTCTGTTGGATCGTTTCCTTGAAGCTCTGAGAGAGGGCCTCCCAGTCGCCGGCATCCAGATCCGTGTCGAGCGTGATACCCCGCTCTTTTTTTCGCCCGTCAATGAGGCTTTCCAGCCTCTCCCGTATCCCGTGGCCGTCAGGCGGGGTCTTTCCCTCCGCCTTTTCCATGACCACATCGGAGTACATCATAATCAGGCGCCGGTAAGCATCGTAGACAAACCGGGGATTTCCGGTTTTTTCAATCAACCCGGGAAGGGTCGTGGAAGTGAGACCCACATTGAGGACCGTTTCCATCATGCCGGGCATGGAGACCGCAGCCCCCGAACGAACCGACACCAGGAGGGGATTTTCAGGGTCGCCGAACTTCCGGTTCATGATGGATTCCACCCTGCGAAGACCCTCGTCCACCTGCCGCTTAAGGTCAGGGGGATAGGTTTTCCCGTGCTCATAAAAGTAGGTGCACACGTCTGTGGTGATGGTGAATCCCGGAGGAACAGGGATGCCCAGATTTGTCATTTCTGCTATGTTGGCACCCTTTCCGCCCAAAAGATCCCGCATCTGTGAACTGCCGTCGGCCTCTCCCTCACCAAAAAAATAGACGTATTTCATCGGGCATGTCCCCTCCATGTTTTCCGGGAAACAGAAAGGAATTTAGAGACCGGCACCAGCACATTCAAACCGTATTTGGGTTGATTTTATGAGGAGAACGGATTACCATTTGGACGATAACGCCAGGAGGATATCATGTCGCAGATCCTGTGGAGACCATCACCACGGCAAATCGCAAGCACCCAGATGGATGCATTCCGGCGCTTTGTCAACGAGTCCTACGGGCGGAACCTCAAAGATTATTTCGACCTGTATGAGTGGTCGGTAACGGACATAGCCGGTTTCTGGGCTGCCGTCTGGAGATTCATGGACATCATCCATTCCAGATCGTACGATAGTGTGGTGGATGATATCTCCCGGATGCCCGGCGCCCGGTGGTTTTCGGGTGCCCGGTTGAACTATGCCGAAAACCTCCTCCGCTACCGCGACAGCAAACCTGCCCTCGTATTTCAGGGCGAAGGGCAACCCGTTCGAATACTTTCCTACGGGGAACTCTACCGGGAGGTGGCCAGGCTTGCCCGGGCCCTCAAGGAGGAGGGGATAGGCAAAGGGGACCGGGTGGCCGGGTTCATGCCCAATATGCCCGAAACGGTGATTGCCCTTCTGGCCACCGCTTCCCTTGGAGCCATATGGAGTTCCTCATCTCCCGATTTCGGGATTCAAGGGGTGCTGGACCGGTTCATGCAAATTGAGCCCAAGATTTTGTTTTCCGCCAACGGTTATCTCTACAATGGGAAGGTTTTCGACTCCCTGTCAAAGCTGGAGGGCATTCTTCACGAGCTTCCCACGGTTCAAAAGGTTATTGTCATCCCCTATACGGACCCTGAGCCGGACATTTCCCGCATTTCACGGGCCACGGGGTATGAAGAATTCGTGGGACGGGGGGATTCTGAGGACCTTGTGTTTGAGCAACTTCCGTTTGATCACCCTCTGACCATTATGTATTCCTCCGGCACCACCGGTTTGCCCAAGTCCATGGTGCACGGCGCCGGGGGCACTCTGCTTCAGCACCTGAAGGAGCTGAGATTGCACACCGATCTGACGCGGGAGGACACCATATTCTATTTCACCACCTGCGGGTGGATGATGTGGAACTGGCTCATCACTTCCCTGGCGGTGGGGGCGACCGTGGTACTTTATGACGGTTCACCCTCTTATCCGGATTCCGGTGCCCTGTGGCGGATGGCCCAGGATCTGGGCATCACCGTTTTTGGCACGAGCGCGAAGTTCATCGCTTCCTGTGAAGCGGCTGGACTAAGACCCGGCAGGGAGTTCAATCTGGAGAAACTGAGGGCTGTGTTGTCCACAGGATCGCCTCTGGTGGAGGAGAGCTTTGATTATGTCTACCGGGATATCAAAAAGGAGCTTCTTCTGGCATCCATCTCCGGCGGGACCGATATCATTTCGTGCTTTGCCCTGGGCAATCCCACCCTTCCCGTCTACCGGGGGGAGCTGCAGTGCCGGGGGCTCGGCATGAAGGTGGCCTCTTTTGATGAGAACGGCCGGCCCCGGCTGAACCGGAAAGGGGAACTGGTCTGTACCGCTCCGTTTCCGTCTATGCCCGTTTCCTTCTGGAACGATCCGGACGGCTCCAAATACCGGCACGCCTATTTCGATGTCTACCCGGAGATCTGGACCCACGGGGACTATATTACCATCAGTGACCGCGGGGGGGTTAAGATTTTCGGCCGGAGCGATGCCACTCTCAACCCGGGCGGCGTTCGCATCGGGACGGCAGAAATCTACCGCGTGGTGGAAGCCCTCCCGGAAGTGGAGGACAGCCTGGTGGTAGGGCAGAAATGGGACGGGGACGAACGGGTGATCCTGTTTCTCAAACTTGCCGGCGGCATCCGGCTGACGGGAGATCTAGTTGAAAAGGTTAAATCGACGATCCGGGAACAGTGTTCCCCCCGCCATGTGCCGGCAAAGGTACTGCCCGTCGGCGATATCCCCTATACGATCAATGGAAAGAAAGTGGAGATTGCGGTAAAGAAAATCATCCATGGAGACGAAGCCCTGAACCGGGACGCCCTGGCTAACCCGGAATCCCTCGATCTGTACCGGGACATCCCCGAGCTCAAGCGTTAGGTCTGTCCAGCCACTTCCACCCGTAGGGGAGGAGAACGGCGGCCAGTCCGATCTTGATGATATCCCCGGGAATAAACGGGAAGAGTCCCAGGGAAAAGACGTCGTACGATCGTGTGTACAGGCCCAGCCAGGTCAGCCCCACGGCAAATATGGCCACATTTCCGAGTATCATGGCCACAACGGTGGTTCCCGGTTTTCTGTCCCACCCTTTTTCGGCCAGAAGCCCCGTAACATAGGCCCCCCCGATGAAACCGAACAGGTAACCCCCCGTGGGTCCCATAAGGTGGGTCAGCCCGGCTGCACCTCCGGCGAAAAAGGGGAGTCCCGCCGCCCCCTGGCCCAGATAGACCACAACGGTGAACGTTCCCCGTATGCGGCCCAACATGGCCCCGGCAAGGAGAACCCCCAGGGTCTGCCCCGTTATGGGAACGGGGGTGAAGGGGAGAGGAATCCTGATTTGTGACAGGAGGGCAATCAGGAGGGACCCTCCTGCCACCAGAGTGATATCATAAATCCTGGCCTCCCTTTCCAGGGACGGCCGAAGAACATCTGCATAGGTCATGACGGTATCCTTTTTCAATGCTTGAAACAGCGGGTTCCTGTAAAAACCATGGCGATTCCATGCTCATTGCAGGCATCGATCACTTCCTGATCGCGGATCGATCCCCCCGGCTGGATGACAGCCCGGATCCCCGTACCGGCGATCCTGTCAATGCTGTCGCGAAAGGGGAAAAACGCATCGGACGCCAGAACGGCACCTGCAATATTCTCCCCCGATTTCCTCACGGCAATATCGACAGCATCGATCCGGGACACCTGACCCGAGCCGATGCCCACCGTGGTGTGATTCCGTGCCGTCAGGATCGCGTTTGACTTTACGTATTTGATGACTTTCCAGGCAAACAGCATATCATCGATTTGCTCATCCGTGGGCTCGATTTTCGTCACGGCAGTTATCTGTCCCGGGGTCACGGCATGCACGTTGGTTTCCTGCAGTAGCATCCCCCCGGCCACGTGCCGGAATTCCAGTCTCTCCTGAACAGGGGTAATGTCACCCACTTCCAGCACTCTCAGATTTTTCTTCTTGCGAAAGATTTCCAGCGCTTCCGGTTCGTACCGGGGGGCAATAACGATTTCAATAAAGACCTTGCGAAGGTATTGGGCGATCTCCCGGGTACATTTCCGGTTGACGGCCACAATTCCTCCAAAGGCAGAGAGGGAATCGGCCTCGAAGGCCCGGGTGAAACAGTCGGTGATGTCGCCGCTGGAAGCCACACCGCAGGGGTTGGCGTGTTTGACCACGACGCACGCCGGTCCGGAAAACTCCTTCAGGCAGCTCAGAGCTCCATCGGCGTCCATAATGTTGTTATACGACAGTCTTTTCCCCTGGTGGATTTTCGCGTTTAGAATGGTCTGATCCCGGTAGAGAGGATCGACATAGGCCGCCCCCTTCTGGTGGGGGTTTTCTCCATACCGGAGATCGGTGGCCCTGTCGAAGGTCAGGGTGACGGATTCCCCAAAAGGGGTATCGTTGAGAAACCCGTAGATGAGGGCATCGTAGCGGGCCGTATGAGCAAAGGCCTTCGCCGACAGCCGCTTCCTGGTGGAAAAGGTCAATCCCCCCTCCTCGTTCAACTCATTAACCAGGTCGGGGTAGTCCCGGGGGTCGACGACCGCCCCAACCCACCCCACATTCTTGGCGGCACTGCGGATCATGGCCGGTCCCCCAATATCGACGGCTTCGAGAGCGTCGTCCAGGGAAACCTCCCCGCTCATGACGGTTTCCTGAAATGGGTAGAGGTTGCAGATGACCAGATCAATCCAGGGAATCTCCCGTTTCCGGGCTTCAGAGTCGTCCCTGTCGCGGAGCCCCAGAATGCCTCCGTGAATCGCAGGATGGAGGGTTTTCACGCGACCCCCCATGATTTCGGGAAAATCGGTTATACGGGACACGGGAGTGACGGCGATTCCGGCTTCCTTGAGGACCTGGGCCGTTCCCCCCGTGGATATGATCTCCACGGCAAGGTCTGTCAACGCTCTTGCGAGTTCAACAATGCCGCTCTTATCGAAAACTGAAATCAGAGCACGCCGGACGGGAATGATCTCTGTGTTCATCCGCTGGGATGAGGATTTGCACTGTCACCCTGAGCCTGTCGAAGGGTGGCCCAAGCTCTATCGTCTGTTTTATCCCTGCTCATGCTTCGTCAAGCTCAGCATGACGGAGGCTCGCGGGACCTGAATGTTCGCAGTTAGGCATGAATCCGGGAGAGTTTTCCTTCCTGGAAAAGGTGGATGGCCTCTATGAAGGCCTTTCCTTCCAGTGTCTGAACCTTTTTTTTCAGCGTTTCGGGCGTATCGTCCGGTTCGACGGTACACCGTTTCTGAATCACGATGGGGCCGGCGTCGACGTTTTCCGTGACGAAATGGATGGTACACCCTGTCTCTTTGACCCCGGCGTTCAGGACAGCCTCATGGACGTTCATGTCCATTCCCCCCGCGAATGCGGGCAGAAGCGACGGGTGAACGTTCATCACCCGGTTGCGCCACCGGCGGCAGAACTGTGCCGAAAGGATGCGCATGAATCCGATGAGGAGTACAAGCTGAACCCCCCGTTTTTCCAGTTCCCGGGATATTTCGGCGTCGAATTCTTCCCTCGTTTTGTCTTTGTGACTGATAAACACCGCGTCGATGCCGTGATGGCGGGCCCGGTCGAGGATGATGGCGTTCTTTCTGTTGCTGATGACGACTTCCACGGAGGCGTCCAGTTCCCCCCGGCCGATGGCGTCGATGATGGCCTGCAGGTCCGTCCCTTTCGTCGAACCCAGAATTCCGAGCTTAACTTTTTTCATGAATCATCACAGCCCAATGGTTTTCCGGAATCGCATACAGTTGGCGTCACCGTTCTTATGGTCAATGAAGGCGATCTTCTCGATGTTTCTGTACGCTTTTTCCCGTGCTCCTTCCAGGGAACGATCCCCGGCCACCACATGGAGCACCCGTCCCCCGTAGGTGACCAGACCTTTTCCGGGGTTTTCGTCCACTCCCGCATAGTAGACGGCGATGCCCCGTTCGATTCTGTCGAGTCCTTCAATCCGGTGCCCCCGACCGTACCGGCCGGGATAGCCTTTGTTCCATCCCGAGGAAGCCCGGGAGCGCCCCTCCATGGCGATGACGTCCACATAGGTCTGATTATTCCACACCTGTTTGATGGTGTCGAGCGATCCCCCGCAGACAGCCATGCCGATCTCAAAAAGATCGGTGCTCAATTTCCGGGCCAGAACCTCCCATTCGGGATCGCCGTGCCGCACGTTGATTTCGAAGACATCAAGGTTGTCATAGGGATCGAGATTCAAGCCCCAGTACAGCACCCCCTGGTAGTCCCACCCGAGATCGTTGTATATGGCGTTCACGGTGGGATTGACGATCTCCTTGATGATCCGGTTCAGCAACCACGGCGTGACCAGCGTGTGGGGGCAATAGCAACCCGTTCCCCCCGTATTCAGGTTGCCGCCAAACTGTTCAATGGCTTCCCGGTCGTCAGGGTCGAAGGCGGCCTTATAGTCCTGGGCGAACATCTTCAGGGGCATCACGTGTTTCCCATCCAGGTAGGCGAAGAAGGAGATTTCGGTACCGTACTTTCTCTCCTCAATAACAATCTTGTTTCCCGAGTCGCCGAACACCTTTTCCACCATGATCTTCTGGATGGCGGCTTCCGCCTCGGGGACGTCATCGCATACGATGGCCCCTTTTCCCGCTGCAAGTCCATTGGCCTTGACCACCACCTGATATCCGATATTGCGCACATAGTCCCTGGCTCTCCGGGGATCGTCAAAAACGGCGTATTCCGGCTTGGGAACGCCGATTTTCACCAGGAGATCATCGGTAAATGCCCGGTCACTTTCCAATCTCACGTAGGCCTTCCTGGGGCCGATGGCCGGGATTCCCTTTTCGGTGAGAACGTCAATCAATCCCTTTTCCAGCGGGGTTTCTGAACCCACATCCACAAGGTCGATACGATTGTCAACGCAGAAGTCGGCGATGTCGCCGAAATCGGTGAGGGGGAGCAGTTCAATCAGTCCCCGTTTCCCTTTCGGGGTATGGAGAACGCCGGGATTTCCCGGGGCGAAATAGACCTTGTCCACGTGTTGACTGTCACCGTAGGTGTCGCACAGGCAGTGGTCCCTGCCCCCCGATCCGTAGACGAGTACTTTCATTTTTTCACCACAAGCTATCAGGCATCTGTCAGTTCCGTGTCATCTCTGTGTTCTGTGTGGCTCACGCGTCGTTGCGTTCGCGGTTCCTCTTTTCTTCCATCTCCGCCATTTTTGTCTCGTCCACATCCCCGGTGACATACCAGCCGTCGAGGCATGCCATGCAGGGGCGGTCGATGTCGTGTTCCCCCTTCCGGGTGACGGCTTCTTCCAGATCGTCAAGCCTTTGGTACAGCAGTTTGTCGGCACCGATGTGGTCCTGAATCTCTTTTTCCGACATGCGGTGAGCGATCAATTCCGACCGGGTGGGCATATCGACGCCGTAGAAGCAGGGATTTCTCACGGGGGGGCATGTGGAGGCAAAGTAGACTTCCCTGGCGCCGAATTCCCTCACCATTTTGACGATCTCCCGGCTCGTATTGCCCCGGACGATACTGTCGTCCACGATGAGAACGGTCTTGTCCTTAATCTCCGTTTCCTGGGGGACGAGTTTGTACCGGACCGAACGTTTCCGCTCCTCCTGGCCGGGCATGATGAACGTCCGGCCGATGAAGGGGTTTTTGTAGAGTCCCTCGGAATAGCGGACCCCCAGTTCGTTGGCGAAAGAGAGGGCGGCCGTATTGGCGGTAGAGGGGGCAGGAATGACGATATCGGGAAGCAGTCCCGGGAAGGTCTCCTTCCACCTCCGGGCGAGATTCTGTCCCATGCGGAGCCGGGCCCGGTAGACGCTCACATCATTCATCATGGTATCTGGCCGGGCGAAGTAGACATACTCGAAGACACAGGGGGTAAACTGACTCCGGGTGAGGATCCGGCTGTGATAGGTGCCGTCGCCGCTGACAAATACCACTTCTCCGGGTGCCACATTGCCAGACAGCTCAAATCCGAGGGCATAGAACATGGTCGTTTCGGAGGCGAAAATGTAATCGGTGGTGCCGTCGGGATTGTGCCGTTCTCCCCTGGCAAGGGGACGGATGCCGTGGGGATCGCGGAAAACCACCATGCCCTTGCCGATGATCATGGCGACCGTGGAGTACGATCCACTGGTCTCCTCAAAAACGGTCTGAACCGCCCGGCAAATATGATGAAAGAAATCTGTTCCATCCCCCCGGGAAGCCGAATTGTCCAGGGCGTCGGCAAACAGATGCATCACCGCCTCGGTATCGCTGGTGGAATTCACATAGCGCTGGTGTTTCTCGGCGAGTCTTCTGACCAGATCGCTGTGGTTGATGATGTTTCCATTGTGGGCCATGGCGATCCCGTACGGAACGCCTGTCCAGAACGGCTGGGCCTCCTCCATGCTGAATCCCCCCGACGTGGGATACCGGGTATGGCCGATTCCCACGGCCCCCTGCAGCCTCATCATGCTCTCCTCATCGAAGATATCCCGGACGAGTCCCACCCCCTTCTTGGAATGAAACCGGGTGTCGTACGTCATAATACCGGCGGCGTCCTGCCCCCGGTGCTGGAGATGAATCAGGCTTTCGTACAGCTCGGGGGCTACCGGCCTGTGGGAAATAATGCCGACCACGCCGCACATAACGGCTACATGGCCTCCACCGCTTTGGCCGCCAGACCGGTGTACGTCTCAGGGGTGAGGGACAGCAGTCTCTCTTTGTCCTCATCGGGCAGGTCGAGGTTTTCAATGAATTCCGTCATCTGCTGACGGGATACCGTCTTCCCCCGGGTGAGTGATTGGAGCTTCTGGTAAGGATCGCCCCTGCCCCGTTTTCTCAGGACCGTCTGAACGGCTTCGGCCAGAACCTCCCAGTGGCCCTCCAGTTCCCGGCTTATCCGGGTCCTGTCCACCGCCACCCTCTCGAGACCCTTAAGCAGGTTTTTCAAAGCCAGAAGGGAATGGCCCAGAGCCACCCCCTGATTCCGGATGGCCGTGCTGCCCGAGAGATCCCGTTGAAGGCGCGACACCGGAAGGGTCTGGGCCAGGTGTGAAAAATAGGCCACGGCCAGTCCGGCGTTGCCTTCGGCATTTTCAAAATGGATGGGATTTACCTTGTGGGGCATGGTGGAAGATCCAATTTCTCCCTCCCGGATCTTGAGGCGGAAGATGCCCCGGCTGGTGTACAACCACAGGTCCCGGCAGAGATCGATCAAAATGGTATTGACCCGGATCAACAAGTGGTAACTTTCCGCCAGTGAATCTTGGGAGGGAATCTGGGTTGTCAAAAGGGTGGGCGTGAGGCCCAGGGAGGAGATGAAATGGCGGGTGAAGCGGAACCAGTTGACGCGGGGGTGACCGACGGTATGGGCGCTCCAGGTACCTGACGCTCCCGACAGCTTTCCTTCCAGCGAGTGGGATGTGAGCTGCTTCAGCTGCCGGGCCAGCCGGTGGTGAAAAACGGCAAATTCCTTTCCCAGCGAGGTCGGGGTAGCGGGCTGACCGTGAGTGAGGGCCAGCATGGAGAGGTTTTTGTAGCGGTGGGCCAGGGCATTCAACCGCGTCTGAAGCCGTTCGAGAAGGGGAAGATAAACGGTTTCCAGGGCCTCCTTCCACATGAGGCCGTAGGCCAGGTTGTTTATATCCTCGGACGTCAGGGCGTAATGAATCCACGGCCCGTACACACCGAGCCCTATCGTGTCAAGTTTCCTGCGTAGAAAATACTCCACGGCCTTGACGTCATGGCCGGTTCGGGTCTCCCGGTTCTTGATGGCCCGAAAGTCCCGCGGCGAAAAATTTCGGTAAAGAGACCGAAGATGCTCACGGTGCGACGACGGCAGCGGAGGCAGTTCCGGAATGTCCTTCTCTTCGCCGAGGGCGATCAGATATTCAATTTCCACTCGCACCCGGTAGCGATTCAGGGCGAATTCGGAGACGTAGGGGACCAGAACCTCAAGTTCGCGGCGATAGCGGTCGTCCAGGGGAGAGATGTTGTACCTATCAACCACGGAGGTCACAGAGAGAATCTATCTAACTCGGTGAACACGCTTAATCTCACTAAGAGTACGGTGATGGTTAGGGGAACGCCTGTCATTTCTTTGGTCACCTTTTCTAACATATGTCAGTTCCCTGTGCCCTCTGCGGTTAAGGAAAGGATCCGTTTCACGGCCAGGGCACAGTTGCCCGGGTCCAGGACGGTGAGAACGGGGGTACGGCTGGGCATCTGCAGTGTGGAATGAATGTTCACCATCATATCGATCCGGTCCTTGAAGGGGGGACACGCCAGGGTGGGAAAAGGGGAGTTGGCCGCTACGAAACCGGACAGGGCGTTGGACCGGCCCGCGATGGTAACATAGACCAGGGATTTCTCATTTTCATAGGACCGGAGAATTTCGAGAACTCGTTCCGGCTCTTTGTGGGCGGAGGCCACGTGCCGGTCCCAGGGGATTCCGTAGGTGTCCAGTTTTTCCGTTATCCTGGCGGCCTGACCTTCGTCGGAGGAAGACCCGAGAATAAGAACGGCTTTACCTGCCTGCTCCTGATTCATAGATAGGCTCTGAGGTTTTGTTCGATGCGTTCGGAGATGGGGTAACCTTGCTCCGGGAAGGAAAACGGTCTTCCGGTAATCATTTCATACAGTTGAATATAGCGTCTCGACAGCTCAATGACGAGGTCTTCCGGTGGTTCGGGGAGGATTCTGTCTCGGTAGGGGTCGCAGTGATCGACAAACCAGAGCCGGAGAAACTCCTTATCGATATTTTCGGGCTCCTCCCCCTTCTCGAATCTTGTCCGGTACGAGCTGGCCAGCCAGTACCGGCTGGAATCAGGCGTATGGATTTCGTCCACCAGAACGATCTCTCCCGATTCACTCTGGCCGAATTCGTACTTGGTATCCACGAGAATGAGACCGTGCTCCCGGGCCACCCGTTGACCGAAGTCAAACAGTGCCAGAGCCGCCTCGCTGGTCACGGACCACTCCTGCTCATCCATGAGTCCTTCTTCAAGAATTTCCCGGGGTGAGACAGGACGGTCGTGCTCCCTGGCCTTCGTGGTGGGAGTCAAGAGAGGGGGATCGAGTCTCTCGTTTTTCCGCAGGCCATCGGGCAAGGCGTGGCCGCAGTAGGTTCGGACTCCCCTCTCGTAGTGTGTCCACAGGGAGGTTTGTGTGGTCCCTGTGATGTAGCCTCGAACCACAAATTCCACCGGGAATACCGTGCATCTCCTGGCCACGGTGACATTCGGATCGGGAACATCAAGCACATGATTGCCTATGATGTTCCGGGTTCGTTCGAACCACCAGACACTGGTCTCATTGAGGACCTGGCCTTTGAACGGAATCGAGGCCAGGATTCGATCGAAGGCGCTCTGTCTGTCGGTAGTAATGAGAAAGAGGGTGTGCCCCGACTCGTACCGGTCTCTCACCTTGCCCGTGCGTTTTTTCCCCAGGGGGAAATGGGTTTCGGTTAAACAGTTGTCCAGATTGTTCTGGATAATTGTCCGGTAGTGATCCATGGCGTTAACGGTACCGGAAGGAGACGTGGGAGTAGGGGTTGAACAGAATATGGGTCTGGAGCACGCGTTCAAGCACATCATGGGGATCCCCGTTCCTGGGGGTCAGGGTCCAGAGAACCCCCTTCCGGATGTGACGGATGGAATTCATTTGAAACCGGTGTCTTAAGACGTCCAGCTTTTGTTGACCCACGAAGTCATCCCTGTAGCGAACCAGGAGGGCGACGGCGCCGGGGTCCGGGTTCCACGTGACCACCCTTTCTTTATTGGAATTGAACAGTTCCCCCGTCTCCTCAATTTCCTTAATGAACGTGCCGGCCGGAGGGGTCTCCATACCGATTTCCCAGTGGGTCAGCCGGGAAACGGTGACGGGAATATCGAGCTGGTTAAGAGCGCTCTCTACCGTTACGGCCTCGTGGTCCGTTATGATGAGATCGACGAGAACTTCCCGGGCATTCCCCGGAGGGTCGTATGGGCTAAGTGACAGCCGGGGGGGATAAAAGCCCACGGTCCGGGCCTTCACCCGTTTCTTGTCCCGGATACGGTTTCTCATGGACGTAAAGATCCCATCTGCCCGGGGCGTCCGTTCCGGGTGGGGCATCATGGCCAGGACATTTCCTTCCGGGTTGCACACCGCCGCAAGATTGTCTGCCGATCCGTTGGGATTCACGGGGAATTCCGGTGTGACGGCCCCGGTGTTGTCACAATAGCGAAAAACGGTCTGTCCGTTCTTCTTCAGCTCGGTCAGGAGCTCTTCCGGGAGCATGAATCTTCCTTCGGCGTGGGCGACCGGAACGGGGAAGTGGTTTTCCGGTTTCATATCCCCCGTGAAGGCGCACCGGTGGGGGGCAACGGCAAGCCGGATGTTGACCCAGGCGTTGTAGTAGCCCGTGCCGAGAACATGACCGTTTTTCACCCGCCGGTTTGAGGCGAGGGCCATCCCCAGGCCGTGGCCGTCCAGTCCGGGCACCAGACCGGCCTCCACCAGTACCTGGGCACCGTTACAAACGCCCAGGACGGGCTTTCCTTTCTTGCTTTGCTCCCGGATGACGCCCATGAGGGGGTCGAGAGCGGCGATGATTCCGGCCCGGGAGCGGTCTTCATAGGCGAACCCGCCAATGAGGAAGTAACCGTCGCAGTCCTGAAGCTTACCGGGGGATTCGTTCCAGAGGAATTCCACCGGCTCCATTCCCGCCCGTTTGACGGCCAGTATGGATTCCCGTTCGCAGTTGCTTCCTGGAAACTGAATGATGGCGATCCGGATCATACCAGGTTGACTTCCCCGTTTCCTTCCACCACCGCCCCGATTTCGTGAATCCGGAACGATCGGAATTGTTCAACCATTTGTGTGACCTTTTCCACCTCTTCCGGAGGAGAGACGATCACCAGGCCGATTCCCATATTGAAGGTGCGGAACATCTCGTGTCGGTCGACATTTCCCAGGTTCATCATCACACCAAACACCGGGGGGTGCGGCCAGTTTTCGGGGTGAATTTCACCGGCGCATCCGGGAGGGAGAACCCGGGGGATATTCTCCAGAAGCCCCCCGCCGGTAATGTGGGCCATGGCCTTGACCGGAAGACCGCCGTCCGCAAGGGCCAGGGCCGGTCGCGTGTAATTGAGATGAGGCTCTAAAAGGATTTCACCAACGGTCGACTCCAGCTCCGGATGGTATGAGTCCACCTGAAACTTTCCTTCTTCAAGGAAAACCTTCCTGGCAAGAGAGTAGCCGTTGGTATGGAGGCCGCTGGAAGCAAGACCGAGGAGAACGTCACCCGGTTGTATCTTCCCACCGGGCAGGAGACGGTCCTTTTCCGCCACCCCGGTGATAACCCCCACAAGATCGTGTTCTCCGGGGAGGTAGGTGTCGGGCATTTGGGCCGTTTCTCCCCCTACCAGGGCAACATCCACCTCCCGGCATGCCCGGACCATCCCCTCCACGAGGGCTTCGATCACATCCGGATCCATCCTGTCGCTGGCGATATAGTCCATCAGCATAACCGGCTTTGCGCCGTGCACCGCCACGTCGTTGCAGGTGGTGCTGACCAGGTCCATTCCTATGGTGTCGTACCGGTTCATCATTCTGGCGACAATCATTTTCGTCCCCACACCGTCCATACTCTGGACCAGAACTGGATGGCGGTAGCCCCGGGTGATTTCCTCCAGATCGACCATCGATCCAAAGGCTCCTATCTCCGTAAGGACAGCCGGGCCGAAAGTCTTCCGCACGATCCGGGCGATGCGGCGCACGGCCTGGTTTGAGGCGTCGATATCGACCCCTGCGGACCGGTAGTCCATTCTCCGTCCTGCTGCAGAGGATGAATCCACCTTCCTTCCGGGGGGCGTCATCCCAGTTTCTCCCTCAATCCTTCCTCCCACGCCTTTACGGCCCGGGATACAGGGAGACGGATAGAGCCGTTCATGGCAAGGGTGGCCCGGGAGGTGGTCCGGCCGATTCTTGACAGAGAAACGCCGTAGCGGTGGAAAATTGTTTCCAGGGCGTCAAGGTCCCCGGCATGGATCTCGAGAATGAATCCCCCCGTTTCTCCGAAGAGCAATTTGTCGGTGCGCAGCTCCCCGGGGATCTCAACCCGGCACCCGATGAAACCGGCGGATGTGACAGGGACAGGAGAAAGAAAGCTCATTTCGGCCAGGGCCACGGCCGCTCCCCCTTCGGATATGTCATGGCACGACAGGACCAGTCCGGCAGAGGCGGCTTCTGTGACGGCGTATATCTGCTGCTGGACTTCGTGGAGGTCGGGTTTGGGAAGCCGCCTACCCAGGGCGCCATGGAGGGCATAATAGATGCTCCCTCCGCATTCGTCCTTCCGTTCCCCCACAAGGCAGAGAAGGGATTCGGGCGTTTTGAATCCTGGAGTGACGGCCCGGGAGACATCGTCAAGCTTTCCCAGGCAGCTCACGATGGGACTGGGGGGAATGGGACCCCGTTTGGATTCATTATAGAAGGAAACGTTGCCGGCGATGACGGGAACGGGGAACCCGGGGAATTCTTTCAGATGGATCTCCCTGCATGCATGGGCCACACCCCGGACGGATTCCACGAAGTCCCACATCTGGTGTTCTTTTTCCGGATTGCCGAAACAGAGGCAGTCGGTCACCGCCTGCGGCGTGGCACCCACCGCTGCCACGTTTCGCATCGATTCCACCACGGCGTTGACGGCTCCCCAGAAGGGATCGATTCTGCAGTACCGGGGATTGTGATCCATCGAGAGGGCGACCCCCACCTGGTGGATCTCTCCGGGATAATCGTCATCGGCAAAGGGCTGCAGGACGCCGGCGTCGCCCCGGCCCGCCTCCACCACCGTCCGGCCCTGAACCTGTTTATCGTAGGTTTCGTAAAGGGGGGAGCGGGAGGCCACATTCTCATGGGCCAGGAGAGCGAGAAGGGTGGCGTCATAGTCCTCTGGTTCGCGAATATTGGGTTCTTTCAGCCTGTTCCTCCGGGGAACAAAGGGCCGCCGGTAGAGAAATCCTCCCGTCACCTCCTTCACCGGGGCATCCACGACGAGGGTGTTCGTGGAATGGACCCGGTACTTTCCGTTTGCAGTTATCTTTCCCACCACCTGGGCTCTTGCCCCTCTGGAAACGGTGGGCAGGCCGTAGGTTTCATTGTAGTGGCGAAGAATCATGGGGGTAATCTCCGGTGGTGAGACCCACATGAACCGTTCCTGCGTTTCGGAACAGAGGATCACCGAAGGGTGAAGGCCCGTCATGCCCACGGGGACTTTGTCCAGGTCAATCTCGGCGCCGTATCCGCCGTTGTCGGCCAGTTCCACGCTGGCACAGGCGATGCCCCCGGCCCCCAGGTCTTTCAGCCCCACTCTCGAAAGGAGACCCTTTTCTCTCAGGATGTCGAACAGGGCGTAGGTGGCCTTGAGGAGATGTCTTTCGAGAAACGCATTCGGTTCCTGAACGGCCCCTTTCTTGGCCTGTTTTTCATCTTCATTGAGCTCAAGGGAGGCAAAGCTGGCTCCCCCGAACCCGCTGTTGTCCGTCGGTTTGCCCACCAGAATGAGATCGTATCCCTCCCCACGGGGCGGGACACGGGACCGGATAATTTCGTCTTCCCGGACCACGCCCAACGTCACCACGGAGACCAGGCAGTTCTCATTGTATCCCTCATCAAAGTAAAGATCCCCGGCCACGTTTGGGACTCCGATAGGATTCCCATAACCGGCGATGCCCGACACGACACCATCGTGAATCCAGTGGGTTTTAGGAGACGTGATCTCCCCAAACCGCAGTCCATCGGCAACGGCGATGACCCTGGCGCCCATGCAGGCAACGTCTCGGACGTTGCCTCCGATACCCGTTGCCGCCCCTTCATAGGGAACGATCTGGGAGGGGTGGTTGTGGGATTCGTGGCTCATCACAATGCCGTAGCGGTTCCCTTTTTCGTCTTCGGCCACGGCCACGATGCCCGCGTCTTCTCTCGGACCCAGAATGACCGTGGGGCCTTCGGAAATGAACTGTTTGAGGTGGCTTTTGCTGCTCTTGTACGAGGAATGTTCCGAGCCCTGGATGGACCACAGGATGCATTCCGTCAGGGACGGAGGTCGCCCAAGAATGTCGTTCTGGATTTTCAGAGCCTCGGAAACGGTTAGGGGGAGACCGGTGCGGTGCAACGTGGCCCGGATTTCACCGGGAGTGAGGGAGGAAAAGTCCACGATTTCGCCGGTGAAACGCACGGGGCTACCGGAGGATGGTCAGGGTCCGTTCCGCACCCAGGGAGATAATGGTGACGGGGCAGGCTATTTCCTTCTCAACAAACCGGATGTAGTGTCTCATTTCGGCGGGGAGGGAATCGTATCCGCCCCTGCAACACCTCTCGATCTGTTTCTCTGTCAGCTCGCCCCACCCTCTCAGGTCGGCATAAATGGGTTGGGCTTTCCGCATCTGTCCGAGGCTGGCGGGCATTTCGGAGACGGTGCGGCCGTCAATCCTGTAGGCGGTGCAGATTCTCAGGTGCGGCAGGCCCGAGAGAACGTCGGTCTTGGTAAGGGCCACCTCCGTCAACCCGTTCAGCCGGACTGCCTGGCGAAGCTGTACCAGGTCGAGACACCCGATACGGCGGGGTCTTCCGGTGGTGGTACCGAACTCCTGGCCCCTGCGGCGGATAACTTCGGCCTCCTCCCCTGTGAGTTCGGTGGGGAAGGGACTGGTGCCCACCCGGGTCACATAGGCCTTGGCTACGCCGATGACGCGGGCCGCGCCGCGATAGCCCACTCCCGAGCCCGCGGCGATCTGTCCCGCCAGCGTGGTGGAACTGGTGGTGTGAGGATAGAGGCCGTGGTCGATGTCCAGGGAGACCCCCTGGGCCCCTTCCATCAGGAACGATTTCCCGGAGCGGTACGCCCGGTACAGTTCCAGCTCCGTGTCGGTGATAAACCGTTTCAGTTTTCTCCCGTAGGCCAGATAATCGTCGGTGATCTCGCGGAGGGTGACATCGAATTCCTTTCCAAATACGTTCCGGATCACGCGGGCGTTAAATTCATAAGACTTTTCCAGCTTTTCCCGGAAGATGGCGGGTTCCAGGAGATCGCCCATCCGGATTCCGTGGCGGTACATCTTGTCGGCGTAGACCGGTGCGATCCCCCGCCGGGTGCTTCCGGCCGCCAGGTCTGCCTGAAAACCCGTGAGACATTCGTCCATAACGATATGATAGGGCATGATGACATGGGCCCGCTCGCTCACTTTCAGATTCGGTTTGATGCCCCGCTTTTCCAGGCGGTCCATTTCTTCCAGGAGAACCCTGGGGTCCACCACCACCCCGGTGCCGATCACCGAAACCGGTTTGGCATAGAGAACCCCGGACGGGATGAGGTGCAGTTTGTAGACTTCGCCGTTGACGGTGACGGTATGGCCGGCGTTGTTTCCTCCCTGAAACCGGACCACATAATCGCAGCCGGAGGCGAAGAAATCGGTGATCTTTCCCTTCCCCTCGTCGCCCCATTGAGCGCCGACAACGACCGTGACCTTTCCCTCCTCTTCCCGGGTCGTCACCGCTTGGGGTACTCGGGAGGTGTGGAGAGGGGAAGGCGAAAGGGGGATTCCAGGCGCCTAAACCGGAAAACCGGCATCTTTCCCGCAACCCGTCACTTGTGGCATGTTTTGACTAGTGTTACTACCGTTTCAGGGGGGTTTGAAACAGTGAAGTTTACACCGGCTTTGGCAAAAGTAAAACGTGAAAAGTATGCCGGCGAATGCGTCACCCGGCCCGCCGGGTTACTGTGCCCATGCGGGAAGGGAGCCCAGGTCGATGCCGAATAGCGGCAGGGCCAGCGTGAAAACGGCAAGCGGTATGATGACAACGCCGGTGAGATTAACGAATAGACCCGCCCGGGCCATGTCGGCTACCTTCAGCCTCTGGGTCCCGAAAACGATGGCGTTGGGGGGCGTGGCCACAGGGAGCATGAAGGCGCAGGAGGCCGAAAGGGTGACAGGAAGCATCAAGAGCAGGGGATTGACGTGAATGGCTATGGCCAGCGAAGCGATGATGGGCAGAATGACCTGGGCCGTGGCCGTGTTTGACGTGAGTTCGGTGAGAAAGGTCACCAGGGTGCAGGCCAGAACCACGATGAAAAAGGGAGTCAAAACCGACGCCACTTCCAGCTGATTCCCCAGCCACCCGGAGAGCCCTGTTCTTACAAATCCCGCCGCCAGGGCGAATCCTCCCCCGAACAGAAGAACGATATTCCACGGAAGCTGGACGGCCGTTTTCCAGTTCAAAACCGTGGTGGAGGGATCCTTTTTGCTCGGAATCAGGAAAAGAATGACAGCCATGGCAATGGCCACCGTGCCATCGTCGACGAATTCGGGGACCATGAGAAGAGACGACCATCCGCGGATAACGACGCTGCCGATGGCCAGATCACTTCGGGTCAGCCACAGAAGAGCCAGGAGGACAAAGTCGGCAAGGACGATCTTTTCCTCGAAGGTCATGGGGCCCATTTTTTCATATTCATTCCTGAAGACCCCCGTGGTGACCCGGAAGGGGGTTCTGCGGAAGAAGCGGAGGGTTACGAATCCCCAGACGACGGCGAGAAAAACCACGGATGGGGGGAGGGCAAAGGCAAACCACTGCGAGAAGGAGATTTCCGGTGCTTCCGGAAAGTGGGTGGCGAAAATCTTCACGAAGGCCAGATTGGGAGGGGTCCCCACCAGAGTGGCGATCCCTCCGATGGAGGAGGAATAGGCCACAGCCAGGAGAAGACCCACAGAAAAGCGGGAGAGAGTTTTCCGGTCCAGGCTTTCCTCCAGTTTCATGATGATGGCCAGGGCGATAGGGACCATCATCATGGTCGTGGCGGTATTGGAGATCCACATGGAGAGAAACCACGTGGCGGCCATGAATCCCAGCACGATGAGGGGGGGACTTTTCCCTGTCCGGGCGAGGATGGCCAGGGCGATTCGCTTGTGGAGGTTCCACCGCTTCATGGCCAGGGCTATCATGAATCCCCCCACAAAAAGGAAAATAATGTCGTTTACATAGACGGGCGCCACCTCCTTTCCGCTCATAATACCGGTCAGAGGGAATACGACAACGGGAAGAAGGGCCGTCATTCCCAGAGGGATAACCTCGGTGATCCACCACGCCGCCATCCAGACCGCCACGGCGGCCATAGTGGTGATCTGACGGTTAGCGGGATCGAGATCCAGCAGGAGAATGAACAACAGAAACAGAAGGGGTCCGGTGGCCAGAGCGACGGGTCGGCGACCGGGGGATCGGGGGGCGATCACTCTCGAAGGTCAAGCATCACGCGAACGGAATCGAGACTTCCGTCATTAGCTGCCGGATCGAGGTCGAGAATGTGGCACATGAGTTCGTACAGGTGGACATTCCGGAATGGACTTACGGTGATCCCGTCTTTGAAGGCAGGCCCGCTGGCAACGAAGGTGGCGTGCATCGATTTCAGCCGGTTGTCATATCCGTGACTTCCCCCTTCATATGCGCCGGGATGATCCCGGGCATACGGACGGGAGGAAATGGACCACCCTTCGTCGGCGATGCAGATGATGGGGGTTATCCGCCGGTGATTGCGATAGTGAAATCGTTCGGGAATTTCCTCTTTCCGGTAAACGGTCATGTGGGGATGGACGCCATGGAGTTGGGAGTAGACGGCCTCCTCCATGCCCGGACCGGGACGGATCATGGCCACCGGTGACCAGTCCACCACCAGAACCTCTTCGAGATTGATGTAGTCGTCGAGAAAGATAACCCGGTCGGGGCTGGTGGCCGTCATACCGTGATCCGATGTCACAATAATGTTCAAATCGTCCAGGGTATTCCGGGATCTCAGACTGTCCAGCAGAGAGCCGATGGTGGCATCCAGTTCGTGGATCACCGAATCGATCTGGGGTGCCTCCGGGCCGAGCCGGTGTCCCCACGTGTCGGTATCGCTGAAATAGAGGGTAACAAAAGCGGGACGCTCCTTTTCGGGAAGGTCAAGCCAGCGGATGATCTGCTGAATCCTTTGACTGTTGGAGATGGATTCGTCGTAGGTGAACCAGTAGGTTGGCCGGATTCCGGAAATCTCTGCTTCGGACCCCGGCCAGAAAAAGGTGGCTGCCGTCTCTCCCTGTTTTTCCGCCGTTACCCAGACGGGTTCCCCCTCATACCACCGGCTCTCCTTGACTGATTCGCTTCCCTGTCCGATGCGGTACCAGGC
>JBHIEY010000284.1:0-1552 GCA_046861835.1 Fidelibacterota bacterium | reverse complement strand
GCGATGGCGGGGGATATCTTTGCTCCAGGGAGACCGCGAGGCGGAGCAGGATCGTTTAGCGGAATTGGTCTAACCAGCTCTGAGCAGTGAGCGAGCGGAGACTGTCAAAATACGCCTCGTTGGAGATGTCCGCCTTCCCTTTGGATTTCAAAACGTCCCACATGTGCTCTATCAGTACACCGCCAATGGCATGAATGGCCTCATGCCGGTCCAGACCCTCATCCATGAGCCGCTGAAGAGTCCCGGCGACCGGCGTCTCATCACCCAGAAGGACCTGATTCTCAACCGTTACGTGTATGACGGCATGGAGCTTCTCTCCCGGGATTTCCTGGCCCGTCCGACGATGATACTCACGGACAAGACGGATTCGTTCAGTCTCATCCAGACCAAGCCAATCTTCAGACAGGGGCGCGGAAAGGGGATCGTATGCCTTCATGTCATTTGCGCTGTTCGTCCGGGACCGAGTAGACCCGGGATAACGTTGAAGATCTCGAACGGATAGGCCTTGACCGACCCTGATTTCATGGATTTCCCCCGTTGTGTCGTAGGGCCAATAGAAAGATTATCCATAGGAAGGATAAGAAGCAAGAACGGGATGAGAGATGGGAGACCGGTCCCCGGGGACCGATGAGGATTGGATGCACGGTGCGGAATTCGTAATGTTCACCGGTTTGACAGAGGCGATCTCATGAGACCGAACGCTACCATGGAGCGGGCACCTCAGGGCGAACTCAAGACGGAATACGTCAAGGGTATGTTCACCCGGATCGCCCGGCGCTACGACCTCATGAACCGGCTGATGACCGCTGGCCGCGACCAAAAGTGGCGGCGACGGGCCGTAGGGCTGGCCCGTATCCAGCCGGGCGGACGGGTCCTGGACCTGGCGACAGGGACGGGCGACCTGGGACTGGCCGTGCTGGAACACCTGCCAACGGCCACAGTGACCGGTGTCGATTTTCTTCTGCCCATGCTGAGGCTGAGCCGGCAGAAAGCCGCTACCTCCCACCGGAAGGGATTCCATTTTGCCGCCGCCGATGCGCTGGATCTTCCCTTTCCCGATAAAACCTTCGACGCTGTCCTGAGTGCGTTCCTGATGCGCAACGTTGCCGATCTGGTGAGGGGATTTCAGGAACAGCGCCGGGTGTTACGGCCTGGAGGCCGCCTGGTCTGCCTGGAGATTACCCTGCCCGAAACGGTGGGGTTCCGGAAGGTGTTTGGCTGGTACTTCCACCGGATCGTACCCGTTGTAGGGGGATTGGTCTCCGGATCGCGGGAGGCCTATACATACCTGCCGGAATCGGTGCAACGCTTCCCACCACCGGCAGCACTGGCTAACCTCCTCCGGGAAACCGGACTCCGGGAGGTAACCTGTGAACGGTTAATGGGAGGCACAGTGACGATTCATGCAGGGACGAGGTGAGTATGGTTTGTCTGTCTGGAGAGGTAACCTTATTCTGAAGCTGGGGCCTCCGGTTCGGGTTCCCCGGCCGCTTCTTATGCCGCTTGAGGCGTCCCCGATACAAGTACAAACACGATCCCCGCCGATGCCACC